>SSTB01000189.1 GCA_009469665.1 Azonexaceae bacterium | reverse complement strand
TCGGCCATCGTGGCGGAGGCCGACTGCCTGCTGCATCTCGATGTGAATAACATCTACGTCAATAGCCGCAATTTCGGCTTCGACCCCCTGCAATTCATGACTGCGCTGCCCTTGGAGCGGACGTGCTACATCCACGTGGCCGGCCACTACACCGAGCCCGACGGGCTTCTGGTGGACACCCACGGCGCCGCAGTGATTGACCCGGTGTGGGTCCTGCTGGAAGAAGCCTACCGCCGCACCGGCCCGGTGCCCACCTGCCTGGAGCGGGATTTCAACATTCCCGATCTGGAAGAACTGGTGCGGGAAGTGGAAGTGGTCGCCGGCATTGTCGAGCGCCATGTCGCAGGCCGCCGGAGCGTCGCATGAATGCTGACCTCCTGCCCTTCCAGAAATTCCAGATGGCCTTTGGGCGGCGCATCCGTGACCCGAGGCGCACGGGCAGGCCCTCCGGCGTGCCCGCCCGGCGCATGGCCGTTTACGAGGAACTCCTGTTCAACAACATCACCGGATTTCTGGACGCCTGCTTCCCCGTTTGCCGGGCTATTCTGGGCGAAGCGCGCTGGCGGCGCCTCAACCGAGCTTTCTTCCGGGATTGGCGCAGCCCCACGCCCTGGTTTCGGGAGATTCCCCGCGAATTCCTGCGTTACCTTCAGGAAGGCTCGGTGTGCCAGCCCCTGCCGCGCTGGTTCGGTGAACTCGCCCATTACGAATGGGTGGAACTGGCTCTCGACATTTCCGACGCCCCCACGCCGCCCCATGTGCGCGAGGGCGATCTTCTCACCGGCACGCCGGTGGTCAATCCGGCCCTCTTGAATCTCGCCTACGCCTGGCCGGTCAATCGCATCGGTCCCGCCTACCGTCCACGCAAGCCGGAAGCCACCTATCTCATCGTTTTCCGCGATCCGGCCGACAAGGTCGCTTTTGCCGCCAGCAATCCCGTGACGGCTCGCTTGCTTGCCCTTCTGGGCGAAGGCATGACCGGGCGGGCTGCCTGTCTGGCCGTAGCGGGCGAAATTGCCCATCCCGATCCTGAATTTCTCGTTACCCAAGGCGGCAGCGTCCTCGAAGACCTTCGCCGCCTGGGAGTCATACTCGGAGTCAAACCATGAAAACCCTCATTCCCAAGGGGCTCGAAACGCTCGACCTCGTCGGTCTCTGGATCGGCCTTCTCAGTCTACGCATCCTGCTGGGCTGGGATTTCTTCGAATCAGGTCTGGAGAAATTCCACGGCGACAACTGGTTTGCAGACATTCAGGAGCGTTTCCCTTTCCCCTTCAGCCTGGTGCCCCCGGAAATCAGTTGGCAGATGTCCACCTGGTTCGAGTTGGTCGGCGGTGTGGCGCTGGTGCTGGGCATCGCCACCCGGTTCTTCTCGGTTTCGCTCTTTGTCCTCACCATCGTTGCCATTGCCAGCGTGCACTGGCCCGATTCGTGGGGCACCCTGAGTGAGCTGTACCAGGGTTACGGCTTCACCGACAAGGGCTTCGGCAATTTCAAACTGCCGGTGCTCTTCCTGGGCATGCTGCTTCCCCTAATCTTTGCCGGGCCGGGACGCCTCAGCTTTGACTATTGGGCGCGGCGCCGTTTTGCTGCGGGCGAGGGAAAAACGGCCCGGGTCCAAGGCGTCGGCCAGATCGCAGCCCAGGGGTAGGGGGTCGCCGTCCAGGCGGCTGGCCAGCAATTCTGCCATCAGCCCGGACCACACGATGCCGCGCGCGCCGTAGCCCTGCAGGCACCACAGGCCTTGCAGGCGGACCAAATCCACCAGACGGGTGGCCGTACGTGGCGCGGAAAAATCTGGCACTGCGCCCGCCAGGGGCAGGCGGTCGGGTGAAGCGGGGCGGAAACCCACACGGCCGGTGAGGGTCTGGGCTGCGAGGCCCCGCGCAAAGCCGGGCAGCATCATTTCCAGGCGGGCCAGATTGTCCTGGTGGTCGGTGATGCGTTCCTCTGTTTCCTCATCCTCCAAGGTGAAAGAAGCGCCCGCCAGATGGAATCCATCCACCGCAGGCGTGGCGTAGCCCAAACTGCACAGCACCACATCGAGGGGGGGCGTCGTCCCTCGGGGTAGATGGCTGACCTGACCCCGGGCGCGCTGTTGGGGCAGGCGGGCAAATAGAGACAATTGCGGCGCTTCCGCACCGGCTGCGACGATCAGATGGGGTGCCGCCGCCAGGACGTGGCCTTCGGCATTCAGGACGAGCCACTCGTCAGCGCTCCGCTCCAGGCGGGTGGCTGCCTGCCCGAAGCGCGTCTCGATCCGCTCAGGGAATGCGGCCAGGGCCGCAAGGCACAGGGAGGCCGGCTGCACCCAGCCGCCTGCGGGAAACCACCATCCCCCCGTATTCACCGGCCAGCCCAGGCGACGGGAGGCGGTCTCCCGGTCGATGAATTGGAGGAATTCGGCCGGGGGAAGCAAGGTGGTGACGGTGCGCCGCTGAACTTCCTCGTGGGCGGCGTCCCGGGCCAGATGCAGCACGCCGCAGGGGTTCCAGCGTACGGCATCGCCCAGGTCACGCAACAGCGCCCGGGTGGCCAGGAAACCGGCCCGGGTGAGGCGGGCGAGGCGGTTGTCGTCCACGCTGGGCAGGGGGCGCAGCACCCCGGCCAGGTTGCTGGAAGCGCCCTGGCCCGGTGCGGCATTGCGCTCCAGCACGGTTACCCGCCAACCGCGGGCGGCGAGACGATGGGCCGCAGTGCAGCCGGCGATGCCGGCGCCCAGGACGACGGCGCGGCGGTCTGGCGGAAGTTGGCGGGTGGCGGGCTTGCGCGAACGGTAGCGGCCCACCAGCATTTCCCGCTTGCCGGCGAAGCCGGGGCGCTTTTCCAGGTCGAATTCGGCGGTGCTTAGGGCATCCCGAACTCCACTGGCCACCGACCAGGTCGCCAGGGTGGCGGCAGGGGCGGCAAGGCGGGCCAAGGTGCGGCAGAGTGGCGAAGACCACAATTCCGGATTCTTGGCCGGCGAAAAGCCGTCCAGGTAGAAGGCATCCACGGCGGCGTCGATCTTCTTCAACACCTCGACGGCATCGCCGAAGACCAGGGTCAGGATCACCCGCCCCCCGGCCAGGTTGAGGCGATGGACACCGGGCACCAGGGGCGGCCAGCAATCGCGTAGCGCTTTCGCCAAGGGGGCGAATTCCGGCCATGCCGTCTGGCTTGCTTGCAGATCGGCGGAGGAGAGCGGGTGCTTTTCCACCGAGACGAAATGCAGGCGGCGGCAACGCTGTGGGTCCGCTTGCCAGGCGGCCCAGGTGGCGAGAAAGTTCAGGCCCAAACCGAAGCCGGTCTCCAGGATGACGAAGCGCTCGCGTCCCTGCCAGCGGGTCGGTAGGTCGTTGCCGCCGAGGAAGACGTGGCGGGCCTGTTCCGGGCCACCGTGGGCGGAGTGATAGACATCGCCGTAGGCGACGGAAAAGGGTGTGCCTTCAGGGCCGAGTTCGAGACGGGCAGCTTCGAGCCACATCAGCGGGGGGCACGCGGAGGGCGTGATGAGGCGTGCTTCTCGTCACCCACCGCTCGACCGGTCGAAGCCCATCTCGAACCGCTCTTTGACGGGCTCTCCGGGCGAATGGTGGGCGGGGGCAGTGGCATGCGCGCAGCCGCCGCATCAATGCAGAAGCTTGTTGGCGGCCGACCGGTTTTCCGTGGATGTCCGCAATGGCTCTCCGTAGGGCAGTTCGAGATCCCATTGGGCGTTTTCCGCGCCCGCCCGCAGCATGGCGCACAGGGCGTGGAGGAGGTCGGCGTCCAGGGCGAGGGAGAAGCTGCGCTCCCGGGGCTCTTTGAGGGTCAGCAGGCAGCGGCCCGGTCCGTGAGGCTCCACCTTGGCTTCGCCGGGCAGAAGGGGCTGGGCACCCAGTGGCAGACTGGGATTGTCCAGGCGGTAGGGATCGCCGAAGGCGCCGGTCGGTGCGCCACCCGAGGTCGGGGCGGGGCGGTCCAGGTGGCCGGCCAGGACGTTCATCAGGCGGGGCCACAGATCCCTTAGGAGGCGCCGGGTGACGAATACGCGCACTTCCTCCTGAGTGTTCGTGCCGATGCGCAGCAACAGGCGATCTTGAACGGGGTCGGCAGCGACCTGGATCTGTTTGATCTGCATGGACTGATCAATTCCTGTCGCGGTTCAGCCGTGGCACGAAGATGAGCCGAAGGCAGTGTGATCTGCACGGCGAGGCGAAGTCGACAAAGCCATGGCTGGGCTGCGGCCGGAATTACTCCGGGCGCATCTGGGGGAAGAGAATCACATCCCGAATGGCCGGGCTGTCGGTGAGCAGCATGATCAGGCGGTCGATGCCGATGCCGCAGCCGCCGGTGGGGGGCAGGCCGTATTCCAGGGCGCGGATGAAGTCGGCGTCGTAGTACATGGCTTCCTCGTCGCCGGCGTCCTTGGCCTGGGCCTGGGCCGCGAAGCGGGCGGCCTGGTCTTCGGCATCGTTGAGTTCGGAGAAGCCGTTGGCGATTTCGCGGCCGACGATGAAGAGCTCGAAGCGTTCGGTAATCTCCGGGTTGCTGTCGGAGGCGCGGGCCAGGGGGGACACTTCCACCGGGTAGTCGATGATGAAGGTGGGCTCCCAGGTCTGGGCTTCGGCGCAGGCTTCGAAGAGCTGCAGCTGCAGGCTGCCCAGGCCGCCGGGCTTGACCGGCTCGCCGAAGGCCTTGATCTTGGTCTTGAGGAACTCGGCGTCGGCGAGCTGCGCGTCCGTGAATTCCGGGTGTTCCTTCTGGATGGCCTGAAGAATGGTCAGGCGGTGGAATGGCTTGGAAAGGTCCAGCACGCGGCCCTGGTACTCGAACACTTCCTTGCCCAGGGCCTCGCGGGCGGCGTGGCGCAGGAGGCCCTCGGTGAAGTCCATGAGGCTCTGGTAGTCGGCATAGGCCTCGTAGAACTCCATCATGGTGAATTCGGGGTTGTGGCGGGGGCTGAGGCCTTCATTGCGGAAGTTGCGGTTGATCTCGAAGACCTTCTCGAAACCGCCCACCACCAGGCGCTTCAGGTACAGCTCCGGGGCGATGCGCAGGAACTGCTGCATGTCCAGGGCGTTGTGGTGGGTGACGAAGGGCTTGGCCGCGGCGCCGCCGGGAATGGGGTGCATCATGGGCGTCTCCACTTCCATGAAGTGGTGGCTCGTCATGTAATTGCGGATCGAGGTGACGATGGCGCTGCGGGCACGGAAGGTGGCGCGGGTCTCCTCGTTCATGATGAGGTCGACGTAGCGCTGGCGGTATTTCATCTCCTGGTCGGCGAGGCCGTGGAACTTGTCCGGCAGCGGGCGCAGGGACTTGGTCAGCAGGCGCACCTCGCTGGCCTGGATGGTCAGCTCACCGGTCTTGGTCTTCATCAGGGTGCCGACCACGCCGAGGATGTCGCCCAGGTCCCAAGTCTTGAAGGCGGCGTAGGTGTCCTCGCCCACCTTGTCGCGGGCCACGTAGATCTGGATGCGCCCGGAAACGTCCTGGAGGGTGGCGAAGGAAGCCTTGCCCATGACGCGCTTCAGCATCATGCGGCCGGCCACCTTGACCTCGACGGGCAGGCCCTCCAACTCCTCGGTAGATTTTTCGCCATAGGCTTCCAGCAACTTGGTGGCGGTGTTCTCCCGCTGGAAATCGTTGGGGAAGGCCTTGCCGGTCTGGCGCCACTCGGCGAGCTTGGCTCGACGCTCGGCGATGATGTGGTTTTCGTCCTGGGGGGCGGGGGCGGTGGTCTTGTCGGTCATGATGGGGTCAGGGGGCAAATAATGCGCAGGAAGGGCCAGGGCCGCCGGGGCGGCGATTGTGGCACATGGACTATCGCGTGTCACCACCGGGGTTTGGGGCGCGGCCTTGCCACAATCCCCGCCAGCGCCGGGTGCGGGGCAATCGCGTCCGTGCTGCGTATCGCGACGGATTCGGGCTTGGCGGACTTCCGCAGCCGAGGAAGGGGGATCTCGGTCTCGGGCCACAGGGGATCAGGCATGTGCACGACATCAGGGAGCGGCACGGGAGCGCATCGTCCGGTCGGTTATGGAGAACGAGTCCATCGGCCACCCAGGTCGCGTAACCGGGAAGCGGGCAAATTGACTCTACAGCCTGCCGGCAACCTGTTTTGCCGCTTTGATGGCGATGTCGCCAGCGCCAGGGCCTTTGGTCCAGGCCTGGATTTGCAGGGCGTTGGCGCCTTTCAAGAACTTCAACGTGGCCACCTGGGCATTGCCGCCGAGCGTCTTGGTATCGAGTATGGCGCTTTCTCCTATCCCGGCCGGGGTGCTGATCTTTGCGGCAAGAGGGCCGGACTTGGCCATCTCGCGCGTCATTTCCGCAGCGTTGGTGTGAAACGACTTCGCATCAGCCGCCGACCCGAGGGTGTGGACGGTGAGTTGGACCCCGGCCTCAGGCGGCGCCTCGGCACTGCGCAGGTCATACCCTTTGGGGAACCAGCCGCAGACGGTGGTGTGATCGCGCCCGTTTTGGGCGGTGGGTGCGGTTTCGGCCTTGAAGTTCTCAGGCAGGTTGGCGCCCGCGAGGGCGGCAGCATCCTGGGAGGTCATCAGGGAACAGGCGTTGGCAGCCGCGGCGTCTGCGGAGGCGAGAAGCGATGCTGTGAGGAGCAGAGGTGTCGCGAGAAGTGTGGCAAGTCGGATCATAGTGGGTCTCCTTTGAGAGGTGAGAGAGGGGCTTCCAGGGTGGCGTCCGCAAGTGCTTGCGGCCCGTCCAGCGCGCCGCCATGGGACGGACTGTTGCAACGGCGAACGAAGGCAATGAAGTCCTCCGGCGGTAGCGGTGAGGCGAAAAGGAAGCCCTGCAAGCGTTCGCAGCCGGCCCAGGAGAGGAATTTCTGCTGCGCGGCGCTCTCCACGCCTTCGGCGACGGTCTTCAGTCCAAGTCGGCCGGCCAGGGCGAGGACGGCTTCGACCAGGACATCGTCGCTGCTGCCGGAACCGATGCCCTGGACGAAGCTGCGGTCAATCTTCAGTTGGGCTACAGGAAAGCGCTTCAATTGGCTGAGAGAGGCGTAGCCGGTTCCGAAATCATCTATGGCAAAGCTCACTCCACGCTGGACCAGACTGGTGACCGCAGCTTGGGCGTAGGCGAACTGCTCCAGGAGGCAGCTTTCGGTAATTTCCAGTTGTAGCAGTCGCGGAGGAAGGCCCGAGTCCCCGAGCGCCTTGAGCACCGTGTCTTCCAGATGGGGAACTCCGAACTGGCGGGCAGAGAGATTCACAGAGACGGGGATATCGCCGAGTCGGAGCTCCTGCCAGGCCCTTGCCTGGTGGCAGGCTTCTGCCATGACCCAGGCGCCCAGGGGCAAGATGAGGCCAGTTTCTTCCGCGACCGGAATGAAACTCAGGGGCGATATCAGTCCTTCCTGAGGATGCTGCCAGCGCACCAGCGCTTCTGCCCCGACGACGCGGCCAGTGGCGGCATCGACGATGGGTTGGTAATGAACGCGGAGTTCCTTCTGATCCAGGGCACGGCGCAGGCCGGCTTCGATTTCCAGGCGCGCCGTGATAGCTGCCTTCATCTCCGGCGAAAAGAAAGCCATGGCATTGCCGCCCTGCGCCTTGGCCTCGTACATGGCGGTGTCGGCGTACTGCAACAGGGCCGCGGCCGAATCGCCGTCCCGCGGGAAGACGGCGATTCCCAGGCTTGATCCGACGGAAAGGGCCTGGGCCCCGATGTCGACGGGAACTGCCAGGGCCTCGAGGATTTTGCGCGCCACCGGGACGATGTCGTCCACCTCGGCCATGTCGGCCAGGACGACGACGAATTCGTCGCCACCCAGGCGGGCGACGGTATCGTCCGCACGCACACAGCCCTTGAGGCGCTTGGCTACCGCCTGCAGCAGGCGGTCTCCCTGACTGTGGCCCAGGCTGTCATTGATGGTCTTGAAGCGGTCCAGGTCGAGAAGCATGACTGCAGCGATGCGCGTGGAACGTCGTGCCTGGGCCAGGGTCTGCGCCAGGCGCTCGGCAAGCTGGTGGCGGTTGGCCAGTTGGGTCAGCGCGTCGACGCGGGCCTGGTGTTCCAGGGCTTCGGTATTGCGGGCGATTTCCAGGCGTTGCTGGGCGAGGGAGTCGGCTAGGCGATCGAGGGCTTGCATGACTTGGCCGATTTCACCCCGTGGATACGGCGCCCCGATCTGGGGGCGATAGTCGCCCCCGTCGAGGCGGGAGATGGCAGCCATGAGGCGGGCGGTTTGTCGGCGGACCGCGACTTCGGCAAAGGCGATAGCCACGGCGAGACAGGCGAATCCCAGAAGCACCAGGATGACGGCGGATTCGCGCGACTGCCGGACAGCCCTGGCGCTGAGAGAGGCTTCCGGGGCAACCAGGGCGACGCCGACACCTGTATCCCCATAGCGCGATAGGAGGGCCTTGGCCCAGAGCCTTGGGCCGTCTCTTGTGGGCAGGCGGGTGGTGCCCTCGGCAGGTGACAACATCAGGCTGTGGGCTGCCGCGTCGACTGCCAGGCGACCGGCCGGGTCGTTGCCGTAGTCGAGGATCACCGAAGCGTCGCCATTCCACACCTGGAGATGCATGGCACCGTAAGGCAGGGTGCGAGCGATGTCCCGACCGAAGATTTCCATGTCGAGGGAGGCCAGAAGAATGTACTTCAGGCCGCCATCGGCTTCCCGCACCGGGTAGGCTACCTGTAGCACGCCTTTGCCCGTCAGGCGGCCGATGACCAGTTCGGCCACCGGACCCCGGGAGACGAGGGCGCGGCGAAAGTAGTCGCGGTCGCGCAGATCGAGTTTGCGGCCGGTACGCAGGGAATCGCAATGCAATTGGCCGTCGGGGCGGATGGTCAGCAGCCCAGTATATTGGGGGCGCTCCTTCAGGACGTCGGCCAGAAAGGCAGAGCAGCGCGCAGGGTCGTCTTCATCCAGCAGGGGAACACGCCCCAGGCCGAAAAGCAGCTGTCCGGTCGCAGCGACCCGGCCATCTAGTTCGTCTGCAACGGCCCGGGCGCGGTGACCGAGGTCGGCTTGTGCCAGAGCCAAGGTCTCGGCCCGATACTTGAATAACATCCAGGCCACCGTGAGCATGGGCAGCAACGACGCTGCCAGGACCAGGAGAAGGATGCGGGTGCGTAGGCTCAAGACGTGTTTTTCGACAGCGTGGGCCGTACCCCTGCCGCTATTGCCCCAGTTGCGCTCTGCACGATGAGCGCGTGTTGGGTGCAAGCGGGACTACTCTGTTCGTTCTCAGGAGGGGCTGAAGCATGTTTGGCGCTGGCCATATCGGCGAATCCGTTCCAAGGACAACATGTGGCGGACATTGATGTCAATGACAATAGCCCGCGGCCTGCCGTGGGAGCCGGTGAAAATTCCTTTCGCACTCGCTCATGTCATGACCACCGGCATCCGCCCGGCGTTGCCAACGCTCGTCATGATCCGCGCCATGGTCGTGCTTCTCGCTTTGAACATGCACCCATGTACCGGCCGTAGGGGCGAGCGTCGAAAAATCACGGCCCCCGACGTGAAACGCCGCGGAAGTTTATCCCGTGGCCGTTCGGGGGCTTACAGCTTGCTTGCCATCTGCTTGGCGACCTTGATCAAGGTGTCACCGGCAGAAGCGTCCCGAGTCCAGACCTGGATATAGGCAATCGCGGCACCCTTGAGGAATTTCAGGGTCAGGACGTAGTTTCCATTCAGTGGCTGGCGAATGAGATTGGCCGTATCCCCTATCCCCGTAATGGGGACGGCAGCCCCGGATCTGCCGGGGGTGTTCACTTTGCCGGCCATCTGGTTGCCCCGCTCAAACAAGGCACGGGCCTCTGCCGGGGACTGCATGTTGCGCAGGGTGAGCAGAACTCCGCTTTCCGGCGGGTCTTCTTCCACACCATAGCGGTATTGCTGTGGGAACCAGCCGCATACCGATGCCTGGGGCTGGGCCGCAGCAGCTCCGGGACGCGCGCCCATGTGGTAGTTTTCGGGCAGGGCTGCCCCAGCGATGGCTGCGGCCTCTTGTGCGGCAATAAGTGCGCAGGCGTCGACGGCCAGGGCGCCACCAGGGAGGGTAAGGCACGCGATGAGTGTAAGTGCGGCGGGCAGGGGCTTCATGGACGGACTTCCTGAAAGGGAAAGAGTGAATGCAGTCTCATGCTCTATGGATTGTACTCCGTCGCGGGAGTCGGCGAACTGCGAGGAATGGCTTATCAACGGATTTTCGGCAAGGGGTCCATCGGCTGCCATTGCCCGTCAATGAACCCCTCCAGAGGACGGAAGCGCGCCTTGTACGCCATCTTGCGGCTCGCTGCGATCCAGTAGCCAAGGTAAAGGTAGGGCAGACCCAGGGCGGCGCAGCGGCTGGCTTGCCAGGCGATGTTGTAGGTGCCGAAACTGGCGCCAGCGACATCGGGGTCGTAGAAAGTGTAGACGGAGGAAAGTCCGTCCTTCAAGACGTCGATGACACTTACCATGCGTGGTGCCATGGTGTCTGAAAATTCAACCAGACGGGTATCGACGCGACTTTGCAGCAGGAAATGGGCGTATTGCTCGTGGCTGTCCTCGTCCATGCCGCCTCCTGCGTGGCGGGCGTTCTGGTAGCGGGTGTAGAGGGCGTAATGCTCGTCGATAAAGACCAGGGGCAGTTCCCGTACAGCAAGGCTTATGTGGCGCTTGAGGGCGCGGCGCTGGGCGCGGTCCGGGGCGAAATCGGCGATGCGCAGGCGCACCGGGATGCAGGCCCGGCAATGGTCGCACCAGGGGCGGTAGGTGAAGATGCCGCTGCGGCGAAAGCCTAGACGAACGAGTTCGCCATACACATCGCTGTCGATCAGGTGGGTGGGGGTGGCGACCTGGGAGCGGGCCTGCCGGTCCGGCAAATAGCTGCACGGGTAGGGCGAGGTGGCGTAGAACTGAAGCAGCGAGAGCGGCAGGGCCGAGTCATTGAGGAAAGCCATATCATCGCCCGCTAGTTGGCGAGGGACTACGGACCCAGGGATCGGCTGGGGTTGCCCAGGGGCCACGGTGGCCTGGGGCAGCAATCAGGATGCCGAGGCGGCGCAGGAATTCGCTGCGGGGGATGAGTCGGGCACCGAGGGAAGCGAGGTGGTCGGTGTGCATTTGGCAGTCGATGAGGGCGATGCCGCGGTCCTTAAGAGCATGGACAAGAAATGCGAAAGCGGCCTTGGAAGCATCGCTACGCCTGGAGAACATTGATTCGCCGTAGAACATTCCCCCGATCGCCAGGCCGTACAAGCCACCCATCAGACCGCCTTCGCAGTACGCTTCGACCGAATGTGCCCAGCCGAGTTCATGCAATCTTGAATAGGCGTCGATCATTTCGGGACAGATCCAGGTTCCTGCCTGGCCAGGCCGAGGAGTTTGGGCGCAGGCCGCAATAACTGAAGCGAAATCCGTATCGACGCGGAGGGCGTAGCGCCCGCTGCGCAGGGTCTTCAGGAGGGAGCGGCTGATGCGCAGTTCTTCGGGAAACAGCACCATGCGCGGATCGGGGCTGTACCACAGGGGATGTCCTTCCAGGGTGCCCCAGGGAAAGATGCCGCGGCAGTAGGCGTCGAGGATGCGGGCGGGGGAGAGGTCGCCCCCCAGGGCGAGCAGACCTCCCAGGTCCGGCGGCGCCGTCTCGACCGGGGGAAAGGGGTCGAGGGGGCCCAGGCAGGGGATCATCCCCGCGCCGCGGTCTTGAAGGCGATGACGTGGTCTGCGTCCAGCCGAATGCCGATCTTTTCGCCCAGGGCATGGTTGTGGTGGGAGGGCACCAGGGAAAGCACCTTGGTGCCGCTGTCCAGACGCAGGGTGTAAAGGATGTCGGCGCCACGGAAGGCCTTGTGCAGCACTTCGGCCTGCTGCGGACTTCTGTCGTCGTGGACTACATCGTCTGGCCGCAGCAGCACTTCCACGCCGCAACCCTTGCCGCAGGCCCCGCAGCCCAGGCTGCACTCCACCGGCACGCCGGACTCGAGCACGCCGAGCTCCACCTCCACCCGCCGGGCATCGAGCACGTTGCCGCGGATGAACACCCCCTGGCCGACGAAATCGGCGACGAAGCGGTTGGCTGGCCGGTGGTAAAGGTTGTAGGGGGAGTCCCACTGCTGGATGCGGCCTTCGTGCATGACGCCGACTTCGTCGGCCATGGCGAAGGCCTCGTGCTGGTCGTGGGTGACCAGAATGGCGGTCATGCCTTCGCTCTTGAGGATTTCGCGCACTTCGATGGACAGGCGTTCGCGCAAATCCACGTCCAGGTTGGAGAAGGGCTCGTCGAGCAGCAGCAGTTGCGGGCGTGGTGCCAGGGCGCGGGCCAGGGCTACCCGCTGCTGCTGCCCGCCGGACAGCTCGTGAGGGAATTTTTGCCCCTGACCGGCGAGGCCCACGGTGGCGAGGAGTTGCTCGACCCGCTCCCGACGCTCCGCCTCGGGGGTTCCGGCAAGTCCAAAAGCCACGTTGGCGGCGACGGGAAGGTGGGGGAAAAGGGCGTAGTCCTGGAACACCATGCCCACCTCGCGGCGTTCCGGCGGCACCCGGCTGCCGGGGCGGCTCACGGGGAGCCCATGGAGGCGGATCTCACCCCCCGCGATATCCTCGAAGCCAGCGATACAGCGGAGTAGGGTGGTTTTGCCACAGCCCGAAGGGCCCAGGAGACAGGCGATGGTGCCCGACTCCAGGTGAAAGTCAATTCCAGCGACGACCGTATGGCTCCCGTATCGCTGGACGACCTGGGTAAGTTCGAGTTGGGACATGGCAGCGATTATAATTCGCATTCCTTTTCATGACCGCTTCCCGTTCCTTTCCCTTCCTGACACTGGCTGCCGTAGTCATCGCGGTCTTGGCCGCCGTGCCAGTGGCCAGCGTGGCCCTCAACCTCTTTGCCGGAGGAACCGGCGCTACCTGGGCTCATCTTGCCGGGACGGTCCTGGGGGATTACGTGCGCAACTCGCTCCTGCTCTGCCTGGGAGTGGGGCTTGGCGTCGCCGCGGTTGGGGTGGCCACCGCTTGGCTCACTGCCATGCACGAATTTCCAGGTCAGCGGTTTTTTGCCTGGGCCCTGGTCTTGCCCCTGGCAGTGCCGGCCTATGTAATGGCGTACGTGTATACCGATTTCCTGCAGTTCGTCGGGCCGGTACAGACCCTGCTGCGCGATACCTTCGGCTGGCAGCATGGCGACTACTGGTTTCCCGATATCCGCACCCTGCCCGGGGCCATGTTGATGTTCGTCTGCGTGCTTTATCCCTATGTGTATCTGCTGGTGCGCAATGCCTTCATCGAGCGGGCGGGGGGCATGCTGGAGGCGGCTCGTACCCTGGGTCTGGGTCCGTGGCGGGCCTTCTTCACTGTTTCGCTTCCCCTGGCCCGGCCGGCGGTGGCGGCAGGCGTGGCCCTGGCTCTCATGGAAACCCTGGCGGATTACGGTACCGTGGCCTATTTCGCGGTCAATACCTTTACTACCGGCATTTACCGCGCCTGGTTCTCGCTCGGCGACCGGGTGGCCTCGGCGCAACTGGCTGCCATGCTCCTGGGCTTCGTCCTGATTCTGGTCCTGCTGGAACGCTCCTCGCGTGGGCGGGCTCGCTATCACAACACCACCGGGCGCCAGCGTCCCCATCACGGCGCACGCTTACGCGGGGGACCGGCCTTCCTGGCCTTTTCCGTCTGCCTCCTGCCTTTCTGCCTTGGCTTCCTGCTACCGGCGGCGCTTCTGCTCAGGATGGCGCTCACAGAGGGAGATGCCCAGTTCGGCGCGCGCTTCCTGGTGCTGGCCCGCAACAGCTTCGTTCTGGCTGGAGCCACCGCCCTGGTGGCGGTCAGCCTGTCCTTGCTGCTCGCCTACAGCGCCCGCCTGTCGAAGTCTCTCCTGTCCGTCGGACTCAATCGCCTGGTGGGCATGGGCTACGCCGTGCCCGGGGCGGTCATCGCAGTAGGGGTGCTGATCCCCGTCACCCGCCTCGACAATTGGCTGGCCGGCCAGTGGCAGGCCTGGTTCGGTGAGAATCCCGGCTTGCTACTCACGGGTGGAATCGCCGCCCTGGTCTACGCCTATCTGGTGCGCTTCATGGCCGTCGCCCTGCAAACGGTAGAGGCGAGCCTGGCCAAGATCACGCCGGCCATGGACGATGCTTCCCGCAGCCTGGGAGCTGGGCAGGCGGAAACCCTGCGCCGGGTCCATGTGCCCATCCTGCGCGGTAGCCTGTTCACCGCCGGGCTGCTGGTCTTCGTCGATGTGATGAAGGAATTGCCCGCCACTCTGGTGATGCGCCCCTTCAATTTCGACACTCTGGCCACCCAGGCCTATACGCTGGCATCCGACGAACGCTTGGCCGAGGCTTCCACCGCCGCCCTGGCCATCGTTGCCGTCGGGCTGCTCCCCCTGATCGCCCTGTCGCGCCAGATTTACAGTTCCCGCAAATGAAAGCGCCCCGCCGAGGCGGGGCGCCGACCAGGCGACCGGGGATTATCCTAGCAACCTCAGTTGGCCGCTGGTCAGTCCCCGCAATGCCTTGTGCCTTGGACCTCCGCGCACCTCCACGACGCTCACCCGTCGGGTCCATTGCTACGAGCCCGCTGGCGCATCCGGGGGGCGCCTGGCTTTGTCGCTCCTCCTTGCAGGCATGAGCCTGTCGCGTCGCCGCTTCGCGCCAGATTCCCGCCCGAACGCACCAACGGGCTCGTCAAACTGAGGTTTCTAGAATTACTTGAAACCGGCACGGTCGAAGATCATCTGGGCTTTGGCCTGGTACATGGCCAGATTCTTCACCGGCAGCTTGTCGGCCTTGAACTTGCCCAGGGCGTCGAGGGCAGGGTTGGCGACCCTGACGCTATCCACAGCCGGCCACTCGTTGTTGCCGTCGGCAAAATAGCGCTGGGCCTCGTCGGAGGCCAGATATTCCAGGAACTTGACCGCAGCCTCCTTGTGGGGCGCGGTCTTCAGCACTCCGGCGCCAGAGACATTGATATGGGTACCGCTGCTGGCCTGGTTGGGCCACACGACGCCGACTTTTTCCATGAGTTTTTGCTCTTCCGGTTTGGCGGAGCGCAGCAGACGGGCCACATAGTAGGTGTTGGAAATGGCCACCTGGCACTCGCCAGCGGCGACCGCCTTGATCTGATCCGTATCGCCGCCCTTGGGGGCGCGGGCGAAGTTCGAGACGACACCCCTGGCCCATTCCTCGGCCTTGGCCTCACCCTGATTGGCGATGATGGAGGCCATCAGGGACAGATTGTAGGGGTGGGAGCCGGAGCGGGAGCAGACTTTGCCCCTCAGGGCCGGGCTGGCGAGATCGTCGTAGCTGCGAATCTGGTCGGCGTTGACACTCGTTTTGTTATACACGATGACCCGGGCGCGGGTGGAAAACGAGAACCAGTCTTCGGTGCGTAGGTGGGCCGGGATGCGGGATTCGAGAAGCTTCGACGTCACGGAAGCGAAGAGGCCCAACTCGTGGGCCTTGGCCAAGCGTGCGGCATCGACGGTGAGCAGAATATCGGCCGGGCTATTGGCGCCTTCGTTCCGGATGCGCTCCAGAAGTTCGTCTTCCTTCCCCTCTATACGATTGATCTTGATGCCGGTTTGTTTGGTGAAGTTTTCGTAAAGCGCTTCGTCGGTTTGGTAGTGACGGGCGGAATAAAGGTTGAGAGCCTTATCTTCGGCCTGGGCGCCAGCAGCGACAGTCAGGACGAGGGCGGCGAGAGTGAGGCGGGACTTCATGGAAGGGCTCCTGCGGAAATAGGTTAGGTGCGGGCCGCAGTCTACCGAGAGTGAATGAGGATGTAAATGAGAATGCTTATGAATCACTGTCCGAAGAACTAGGCGAACCTACTCGAAATCCCGGCGCAGGCGCTCGATTTCCTCATGAACCCGGGAGAGATTGTTGCTATGTACCCGTGTTTCACTCAAGAGCGGTGGCACTCGCCGCGCCAGATCTGCCAGGGCCTCGACCGCTGGGCCTTCGGCACTGGCAAGGTTCCGGGCCGGCGGAGGGCGACGCCAGTTCGGGGACCAGATTCCCGCTGCCCTGAGGAGCCTCTTGACCCGGTTACGCTGCCGCTCTCCCAAGGAATGCAGGCGCTCAGCGTCAAATACTCGGGGCAGATGCTGGGGCCGATAGTCCAAATTGACCGTCTGACACCAGTCTCGCCACTTGAACTCAAGAATGTGGTCATAGGCGCTGACGGGGATCCAAGGGACCCGAAGGGCGTCGGCGACAATGGCGCCGTGCATGGCCTCGCAGAGCACGACACGCGACTGGCGTATGCGAAGCAGCGTCTCGTGGATATTGGCTGCGGGATCCAGGTAATTGACACTGGCCAATGTGCACAGGTGCTGCCAGTCCGCCATGCGGGTGCTGACGTGATGGGGCATGTAACTGACGGGGTAGCGCTTTTCGGGTTCCGGTGTTGCGAGGAGCGTCGCAACCAGGATGGCCGGATCGGTGATCGCCAAGCGGGAATCGAGCCCAAGCCGGTGGGCAGTCAACGGACCTCGGACAAAACGAAAACGCCAGCGCGCGTCGATTGCAGGCATGCCGACGTAGCCCAGCCCGGCACCGAAGACCAGCTTGCGGGGCGCGGCAGGAACGGCCGAATTGATGACCGTCCCGATGCCCAGAAACAACTCCTTGTCATCGCCATCCAGGATTTCGGGCAGCAAGCTGGTCCAAATCCAGGGATTGAGATCGTCTCCGAAATTGCCTATCGGGTCGCGATAGTAGTAGAGCTTCATGGGCGTTCAGGAATGTGCCCAAGCAGATTGACGAGGAGGCCAAGCCATGAACTTGCGGTGCGGCGACTCCGGGCCCCGAAGCACCACGTAGTGCACCGGCGGGAGAAAGCAGGAGCACCGGCTCCCGGCCGTGATCCACACTCATCTGAACGACGGAGAGACGACGCAAAGCAAGGTGCGCTGCGAGGGCGCACCACCGCGCTTATTCCTGGTCGAGAACTCGCCGGGCGCCGTTGAAGCGCTTGACCCAGTAGCTGCTCTGCATGCTCTCGACCCGGACTTCGGCTCCAGGTTTGGGGGCGTGGAGGAAGTGGTTGTCGCCGAGATAGATGCCGACGTGGGAGAAGGCACGCTTCATGGTGTTGAAGAACACCAGATCGCCAGGTTTAAGCTCAGAAGCGTCGACATGTTCGCCGACTTCGCTCATTTCCTTGGCAGTGCGGGGAAGCAGGGTGCCTAGGGTTTCCTTGAACACCAGGCGGACGAAGCCGCTGCAGTCGAGACCGCTGCTTTCGTCGTTGCCTCCCAGGCGGTAGTTAACGCCCACCAGCTTGAGGCCGTGCAGGATGACATCCTGGGCGGCGTTGGTGTAACGTTCCAGCAGGGAAGGGCCTTCGTCGCTGGGCTTCTGTTCTGCGGCCTGGCTCGCGAGTGGACCGCACACGAGGGCGGCGGCGAGCAGAAGGGGAGCAGAAATACGGGCGAAAGATTTACGCATGGGGCCGGAGTGTATGTGAAAAACTCCACAGCGTAAAGACTTGTGGTCAGACCACTTTGGGTGTTGGCCAGAATTCGTAATTATGAATACAATTAACGGTCCTAGGAGACGAAAATGAATCCATTCAAGGCCCTGCTGATCGAGGACAAGGACGGGAAGACCGTCGCGGGCTTTGTCGACCTGGAGCAGGACGCCCTCGATGCGGGGGAAGTCACCCTGCGGGTGGCCTATTCGAGCGTCAATTACAAGGATGCCTTGGCCGCCACCGGCGCCGGGCGCATCATCCGCCGTTTTCCCTGTGTGGGTGGCATCGACATGGCCGGGACGGTGGTCCAGAGCGCCGACCCGCGTTTTGCGCCAGGCGACCGGGTCATCGCCACCAGTTATGATATCGGCGTCGCCCGTCACGGCGGCTACGCGCAAATTGCCCGGGTTCCGGCGGACTGGGTGGTGCCCCTGCCTTCGGGGCTTTCGCTCTACGAGGCCATGGCCCTCGGCACCGCCGGGTTCACCGCCGCCCTGGGCCTAGTGCGCATG
>SSTB01000188.1 GCA_009469665.1 Azonexaceae bacterium | reverse complement strand
TCCCGGGAGGCGACGATGACCTTGATTTCGTCCGTCGCGCGCAGATGGGCGAGATTCGCCCACAGGTTGCGCCCGCACTCGCCCGACGCGGGCGCCTTGAGGTCCATGACCCGGGCAACGCGCGCGTCGACGGCTGAGATGTCCAGGGCGCCGGAAGTTTCCAGGGAAACCTCGTAGCCCCCATCGCACAGTGCGGCGAGCAAGGCTAGGCATGCCTTCTGCGCCAGGGGCTCGCCCCCGGTGACGCACACCCGGCGCGTCGGGTGGCGGGAAACCTCGGCCAGGACCGCCGCGAGGCTCATGGACGTGCCGCCGCTGAAGGCATGGGCGGTGTCGCACCACACGCAGCGCAGGGGGCAGCCGGTCAGGCGCACGAACACCGTCGGCAGCCCGACGCGGGAGGTCTCTCCCTGAAGAGAAAAAAAGATTTCGCTGACGCGGACGGAGGTCATGGCAGAGACGCGTAGAAGGGCTGCCCGTCCAGCGGGCAGCCCGAAATGGCGGAGATCAGCCCTTGCCGCCCGGTTTTTTCAACTTCTGCCGGGCGCTTTCCGCTGCGGGCGCGCCGGGGTATTTGCTCAGCAGCGATTCCAGGGTGCGGCGGGCGGCCGCCGGATTGCCCATTTCCTGCTGGCAGTTGGCGATGCCCAGGAGGGCCTCCGGGGCCTTGGCGCTTTCCGGCCACCTGGCGACGACACCGCTGTGGGCTTCGATGGCCTTCCTGCAATCCCGCTGGGCGAACCAGGCGTTGCCCAGCCAAAACTGGGCATTGGGCGCCAGGTCGCTCTCCGGATGTTTGTTCAGGAAGGTGGCGAAGGCCGTGGCGGACTCCTTGAAGCGGTTGGCCTTGAAGTGGTTGAGAGCTGCCTCGTACTCGCGGCCTTCGGCTGCCGGATCGGCGGCGGACTTGGCAGCAGCAGCCGGTGCCGCCGCCGAGGCCGCGGGTGCTCCCGGGGTTTCCTGGGCCGCTGCGCCGCCGGGCTGGGGCTCCAACTTGCGCAGGCGGGTATCCAGGTCGAGGTAGAAGTCCTGCTGCCGCTTCTTGGCCGTTTCGAGCTCGTAATGCAGGGTTTCGATCTGGCCCCGCAGGCGGGCGATCTCCTCCGTCTGCTTCTGGATCTGGCCGGCCAGGTCGAGCTGGGCCCGGGCCTGCTGATCGAAGCGGGCCTCGTAGCCGGCTTTCATGTCGGCGATCTGGCGGCGGGCCTCGTCGTCGTCGAACAGACCCGCCTGGGCGGGCCCGGCGCTGGCCAGTGCCAGGAGCGCGACAAGAATCGCGCTGCGACACCCCGATGCAGGAAAACCCACCGCTGCCATGCTCAGAACTCACCCTTGCCGGTGGGGCCCTTGTAGAGGATGTCAGCACGACGGTTCTTGGCCCAGCAGTCCTCGGTGGAATCGGTGCAGGAAGGCTTCTCCTTGCCCAGGCTCACGGATTCGACCTGCTCTTCCTTGACGCCCAGAAGGGTGAGGGACTTTCTCACGGCGTCGGCGCGCTTCTGGCCAAGGGAGAGGTTGTACTCGCTGCTGCCGCGCTCGTCGGTATTGCCCTGGAGCAAGACTTTGAAGCCGCGATTGGCGTTGAGGAACTTGGCGTGGGCGGCCACCAGATCCTTGTATTCGTCCTTCACGTCGTACTTGTCCAGGTCGAAGTAGATGCTGCGCCGGGACAGGACGCTCTTGGGATCGGTCAGTTCCCGCGGCAGTCCGCTGCCATCGACGGGCTCCGGTACAACCTTAGCCACGGTGGTGTCGCTGCCCCGGGTTTCGACCTGGGCGGCGGGGCCCTGGTCCGAGGTCGGCGTCGAAGTGCAGCCGGCCAGCAGCGCCGCGGCGGCAAACAGGGAAACGAGCAGTTTGTTCATGGTGAAGCTCCGAGTGTATGAAAGGGTCAACGAAGGAAGGGGCCCCAGGCCGGTTCGCGGACGTCGCCGGCGGAAATGCTGAGGCGTTGCTTGATGCGCCCGTCGGAGGACACCGCCGACAGCACTCCCCGTCCGGCCATTTCCGTGGCGATCAGGATCATGCGGCCGTTGGGCGCGAAACTGGGGGACTCATCCTTGTGGGAGTCGGTCAGCACCTGGGTCTGGCGGCTGGCCAGGTCCATTACTGCGAGCTGGAAGCGGCCTTCGCGGCGGGTGATGAACGCAAGGCTGCGGCCATCGGGGGAGGGACGGGGGGAGACGTTGTAGCCGCTGTCGAAGGTGACCCGCTGGGCGCCGCTGCCGTCCGTCGCCGCCCGGTAGATTTGCGGGCTGCCGCCCCGGTCCGAAGTGTAGTAGAGGGTGGAACCGTCGGCCGACCAGCGGGGCTCGGTGTCGATGGCTGAAGAGGACGACAGGCGCTGGACCCCACTGCCGTCGGCGGCGACGGTGTAGATCTGGGAATTGCCGTCCTTGGTCAGCACCACGGCCAGGCGGCTGCCATCGGGCGACCAAGCGGGAGCGGAATTGGAGCCCTTGAAATTGGCCACCACCTGGCGTTTTCCGGTGGCCAGGGAGTGTACGAAGACGATGGGTTTCTTGTTCTCGAAGGAAACATAGGCCACCCGGCTACCGTCGGGGGACCAGGTGGGGGAGATGATCGGTTCCTTGGAAACCAGGGCCGGCTGTGCATTCTGGCCGTCGGCGTCGGCGATCTGCAGCTCGTAGCGGCCACCGGACTTCACCACGTAGGCGATGCGGGTGGAGAAGATGCCCTTCTCTCCGGTGAGTTTTTCGTAGATGGCGTCGGCGATGCGGTGGCCCGCGGCGCGCAACTGGGCGCTGGAGGTGACGTAGGCGGCGCCGCCCAGGCTTAGCTGCTTGGTCACGTCATGCAGGCGGAAGCGGGCCTCCAAGCGGCCGTCGGGCGCCGTTCCCAGACTGCCGGCGGCGATGGCGTCGGCACCACGGCTCTTCCAGTCGACGAAATCGATGGCCGAAGATTCGTTGAGAGTGACGCCGGCCGGATCAACGAGGCGGAACAGGCCACTCCGCTCCAGATCGGCGCGGATCACCGAAGTGAGGGCGCGGGAAAGGGCCACGTCGCCGGAGAAGTCGGCAATGGCCACCGGAATGCGGTTGGCGCCTGCCCCGGTGATTTCGATGGAGAGCTGGGCTGAGGCCGCGCCCGCGCAGAGCAGCGCGAGGGCCAGGAAAAGACGGCGAGAAAGGGCGGTCATGAGTGGCAAGGACTTGAAAATTTTCGGGATTCTACTCTTCGAACGGCTTGTACCGGATTTCCAGTTCGCGCTGGAAGACGGCCGGATCGTCGGGTTTGGGCAGGGGCGAGGACTTCAGAATGGCGCGTTCGATGGCGGCGTCCAGGGCGGCGTTGCCGCTCGATTTCACCAGACGCACGGGCTGTAGCACCTCGCCGGAAGGCAGCAGGGTCAGCTTGAATACGGCCTGGGGATTGCCCTGGATGCTCTGGGGCAGCACCATGTTGCCCCGAATCTTGCCGGTAATGCGGCCCACCCAGTCGGCGAGACCCCGCCGGCTGGCGGCGGCCCTCTGCTCTGCTTCCGCCGCGGCCTTCATATCAGTTTCACGCTGGGCCTGGGCAGTGAGCGTGCGCTGCTGCTGTTCGCGTTTTTCCCGTTCCAGCATTTCCCTGAAGGGATCGGCCTTGGGCTCCGGTTTGGGTTCGGGCTTGGGCTGTTTTCTTTCCTCCTTGAGGGCGATGTCCGGTTTAGGCGGCGGTTTGACCTCAGGTTTGGGTTCGGGCCTGGGCTCCGGCTTGGGCTCCGGTTTCGGTTGCGGCTTGGGCTCTTGCCGCGGCGTGGGCGGAGCTGTGGCCGGGACGGGGCGCGAGGACCACAGCTCGACTTCGACGCTTTCTGGCGCCTTGTGTTTCCACTGCACACCGAAGAAGAGCACGACGACCAGCACGAGGTGCATCAGCACCGTCAGGGCCAGCGCCGGCTTTTTGCCCGGCTCCTCAGTTTCCGTCGGAATCATTTGCCTTGGGGCTGCACCAGGAGACCGACGCGCTTGACCTGGGCGCGCTGCAATTCGTCCATCACCCGCAGCACCGCCTCGTACTTGACGTTCTTGTCTCCGGCGATGAGGACCGGTTGCTCGGGATTCTTTTCCTGGGCGGCGAGGACGGCATCCTTCAATTCGCTACGGGAAACGCTGCGCTCGATCCCCTTGCCAGCGCGGTCGGTGAGGGTGAGGCTCTCGTCCGCCTTGATGGCGACTTCCAGGGGGGCCGTCGGCGCCTGGGGCGCCTTGCCCACCGAAGGCAGGTCGATGCTGCCGGTGGTCATCATCGGCGCCGCCACCATGAAGATGACCAACAGCACCAGCATGACGTCGATGTAGGGAACGACGTTGATCTCGTTTTTCAGGCGGCGCGGGCGCATCCCTTACCTCATCTGCCGCTGCAGGATGTTGGAGAACTCTTCCATGAAGCTCTCGAAGCGGGTCGCCAGGCGGTCGATGTCGTGGGCGAAGCGGTTGTAGGCCAGCACGGCGGGAATCGCTGCGAAGAGGCCGATGGCCGTGGCCACCAGGGCCTCGGCGATGCCGGGCGCCACGGCGGACAAGGTGGCCTGGCCCACATTGGACAGCCCGCGGAAGGCGTGCATGATGCCCCACACGGTGCCGAAGAGGCCAATGTAGGGCGACACAGAACCCACGGACGCCAGAAAGGCCAGATGGGACTCCAGACGGTCCATCTCCCGCTGATGGGTGGCGCGCATGGCGCGGCGAGAGCCGTCCACCACGTCCTTGGGGTCCAGGTTCTTCTGGCCCTTGAGCTTGGTGAATTCCCGGAAGCCGGCCTCGAAAATGCGCTCCATGGAGCCCGCGTGGTGGCGATCGTTCACCGCGCTGGTGAACAGGCTGTTGAGGTCGCCGCCGGACCAGAAGTCCCGCTCGAAAGACTCGGTCTGGCTGCGGGACTGGCGCACCGCGAACCATTTCATGAATATGTAATACCAGGACATGAAGGAGACACCGATCAGGATCGCCATGACCCCCTGCACCACCGCGCTGGCGTTGAGGATGAGATGGAGGATGGAAAGGTCTTGGGTGACGTTCATTGCAGCGCTTCCAGTTTGACCCGCAGAAATTCGGGGATGGGGGCGGATTTCATTTTTTCCACATTGACGCAGACGATCTGCACCGTGCCGCTGACCAGTTCCTCGTCGCCGCGCCGCACGTGCTGGCGGAAGACCACCTGGGCGCGGCCGAGTTTTTCCACTTCCAGCCCCACGCTGAGGGCATCGTCGAGGCGAGCGGGCTTCAGATATTCGCAGGAAACCGCGCGCACCACGAAAGCGATGCCGGCTTCGGCAGCCAGGGCCGACTGATCGTGGCCGATCTGGCGCATCCATTCGGTGCGGCAGCGTTCGAAGTACTTGAGGTAATTGGCGTAATAGACGACGCCGGCGGCGTCGGTATCCTCGTAGTAGATGCGTACGGGGATGGCGAAGGCATTGGCCTTTTGGTCATATTTCATGGGCCTTGATTCTACCTCATGACCTTCAAGTTCCCTGTAACGGAGTGTTGCTATCCCATTGATATTTCGTATAAGGCCAGAGCAAATCCCAGAGGGGGACGAGGGGGGCCAGGATCAGTAGCGCCCACAGGGGGCCGCTTGGTCTGTAGAGCAGGAATTGCCAGGCCGCAGCCAGGATCGCGACCAGGACGACATGCAGACGCCGGGCACCGGGATGGTCGGGCAGGGTCATGGGGTCCGAGATCATGAAAAAGGCGAAAAGCAGCAGGGCCCCGTTCAGAGCCTGGTGGCAGAGGATCTCCCAGCCCCGTTCCCAGGAATACCCCAGAAGCAGCAGGCGCAGGGCGGCGATGCCGAGAAAGGCGGCGAGAAACAACCAGGCCGCGTCGTCCCGCCGGGAGCGGGTGGCGACCGTGGCCCCGAGGGCCACCAGCAGCACGCCCAGCCCCAGGTCGTTGCCCCACTGCCCGGGTGAAACCCAGGCCCCGGGCAGGAAGAGCAAGGCCACGCCGACCCCGAAATTGGCCGGGTTGAAGACGTGCTTGGCCCGCGCTCGCAGCAGAAACTTGCCGCTGATGGCGAGGCAGGCAACGAGAGGGTGCAGCCAAAGGGTGTCGGCCCGCAGCAGGAGCGAGAGCCCGA
Source organism: Azonexaceae bacterium (assembly GCA_009469665.1). The sequence continues at coordinate 3,846 of SSTB01000188.1, read as the reverse complement.
ATCCGGTGATGACCGGGCTCAGATGGCCGACCTTCTTGAGACCCAGCCGGTGCAGCCAGAAAGCCTGGGTGGCCGTGGCGGAAGCGATGCACAAAATCATCTGCGCCGGCAGCAGGCTGAAATCGCGCAACAGCACGCCGACGGTGAGCAAAGTCGCCTGGAAGGCGATCTGAAACAGCCGCGGGTCGACCATCCTCATTTCTCTTTCCCGCCGGCTGGGGAAGGGAGAGATCGGTCCTCCGGGTGTTTGGGGCTGCTCATTTCCACAGGCCTTCCCACCAGGGTTTCTGGGTTTGCGCCGGCGGCAGGGCGAGTTTCTTGCGGATGGCGTCGATGTCGCCGCCGGTGAGGGTGGCGAGTTGCTGGGCTTCCTGCTCCTGGCGGCGGGTAACGCCTTCCAGGTAGGCCCTGGCTTCGGGGCAGGCCTCCGGGGCCACCTTGGCGGGGTGGCGCAGGACGTAGCGGGTCTGGAAATTCTGGCGGTCCTTGGTCTCCTGGAACAGGAGGTCTTCCGGAAAGGTTTCCGGGGTATAGCGGATGTGCAGGCGGGTCAGCATCACCGGCTGGGCGCCGCCGGGCGGCGGTCGGCGCGGCAGGATCCCCGGCGGCGGAGCAGAGGGCGTCCCGGCCGGGGCGGCGCCCGGCGGCTCCCCAGGGGTCAGCCAGAAGACGCCCGCCTGACGCAGTTCCTCCGGAGAGAGCGGGTCGGCTGCGCAGGGATCGCACCAGCTCATGTCCCAGAAGTATTCGGTGAAGGCCACGCGATAGCCCTCCCTCTTCGCCTGTTCGTCGAACAGGGCCTTGTAGAAATGGCGGAACTCGTCGCCCTGCTTGAGGAAGACCGGCAGATCCATGTTGGCGGGCAGTTTGACCGTGCGGTAATTGCTGGTCTCCACCCGGCCGTTCCGGGTCAGCATGTAGGCGATGAGATCTTGGGGGCCATTGGCGTTAGCCATGCCCAGGCGGATGGGCAGCATGAATTTTTCCGACTCGTAGGCAAACTGCAGCGGACGCAACATCTGAAAGCCGCTCCTGGCCTGTTCGGCAAGGTTCACTTTGGCGACGAAGAACTTCATGTTCTGGCGAATGTAGGGGGCCAGGGCCCGGGCGGAGTTTCCGGGGATACGGTAGCCGGACTGGGTGAGCCAGGTTTCCAGGCCGTCCGACTGGGTGGCGGAAAGGATCACGATGTCGTACTCACCCACGGAAAAGCTCGCCTCCACCGTCACGCCCAGGGCCTTGGCTCTGGCAGGTGTCGGCGCGGAAGCCGGAGCGGCGGTCATGGCCACAGGGCTGCGGCCCAGTTCGTAGAGGCGGCGGTCGCAGGGGTTGGGATCGTAATATTCGGCCAGCCGCGGAGCGGAATAGGCATCGAGGCGCTCGAAAAGTTTTTTGTCCCCTACATGGACCTGCCCCTTTTGCAGCACGGTCGGCACCGGCACGACAACGGCAAATTCCTTGAGGTCGCCCTTGTAGTCGTTGAGCATGCTGACCACCGTTTTCTCGCCGTCGCGCGCGACGATGACCTGGGAGGCCTCGTTGAACAGCTTGGAATCGGCCTTGCCGACGTAGAAGCCGCAGAAGGCCTGGGCGGCCAGGGGAGGCAGGAAGAAGAGGGCGGCGAGAGTAGCGCGCGGCATCGAGGGACTCCGGTGTGGTTGGAAGAAGTGGTCCTGCTTTAAACGTCGGGCGCATCCATCTGGGGTTACATGGCCACGAAAAAAGGTTTCTCTGGCCTCGGATCCGCTTATCTTCTTGGCGCTGCCTGGCCTGAAGAGCAGGGTGAAGCGATATCTCGCGGGCATTCACGCCACTTGGGCGACCAGCCAGTAACGCAGGAACTTTCCCGCCGCCATGTACAGACAGCAGGGTAGCCAGTGCAGGCGCAACCAGCCGGCGGCGAGGCACAGGGCGTCGCCGAGCAGGGGAGCCCAGGCCAGCAGCAGGATCGGGCTGCCCCAACGGGCGATCCGGTCCTTGTGGGGTAGGTCTTCCAGGCGCTGCCAGCGCGGCAGGAAGCGGCCGCAGGCCCAGGAGCTCATGCCGCCGGCAGTATTGCCCAGGGTGGCGATGGCCAGGGCGATTTCCAGTCTGTCCGGGTGGAGCTGGAGAAAGCCCCACAGCAGGGCCTCAGACCCTCCGGGCAGGAGCGTCGCCGCGAGAAAGCTGCCCAGAAACAGTCCGGCCAGCCCGGTTTCCGCCGTGACGTTGAGCCACTCCACCCGTAGAATCTCCTTTTTGCGCAGGGGGAAGGGACAAGGGGGAAGTGAAGCCCGGCTCCCCATGGCCCCCTTCTCCCTTCCTCCTTCTCCCTTATCAGCCCGTCATGCACCCGGATTATCTCGAAAAAGTTCTCAACGCACAGGTCTACGATGTCGCCATCGAGTCGCCCCTGGAGTTGGCCGGCAACCTATCGAGCCGGGTGGGCAACCGTATTCTGCTCAAGCGTGAAGACATGCAGCCGGTGTTTTCCTTCAAGCTGCGGGGCGCCTACAACAAGATCGCCGGCCTCTCGCCGGAAAAATTGAAGCGGGGTGTCATCTGCGCCTCCGCCGGCAACCACGCCCAGGGCGTCGCCCTCTCGGCGGCCAAGATCGGCGCCCGGGCGGTAATCGTCATGCCGACCACGACGCCGGGCATCAAGGTCGAGGCGGTCAAGCGGCGGGGCGGGGAGGTGGTGCTGCACGGCGAGTCCTACGACGAGGCCTATCACCACGCGATGGAACTGGAGAAGAGCGAGAAACTCACTTTCGTCCACCCCTTCGACGACCCCGAGGTGATCGCCGGGCAGGGCACCATCGGCATGGAGATCCTGCGCCAGCATACCAAGCCCATTCACGCCGTCTTCTGCGCCATCGGTGGCGGTGGGCTGATCGCCGGCGTCGGCGCCTACATCAAGCGCCTGCGGCCGGACGTCAAGATCATCGGCGTCGAGACCTTCGACGCCGACGCCATGGCCCGGTCCCTGGCCAAAGGCCACCGGGTGCGCCTCGACCAGGTGGGCCTCTTCGCCGACGGCACCGCTGTCAAGTTCGTGGGCGAGGAGACCTTCCGCGTCTGCAAGGAGGTGGTGGACGAGGTGGTCCTCGTCGATACCGACGCCATCTGCGCCGCCATCAAGGATGTCTTCGAGGACACCCGTTCCATCCTCGAACCCTCGGGGGCGCTGGCCATCGCCGGCGCCAAGGCCTACGCCGCCCAGCACAAGCTCAAGGACAAGACTCTGGTGGCGGTGGCCTCCGGGGCCAACACCAATTTCGACCGCCTGCGCTTCGTCGCCGAGCGGGCGGAGATCGGCGAGCAGCGCGAGGCCGTGCTTGCCGTGACGCTGCCTGAGAAACCCGGCGCCTACAAGAAATTCGTCTCTCTTATCGGCAAACGCAGCATCACCGAATTCAACTACCGCTACCACATGGCCAGCGAGGCCCACGTCTTCGTCGGCATCTCGGTGGCCAACCGGGCGGAATCCACCAAGCTCGTCGAACAGCTCCAGAAGCATGGCTACGCCACCCTGGACCTCACCGACGACGAAATGGCCAAGAACCACATCCGCCATCTGGTTGGCGGCCATTCGCCCCAGGTCTGCGAAAAGGGCCTGCACGAGCTGCTCTACCGCTTCGAATTCCCCGAGCGACCCGGCGCCCTCATGAACTTCCTCAACCACATGAGCGCCGGCTGGAACATCAGCCTCTTCCACTACCGCAACCACGGCGCCGACTACGGCCGCGTACTGGTGGGCATGCAGGTGCCGCCGGGGGAAATGGGCCAGTTCAAGGAATTCCTCAAAAACCTCGGCTACGCCCACTGGGACGAGAGCAAGAACCCGGCGTACAAGCTGTTCCTGGG
>SSTB01000187.1 GCA_009469665.1 Azonexaceae bacterium | reverse complement strand
TAAATCGAAATGACGTACTTTCAGCTCAAGGGTATTGGCTGTTCGAGACTGATATCGATAATCAATAGAGTTTGATCCCGTCGATTCATTCACAGGATAGATCAGCTCTAGCTTTTTGCACCCAAGGGCATATCCATAAGCCAGCATCTGGTAAGCATCGGAACTACTCGGGGCCAGCCCATCAAAGATCTTCCATTTGGTATCAAGAATCAACTTGACGCCATTGACATCAACAATAAGTAGGTCGGGTTTGATCCAAAGCCCGCTGGCTTTACTTCCGGGGACGGGTGACAGCAGCTGATGTCCTGAATATTGGGTTTTCACCGTCAGTCCATCGTCGCGATAGCACTTTTGCAATGCCGCTTTGATCACTCTCGCGACGTAGCTTTCAAATAGGACATTCATATCGAACAGGAATGCAACACCACTGTTCATGCCACTGCAAACATCTGGGTGATAGTTATCCACAATCCAGCTCGCGTACGTCAATATTCTTGAATAACGTTGCGATATTCGATCTAGAGGCAGGTTGGCAATCTGCCCGGATGATGTCGGTACTTCTTGAACTGGCGCTAGGCGAGACAAGAGCGTGTGTATATCTTTTCTCAGCCTAGATGACGGCTGGGTTCCAAGCAACGCTACTCGGAGTGCCCATTTGATGGCTCGATTGTAGGGGTTATCAGGAGTTAGCTCGTCGTAGATGGAGGGAATTAGAGTAGTGCCAGTAAAGGAAGTCCGAATGTGTTGATTGACATCGATTCGCCCTTTCAAGTAAGGATGTGACTCCCTGATTTCATCATAGCGGTTGATCAGTCCGTTCCTAATTTCTTTGGACACTTCCTGCACAAAAGCTCTAATCAGTATTTGCAGTAAGCCATGCCCAAGTTCCGTAGTCGCAGGCTGATCTACCCAGATAGGTATATCTAAACAGGTACCAATCATCGATAGCAAGACGCTGCGACATTTGGACTGTTCGTCGAGCGCATCGATTTTCGGAAGAATTTCAAGTGACCACTCCCCTGCGGTCACCAAGCCGCAATAGGATCCTGTCCTTATCCCATCGTGTACAAGCTCCAAGGCGCCTGGAGCACGCTTACGGATGTCATTTATCCGCCTCTTGAAGCTTTCATAGGCATCAGGAGGAAGAGATGAGCCGCAGGTTAACGTTCGATGCTCATACGTCGTTAGCGTCTTATCTAGCGACATAGTCCTGCGAACATATCTACCGTAAATTCGGTCTTTACCAATTCAAAGGCGGCAGCATCTTGATAGGATGATGTATCTGATGCTGCCTTGCCGAACAGGTTGCCAACCTCTAACGGTTTGGGCCGAATAAAATCACTCTTGCCTGTCTCTCGGTTAATTAAGACCAGACTAATACGCTCCCAGTCATCATGGAAGTATTCGGCAAGCAAGGGAATGACCTGCTCAGCAAAGACAGCGCCCAGTTCCTCGAGCGTCGAAATGGCCTTGCCTCTTTTCATGAAGTAAGCGTGACCTAACCTATGATCTCGATCGAGGAGATACTCAATGCGTTCATTGAGTGTTTCCAATAACGTACCCAAGTGGATGCCTTCAATCTCAACATCCAATACTGAATAGTCTGGTGGCAACTCCTGAAAGCGGAACCTGCGTCTCAAGGCGGTATCCAACAGCGCGATTGAGCGATCTGCACTGTTCATTGTGCCAAAAACATCCAGATTGTTCGGCACTCCAAATGGCTTTTTTGAGTAGGTAAGTGTCACCATCTGGCCAACGCCATCTGGGCTACAGCGCTTGTCGGTCTCCAACAAAGTCATTAGTTCACCGAATACTTTCGAAACGTTCGCTCGATTGATTTCATCAATCATCAAGGCAAATTGCTTGTCCGGATTTTGGGCTGCCTTCTCACAAATCTTAAGAAAGATTCCAGGAATCACCTCATACTGAATCTGACCATTCACTACAATTGGACGCAATCCTTCTATGAATTCCTCGTAGCTCATAGATGGATGGAAGGTGGTAGATGCCACGTTTGCACCATATAGTGGAAGTAGTTCCCGAGAAACATAGTGCGTTTTGCCGCAGCCAGGAGGACCATAGAAGATCTTGTTCTCTGGCAGTTTGGCCTTCATCTCTTGGACGGACTGAGGAGTTTCTTCAGCCTCAGTCAGAAAAGGTTCCAAAGTCGCTGAGGTCGTCGAACCCGAATAGTGCTCTACCAAGTCGTCCTGCGGTTGCTCTACATCCTCAAAGATCCATCGAACCACGTCGGGATATTTTTTGTGGTCGATCCTGTCAATGGTGGTTCTGTAGGTATAGAGATAGATCGTCTTTGGCTGGAAAGAGTCATCCCATTGAATGCTGATATTCTTGCCGTCACCCGGATTCTCTTTGACTATGCCGATGGCTTTGATGTCCATGCATGACACAGTTTTGCCGGCGTTATTAAACGGCAATCCCAGCTTACGTGTATAGACCGATTTGATAGCTACTTTGTCACCAGGCTTTACAGCCTTGACACGATCTGTCCACTTGTCATCGTACCCATTTTCCCAACGGCCCTCAGCTACAAACGTTGAGCACATGTCGACTTCGTCCCACGTTGCTCCTAATGTCCAATAGCTGCACTCTTGATTAGAGTATGTCTTTGGATCTCCTACCCAGATAACTGTCTGCACATCGATGAGATCGCGGGGATGCAAGCCTCGCGATTTCAGTTCGTCTCTTAGCTCGAAAATAAATCGCTGTATCTGAGAGTAATCAGCCCCGGTCAGTTGCCTGCCTGGCATCGCCTCCTTACCAAATGCTTTTAGCGCCCGATTAAATTCCTGCGTTTTGATGATTACGTGCTGGCTTGGATCGGACAGCATCAGAAAGAATGACGTCAGACTTCGACTTTGCGCGGGAAAACTGCTGCCAGCACTCGTTCCGATTATGGCTTTGAGACTCGATACGAATTGATCAATCCTGGCTTCAAGAGCAGCTGGTCCGAAGACGAGATTTGCCACATCCACGGCAAACTGTGAAACACCTGCGCTTGTAAGCTTCGTCAGTGCCCCCCAATATCGCCAGCCAACCAAATTTTGTGGATGTCCTATCGATTCCAGCTTGGATGTAAGCAGGCCAATAACCTGTTTCCCTATCTCACCTCTGGAAACACTGTCGGCTGGTAGGTCCTTTAGTGAGCTGGCCAAAGACGACTGAAATTTCGTGACAAGTTCAACCTTGTACGAGCGTTCTTCTCGAGCCAGATCCTCATCGCCGCTTCCAAAATCAAGGAAATCAGGGAAAGCATCTTTCAGGCGTTTTAGGTATTCGGATAGCACGTCCATGATCACCTTCAGGGGAAAAGTGCTTGATCAAAAATGTATCTTACCAACTCATTGCAATCTGGATCGCATACCTCAGTCGGCAGTGATCCATCATCAGTCGGGCAAGAGTTCACTACTCGAGG
>SSTB01000186.1 GCA_009469665.1 Azonexaceae bacterium | reverse complement strand
GACTTTTTCGCCAAGCCTTTCGAACCGGATCTCCTGGCTCTGACCGTGGACCGTGCGTTCCGGCTGTATGACCTGCAAAAGGAAAATCAGCGTCTGCACGCCATGCGTCAGCCGGATGCCCTCAACGGGCTCATCACCCGGGATCCGGAAATGCTGCGCCTGTGCCGTACCATCGAGAAGGTTTCAGGCAGCAACGCGACGGTCATGCTGCTGGGCGAGAGCGGCACCGGCAAGGAGGTCTTGGCGCGGGGTCTGCACGAGGCGTCTCCTCGTCGTGCCGAGCGCTTCGTGGCCATCAATTGCGCTGCGATTCCCGACAATCTTCTCGAGAGCGAGTTGTTCGGCTATGAGAAGGGGGCCTTCACCGGTGCGGCCAAGACCACCCCGGGCAAGATCGAAACGGCCCACAAGGGCACCCTCATGCTGGACGAAATCGGCGATTTGCCACTTCCCCTCCAGGCCAAGCTCCTGCGCTTCCTGCAGGAAAGGGTGGTGGAGCGCGTCGGGGGGCGGCAGGAGATTGCCGTGGATGTCCGGGTCGTCTGCGCCACGCACCAGAATCTGCAGGGCCTCATCGACGAGGGGAAGTTCCGCGAAGACTTGTATTACCGGCTGGCCGAAATCGTGGTCAATATCCCTCCCTTGCGGGATCGTCTGGGCGATGCCGCCCTGCTGGCCCATGCCCTGGTGCGTCGCTTTGCCGAGGAGCAGAACCGGGGGGCTATCGCCCTGGGCGACGATGCCGTTCAGGCCATCGAAGCTCACTCCTGGCCCGGGAACGTGCGGGAACTGGAAAACTGCATCAAGCGCGCGGTCATCATGGCGGACGGCAATATAATCGCTCGTGAGGATCTCGGTCTGCGTGACCACGGTTCCCAGGAGGAGCGGGATCTCGACCTGCGCAAGGTGCGCGACGAGGCCGAACGGCGGGCCGTCATAGCGGCCCTGAGCAGGGCCAATGGCAATGTGGTAAAAGCCTCCGAAATGCTCGCCATCAGTCGCCCGACCCTGTACGACCTCATGCATCGCTTCGGCCTCAAATAAGCTCTCGTTCACTCGCCTCCGGAAAGATCATTTCATGACCAAGACTTCTTCGCACAGCTTCCGTCTTTCGGCCCTTGCACTCGTTCTTGCCCTGGCGGCCTGTGGAGGCGACGACCCGGCCAAGCTGCTGTCCTCGGCCAAGGATTTCCTGGCCAAGAATGACACCAAGGCCGCGGTGATCCAGCTCAAGAATGCGCTCCAGAAGGATCCCAATTCGGCCGAAGCGCGGTTTCTGCTGGGCAAGGCACTGGTGGATGAAGGCAATCTTGCTCCGGGCGAAGTGGAGCTGAGGAAGGCGCTCGAGCTCAAGTATCCCGCCGAGAAGGTCGTTCCCCTCCTGGTTGGATCGCTCACCATGCGGGGCGAGGCCAAGAAGGCGGTGGAAGAGTTTGCCAAGGTACAGGTTTCCGGGACCGAGGCGAGTGCCGAGTACCATACTGCCATGAGTATCGCCCAGGGGGCTGCCGGCAATATAGAGGCTTCCAAGGCGGCCCTTGCGGCGGCCCTTGCCGCCAAGCCCGACCATGTGCCCGCCCTGCTCGTTTCGGCCCGGGTCAAGGCGACCAGCGACAAGGATGTCCCCGGTGCCCTGGCGATCGTCGACGGCATCCTGGCCAAGGATGCCGATGCGGTGGAAGCCTGGAAACTCCGGGGCGATATCATGCTGGGCAAGGGGGAAGTGGATGAAGCGGTGGCCGCCTACCGCAAGGCGGTGGAGAAGAAGCCCCGCTTTCCCAGTGCTCACATTGCCCTCGTGAATACCCTGCTCAGGGCGGGGCGTCCGGATGACGCCAAACAGGCCCTGGAGCAGGCGCGCAAGGGGATCGGCAATCCCCCGGGCCTGCAGTACCTTCAGGCGCAGCTTGCGTATCAGAACAAGGATTACAAGGCGGCCAAGGAGGTTCTCGAGCAATACCACAAGGCGGTTCGCCCCTCGGCGGTTTCGATGCAACTCGCAGGGGCGGTCGATTTCCAACTGGGGGCCTATACCCAGGCCCAGGACAATCTGGCCAAGGCCTTGACCGCCGAATCCACCCTGCCTCTGGCTCGCCGTCTGCTGGTTTCCACCTACCTGAAGACGGGCCAGCCCGACAAAGCCTTGGATACTCTGAAGCCGGTGTTGGACAAGATCGACAAGTCCCCCGCGATGCTGGCCCTGGCCGGCGAGGTCTACGTCCAGTTGAAGGACTACAAGAAGGCGGAGCAGTTCTTCGTCAAGGCGGCGGCCCTCGACCCCAAGGATCCGGCCAAGCGTACCCGTCTGGCGATGATGCACATGTCCGGGGGCAAGGCCGACGCCGCCTTCGAAGAACTGGCAGACATCTCGGCCAGCGACAGCGGGCCCGTCGCCGATCTGGCCATCGTTTCCGCCCATCTGCGCCGCAATGAGACCGACAAGGCACTGGCTGCAGTGGTCGCCCTGGAAAAGAAGCGCCCCGATGATCCGGCGGTGTTCAACCTGCGCGGCGAAATTCTGGGGAGCAAGAACGACTACGACGGAGCTCGCAAGGCTTTCGAAAAGGCTGCAACCCTGAAGCCTGGCTACTTCCCGGCGGCGAAAAATCTGGCGCTGCTCGATCTTCGCGACAAGAAACCCCAGGAAGCGAGGCGTCGCTTCGAAACCGTGCTGGCCGCGGACCCCAAGAATGTGCCCGCCCACCTGGCCATCGCTGAAATGATTACGGCCAGCGGCGGCAAGGCGGACGAGGCCCAGGGTTGGGTGACCAAGGCAGTAAGCGCCAATCCCAACGACATCGTGGCCCGTCTGGCCCTCGTCGAGTCCCATTTGCGCGCCAAGGACGCCAAGAAAGCCGTGGCGGCCGCCCAGGAGGCGCTGACGGCGATTCCGGACCGTCCGGAACTCTACGATGCCCTGGGTCGCGCCCAGATGCTTGCCGGCGATTTCAACCAGGCCAAGGCAGCCTATGGCAAGCTTCCGGCGCTTCAGCCGCACTCGCCCGTGCCCTACCTCAAGTTGGCGGAAGTGAGCGTTGCCGCCAAGGATGAAGGCCAGGCGGTCAGGGACCTGCAAAAGGCCCTGGAAATCAAACCGGATTTCCTCGAGGCGCAGCGCGCCTTGATCTTCCTTCTGGTGAAGGACGGCAAGACAAGGGACGCCCTGAGTCTTGCCAAGACGGTCCAGAAGCAGCGGCCCACCGAACCCGTCGGCTACGCCTTTGAAGGCGACGTACATACCTCCCAGAAATCCTGGGCGGAAGCGGCCAAGGCCTACCGTCTCGGCCTAGAAAAGGGGCGGGTGCCGGAACTGGCGATCAAGGCCAGTTCCACCCTGGAACAGGCGGGGAACAAAGTGGAGGCGGAGCGGGTCATCGCCACTTGGCTGAAGGACAATCCCAAGGATGTCGTCGTGCGCCAGTATCTGGCCGAAATGGCCTCCAGCAAGGGGGATTGGGCGGGGGCCGCGAAGCAGTATCGCACCATGTTGGATATCGCTCCCAACAGTCCGCGGGTGCTGAACAATCTGGCTTGGGCCCTGGGCCAGTTGAAGGATCCCAAAGCCCTCGAATTCGCGGAAAAGGCGGTGAGCCTGGCCCCCAATTCGCCCTCGCTCATGGATACGCTGGCCGTGCTGCTGGCCGAGAAGGGCGACACCGGTCGGGCCCTCGAATTGCTGCGCAAGGCGGTGGATCTTGCTCCGGGGCAGGCGGAAATTCGCCTCAATCTGGCCCGGACCTTGATCAAGGCTGGCGAGAAGGGCGAGGCGCGCAAGCATCTGGACGTACTCGCCAAGCTGGGGGACAAAT
>SSTB01000185.1 GCA_009469665.1 Azonexaceae bacterium | reverse complement strand
CTACGCCAGCGGCTACCTCCTCACCCATCCGCCACCGGGGCGGCCGCGCCTGGTAGGGGCCGATGCTTCCCACGCCTGGGTTTCCCTCTATTGCCCCGGGGTAGGTGACGGCTGGGTCGATCTTGATCCCACCAACAACCTGCTCCCCGACACCGAACACATCACCATTGCCGTGGGGCGCGATTTCAGCGACATCTCGCCCCTGCGTGGCGTGATCCTGGGGGGTGGCGGCCACGAGCCGGAAGTCGCCGTGACGGTCACGCCCCTCGACGGAGAAGGGGCCGGGGTCGTTCCCGATGTTCCCTGAGCCGCGTCGCCCGCCGCCTGCTGCGGCGGTGGCCGTGGTGGGCGCAGGCCCGGCCGGATTGATGGCTGCCGAGGACCTTGCCGCCCGCGGCGTGGAGGTGGAGGTTTACGACGCCATGCCCTCTCCGGGCCGCAAATTCCTCATGGCTGGACGGGGTGGGCTCAATATCACCCACTCCGAAGCTTTCGATCGCTTCCTCACCCGCTACGGTGCCGGGCGCGGATTTCTGGAGCCCTCGCTTACCGCCTTCGGCCCCGCAGCCCTGCGGGACTGGATGGCCGGGCTGGGTATCGCGAGCTTCGTCGGCTCCTCGGGTCGGGTGTTTCCCGAAGGGATGAAGGCGGCGCCGCTTTTGAGGGCCTGGCTGCACCGGCTGCGCAGCGCAGGAGTGCGCCTGCACGTCCGCCATCGCTGGCTCGGGTGGCAGGCGGATGGCGCCCTCCGCTTCGCGACTCCCACCGGCGAGCTTGCCCAGCGGCCCGCGGCGACGGTACTCGCCCTGGGGGGCGGGAGCTGGCGCCGCCTGGGGTCCGACGGGGCTTGGGTGCCCTGGCTGGCAGGGCGCGGCGTCGACGTGGTGCCGCTGCGGCCGGCGAACTGCGGCTTCGACGTGGCCTGGTCGCCCTATTTCCGGGAGCGTTTCGCCGGCCAGCCCCTTAAGGCCATCGTCGCGCGCCATGGCGGCCAGGAGGTGCCCGGCGAGTGCGTGGTCAGCGCCCGGGGCATCGAGGGCGGCGCGGTCTATGCTCTTTCCGCCTCCCTGCGCGAGGGGCTGGCGCGGGGCGAGGCGACGGCCCTGGTCCTCGACTTGGCGCCGGGGCGCGACGAGGCGGCCCTGGTCGAGCAACTCGCCCGGCCCCGGGGGCGGGACAGCCTGGCCAACCACCTGCGCCGCCGGGCCGGGATCGAAGGCGTCAAGACGGCTTTGCTGCGGGAATTCCATGTCCCGGCCGAACTGGGCGATGCGGCAGTCCTGGCCCGGGCGATCAAGGCCCTGGCCATCCCGCTTCAGGCACCGCGACCCCTGGACGAAGCCATCAGTAGCGCCGGGGGCGTGGCCCTGGCGGAACTCACCGACGCTCTCATGCTGAAGACCCTGCCCGGCGTGTTCTGCGCAGGGGAAATGCTGGACTGGGAAGCCCCCACCGGCGGCTATCTCCTCACCGCCTGCCTCGCCACCGGCCGGCGGGCCGGGGAGGGCGTCGCGGCGTGGCTGGAGCGTGTCGCGACGAAGTGAACTCGCCATGCGAGTAATTTTGTATTTCGTGCTAGGGTTCGGCCTCTGACTGCCGGCCCCGGGTCGGCAAACCCGTCCGAACAGAGAGTGAATCATGCCCCCTAGCGTACTGGTCGTCGAAGACGAACCCATCAATCAGGAACGCCTGGTCGAGACCCTGGCCGAGGAAGGCTATCAGGTGGTCGCCGCTTCCTCCGGGGGTGAGGCCTGGGAGCGTTTGCAGGGGGCGGATGCGGGCTTCGACGTGATCCTTCTGGATCGCATGATGCCGGACATGGACGGCATCGAAATCCTGCGCCGCCTCAAGGCGCGGGAAGGCTGGGAAGACGTGCCGGTCATCATGCAGACCGCCATGACCGCCGATGGGGACGTGGCGGAAGGCCTGCGGGCCGGGGCCTTTTATTACCTGACCAAGCCTTTTTCCGCCGATACCCTGCTCGCCATCGTCGGGGCGGCGCTGGATGATCGTCTCGAACACCAGGAATTGCGGCGGGAAGCGGCCCGCATCGGCCAGAGCTTCGGCTGCCTGCAACAGGCGACCTTCGTCTTTCGCACACCGGAAGAGGCGCGCAATCTCGCCACTCTGGCCGCCAATGCGGCGCCGGACCCGGCCAGGGTGGTGCTGGGGCTTTCGGAACTGATGCTCAACGCGGTGGAGCACGGCAATCTGGGTATCGGCTACGGCGAGAAGTCGGCCCTCATCGAGCAGGGCACTCTGCCGGACGAGATCGCCCGTCGGCTGGCGCTGCCCGAATACGCGGGGCGGGTGGGGCAACTGGAAATCCGCCGCGAGGCCGGAAGCCTGATCTTCACTGTACGGGACCAGGGGGCCGGTTTCGACTGGCGCCGCTACCTGGAGCTTTCGCCGGAGCGGGCCTTCGACACCCACGGCCGCGGCATCGCCATGTCGCGCATGCTCAGCTTCGATGCCCTGGAGTATAGGGGTCGGGGCAACGAGGTCGTCGCGACCCTGAGGCTCAGCCCGGATTGACGCTCGCGGTCGGCGTCGTTTCCGCCGGCAAGGCGTCGAGGGCGGAGCAGGTGGCGCCCAGCGTGGCCTCCAGCGCGTCGGCCATGGGGGCGATCTCTTCGGCTGGCCGTTCCTCCCGGCAGGCGGTTTCGATGGCCGTGGCGTAGGCCTGCACTTCGACCACGCCCAGCATGGCGCTGACGCCCTTCAAGGTGTGCGCCAGGCGCCGGGCTTCCGTCGCATCCCCGGTAGCCAGGGCTTGCCGCAGTTTCTCCGGGTCGTGGCGATGGTTCGCGGCGAACTTGCCCAGCATGCGCCGGTAGCTGGCAACACGGCCCCGCACACTTTTCAGGCCAAGTTCGACGTCCAGGCCGGGGAGGTTATGAAGAGCGGCGGCTTCATCCCCTTCGGCTTCCGGGACGCCGGCCGGAGGCACGGCCGGGGAACAGGGGGCAGGGCATGCGGCGGCAGCGTCCCGGCGGGGCAGCCAGCGGGCCAGGGTGGCAAAGAGCAGCGCAGCGTCGACCGGTTTGGCGACGTGGTCGTTCATGCCGGCTTGCAGGCAGCGTTCCCGGTCTTCTCCGAAGGCGTTGGCGGTCATGGCGATGATGGGCAGGCTTGCTCCCCCAGGAGTGGCGCGGATGGTCCGGGTCGCTTCGAGGCCGTCCATGACCGGCATCTGGATATCCATGAGCACCACCGCGTAGCGGCCGGAAAGGGCCTTGTCGACGGCCTCGGCCCCGTTGTCCGCGGTGGTGACGCTAAAGCCCGCTTCGGCGAGGAGGGCGCTGGCGACTTCCTGATTGATGGGATTGTCTTCGACCAGAAGCAGGGCGACGCCGCTGGCCAGGCGGCGAAATTCCGCGTCGGCCGGTGAAGGCAAGGGGGGCCGTGGGGGAGCGGCGAGCGCGGCGATGGGGAGCGAGAGGGAAAACCAGAAGGTACTGCCTGCGCCGGGCCGGCTTTCCAGGCCGATACGGCCGCCCATGAGTTCGATGAGCTTGCGGCTAATGGCCAACCCCAGGCCGGTGCCGCCAAAGCGGCGGGTGGTCGAGGAATCGGCCTGCTCGAAGGCCTGGAAGAGCCGGCCGAAATCCGCCGAGGCGATGCCGATGCCGGTGTCGCTCACCTGGATGCGTATCTGGGCGTGGGTTGCGTCCTTCCCAAGCAGGCGCGCGCCCAGGCAGACCTCGCCCTGATCGGTGAACTTGACCGCGTTGCTGGCGAAGTTGATGAGGATCTGCCCCAGGCGCAGGGCGTCACCCAGCAGTACCGGTGGCAGGGCAGGGTCCAGGTCGAGGCGCAGGCGAAGCCCCTTGGCCGCCGCCCGGTCGGCCACCAGGACGCGGGCGCGGGCGAAGCAGTCGGCCAGGGAAACGGGGGCCGACTCCAGGCTGAGCTTGCCCGATTCGATCTTGGAAATGTCCAAGATGTCATTGATGATGGACAGGAGGTGCTGGGCCGCTTCGCCCACCTTGCGCAGGCGGTCCTGCTGCTCCGGGTTTTCGGCCTGGCGTGTCGCCAGCCGGGTGAGGCCGATGATGGCGTTCATGGGGGTGCGGATTTCGTGGCTCATATTGGCCAGGAAGGCACTCTTGGCCTGGCTGGCCTGTTCCGCGACGGCCTTGGCTTCCGCCAGTTGTTCGGTTCGGGCGGCGACCAGTTCCTCCAGGTGGTGGCGATGGGCCTCAAGTTCGGCCAGCAGGCTTTTCTGCTCGGTGATGTCCTCTTCGATGGCGAGGTAGTGGCTGATGCTGCCGTTTGCCTGCCGTACCGGCGAGATGTGGGCCGCCATGGCGATGTGGCGGCCATCCTTGGTGCGATTGACGAATTCTCCCTTCCAGTCCCGTCCGGCGGCCAGGGTGGCGCGCAGATCGGCGTGGGTCTCGGGGGGGGTGAGGCCCGAGTGGAGCAGGCGGGGCGTGCGTCCCATCAATTCCTCGCGACAGTAGCCGGTGGCCTCGAGGAAGGCGTCGTTCACATACTCCACCCGGCGTTCCAGGTCTGTGATGAGCACGCCGCTGGGGCTTTGCTCCACGGCCAGACTGACCTTGCGCAGGGCTTCGGCGGCCCGGGTTTCTTCGCTGACGTCGAGCAGATAGGCGAAGACCCGCAGTCCCCCGTCGAAATCGACGGTTTGGGCGGAAAGGCGAATCCAGTGGGGGCGGCCGGCCCGGTCGCGCATCTCGGTCAGGTAGTCGACGACCCGGCCTTCGCGGCGCAGGCGCTCCTTCCAGGCATGGCGGGCGGCGGGGTCGGGCCAAAGGCCGATGTCCAGAGAAGTGCGATCCTGGAGATCCTCGCGCGTCCAGCCAAAGTTGCGGACGTACGCGTCATTCACGTCGATGTAGAGACCGCTCTCCAGATCGGAGATGGAAATCGCCACCGGGCTGACCCCGAAGGCGACCTCCATGCGCTGGCGAAAGTCGCGGATGAGGGTCTCCTTGCGGCGCTCTTCGGTGCAGTCGACGATGTTGCTGAGGATCACCCGCTGCTCTCCGGCCTCGATGAGGGTCGCCGCCAGGCGGCAGATGCGAAGCTCGCCCCCGCGGGTGCGGCCGACGAGTTCGAAGTCACGCACCCGGCCACTGCGCGCTACTGCGTCCTGCATGGCGCGGCGGGCAAGAGGGTCCACCCACAGTGCCTGCTCCAGGGACGAGCGGCCGATGGCTTCTTCCCGGGGCCAGCCGAAGGTGCGGGTGAAGCTCTCGTTGACGTCCAGCAGGGTTCCGTCATCGAGTCGGGACAGGGTCATGATGATCGGGCTTTCGTAGAACGAAGCCGCGAGGAGCCCCAGGGCGGCAGGCGCCGACGGCGCTTCTGCTGCTGCGGCGGGTACCTCTATGTTGGCACGGGGAGTAGCCGGGGAGTCGGATGCCATTGAAATGCTAAGTTGGAAGAGGCGGGAAGCTGACATCTTGATCCATCCCGTGCCTCGCGGGGGAGCAGCTTGGAGAGGGAGAAACGACCCTGAAAGCCCCCATCACTTGCACGCTCCGGATATGTCCATTACCGCTTGCTCAGGACGATTCGATGATAGGCCGTGAAGCGGCTTGCGTCCACGGCGCCCGCCGCAACGGCGGCGTGCAGGGCGCAGTCCGGTTCCTGGTCGTGATGGCAATTGCGGAAGCGGCATTTGCCCAGCCAGGGGGCGAATTCGGGGAAAGCCGCCTCGATAGCTGGAATCTCCAGGTGGGCGAGGCCGAATTCCTGCAGGCCCGGGGAATCGATGATCTGACTCTCGCCATCCAGCGGGTACAGACAGGCGTGGGTCGTGGTGTGCTTGCCCGAGTCCAGGGCGGAAGAGATTTCGCGGGTGGCCGCCGCGGCGCCGGGCACAAGCGCGTTGACCAGGGTTGATTTGCCCATGCCCGACTGGCCGACCAGAACTGTCGTACGCCCGGTCAGGTGGGGGCGCAGGGCTTCTGCGTCTGTCCGGGCGCTGAGTTCGACGATGGCGTAGCCCAGGCCGGCCAGGACAGCAAGGCGCTGCCGGGCAGCGGGAAGACGGTCGGCTAGATCCGCCTTGTTGAGGACGATCAGGGGAGCGATGTCCTCGCACGCCGCGGCGACTAGGGCGCGGGTGAGCAGTTCGTCGGAAAAGGCGGGTTCGGTGGCGACGACGAGGACCAGCAGGTCGACATTGGCCGCGATGAGTTTCTGGCGCAGGTCGTTGGAGCGGTAAAGGAGGCTCCTCCGGGGCTGGATGGCCTCGATGACACCCTGGTCCGGCGACGTGAGCGCGACTTCGACCCGGTCACCGCAGGCCACTTCGCTCTTCTTGCCGCGGGGAACACAGACCAGGCGCCGCCCGTCCTGAAATTCGACCACGTACTGGCGGCCGTGAGCGGCGACAACGCGGCCGATTGCACTCATCGATTCTTGGCGCCGTGGCGCAACGGGCGACCGCTTCTCAGACCGGCCTCAAACGATTGAGATGCTCGATGCGCTGGGCAGCGGGCGGGTGGGAGTCGTAGAACAGGGAGTGCAGCGGGTCTGGTGTCAGGGTGGCGGCGTTGTCCTGGTAAAGCTTGACCAGGGCGCGAACCAGATCGTCGGCGCTGGCGTGGTCGGCGGCGTAGGCGTCGGCCTCGAATTCGTGGCTGCGGGACAGGGAGCTGGTCAGCGGATGGAAAGGGAAGGTGAAGACGGGGATGACCAGGAAGAAGAGCACCAGGGCCAGGGCCGTATTGCCCCCGGGGGCGCCCAGCCCGGCATAGAACCCCGGGGATTCGATCAGCATCCCCAGCAGCCAGAGGAAGAAGAGCGACAGCAGGAAACTGAGGGCGATGTGCTTGACCACATGGCGGCGCCGGAAGTGACCCAGTTCGTGGGCCAGGACGGCCTCTACCTCGGCGGGGGCGAGGCGTTCGAGCAGGGTGTCGAAGAAGACGATGCGCTTGCTGTCGCCAAAGCCGGTGAAATAGGCGTTCCCGTGGCTGGAACGGCGGGAACCGTCCATGACGAACAGCCCGCTGGAACGGAAGCCGCAGCGGCCGAGGAGGGCCTCGATGCGCGCCTTCATCTCGCCTTCCGCCAAGGGGGAGAACTTATTGAACAGAGGGGCGATCCAGGTGGGGTAGATGAAGTGCAGAGCAAGGGAGAAAACGCACCAGAATACCCACACCGTCAGCCACCAGTACGGGCCCAGGTTGCCCATCAGCCAGAGCACCGCAAGCAGCAGGGGGGTGCCGATCACGGCGGCGAGAAGCGCCTGCTTGAGCACGTCGGAAAAGAACAGGCCCAGGGTCATGCGGTTGAAGCCGAAGCGCGTCTCGATGACGAACTGGCGGTAGAGGGAGAAGGGCAGGTCCACCAGGGCCTGGATGGCGAAGACGCTGAAAATGAGCGCCAGGCCATAGGCGTGGCCGGGGCCGCCCAAAAGGCCAGCCCACAGGGTGTCCAGGGTCGCGATGCCGCCGCCCAGGGTGAGGGCGGCGAGGAGAGCGCTGTCGGCCAGCGCGGCCGTCATGCCGAAACGAGTCTTGGCGACGGTGTAGGCGGCGGCTTTCCGATGGGCATCAAGCTCGATGCGGCCCGCGAACTGGGCAGGAACGGCATCGGCGTGGCGGGCGACGTGGGCCGCCTGGCGGGAGGCGAGCCAGAGGCGCAGGATGAGGGTCGTCACAAGCGCGGCGACGAAGAGGGTGGTGAAGGTGGCGGCGGGAAGGCTGGCGATCATGGAGCTATGCGACAATGCGCGCTTTGGGCAAAGAAGCGAAGAATTATATGGCAGGCAACGCCAACAACCTCGTCTGGCTGGATATGGAAATGACCGGGCTGGAACCCGACCGGGACCGCATCATCGAATTGGCCATGGTGGTGACCGACGCCGAGTTGCGCATGGTGGCGGAATCCCCCGCCTGGGCTGTCCATCAAAGCGATGAAGTTCTGGCCGCCATGGACGATTGGAACCAGAAAACCCACGGACGTTCAGGCCTCATCGACCGGGTGAAGGCGTCTACCCAGGACGAGGCCCAGGTGGCGGCGGAAGCCCTGGAGTTTCTGAAAAAATATTCCTCCGCCGGCCATTCCCCCATGTGCGGCAATTCGATCTGCCAGGACCGGCGCTTCATGGCCCGCCATATGCCGCAACTGGAAGCCTTCTTCCATTACCGCAATCTCGACGTCAGTACCTTGAAAGAACTGTGCAAGCGCTGGACCCCGGATATCTACAAGGGGTTCAAGAAAAAGAGCCGCCACACCGCCCTGGCCGACATCTACGAATCCATCGACGAGCTGAAGTACTACCGCGAGCATTTCCTGCGGGTCACGCCGCCGGACGCCGGCTAGGGCGTGTTCCCAGTAAGCGACGGGCTGCGCAAGGGTCTGGCGGGACGGGCGGTCGCCGGTGTTGATTGGCTTGGGAATGGAACGACCATTCCCCGCACCTCGCGCCTTGGTGCCCATCCCGCCCTGGCAAACCCAGTCCCGCCGGTTACTGTGAACTCGCCCTAGGCGTTCATTCCCCGCGTCGGTAAAGGCGGAACTTCTCCCGCCGCTCGCCTGGCCGGTGGCCTTCCCACAATTGGGTCCACGTGCCGACAGGTGCGGCAAGGTCGGCGCGGGTGTCGCCCTGGACCAGGAGCCAGCGGCACCTGCGTCCGGCCGGCGTGGTCAGGGCCAGTGGTTCCAGACCGGCGAAATAGGCGAAGGAAGCCCTTTGGGTCTCGTTCAAACTCCGTTCGGCGAGACAGTCGGTCCGGTCGGGGAGTTGGCGGGCGACGGCTTCCGCCACCGGGCGGTAGCTCTTGCCGTAATCGACCCAAGGGAGCAGGAGCGCAATGGCCAGAAGCCAGAGGGTGGTGATGCCCATGGTCCAATGGGTGAGGCTGCGGTAGGGCGAGCGGGGAGCCGTCACGATGAGCCACAGCCACCAGGCCGTTGCCACCGCCGCGACGGCGAATGCCAGGACGTCAAAGTGGCCGACGAAACCGGGGCGCAGGGCGACCACTCTGCCCGCAAGCCGTTCGGGCCATCCCAGGGCCATGGCGGACCAGGCGACCCAGACCAGGGCGGCGAAGAAGGTGAAGGTCATCATGGCGAAGGAATCGAAAGCATTCGCCGCGCCCCGCCGCAGGCTGAGGGCGCCGGGCGTGGCCAGTAGGGCCAGGGGCGGCAGCAGCAGCAGGGCGGGAATTTCTTTGGGGCGATAGGCCACAGCCAGCAGGGCCAGAGTCAGCGCCAGGAAAAGCAGCGGCAGCGACTGGGGGCGGTTTGCCAGCGTGCGGCGACGGAGCCACAGCGCCCACAGTGCGATAGGGCTTGCGGGGAAGGCGAACCAGGTGAGATGGGAGAGGTACGACGCGGCGCCCTGCAAAGGAAAGATGCCGGCCGACAATTGGGCCGACTCAGCCTCGACCCAGCCGGCGAAGCGTTGGGGTTCGACCGCCTGCAGGACCAGGGGCCAGGGCAGGGCAATGGCCAGGCTTAGGGGCAGGGCGACTCCGAGGGCGATCAGGGTCTGGCGCCGCTCCGGGTAAAGGGCCAGGGTCAGAGGGCCGGCCGCAATCAAAGGCAGAGTCGGTGCCACGCCAGCGCCCAGCAGGCAGGCTCCCAGCGAGAGACCGTAAAAGACGCCGGCCATGCGGGGCTTGCGCGGGCACGCCGCAAGGGCGCCCAGAACTCCCCCGTAGGCCGCCAGGGCAATGAGCATGGGCTGGGCGTCGTGGGCGTGCAGCAGTAAGCCGCAGCAGCCGGCCAGCAACATGGGACTCGCCGCCGCCGCGTGCTGCCCGTAGAGTTCGCGGCCCGCATAGTAAATGCCGGTGAGCGCCAGGGCGACCCAGATCCCACTGGCGAAGCGCATGGCGTCGTGGAGGGGGAGCAGCCAACCCAGCAGCTTCCCCGTGAGGGCCGCGCTCCAGTAGTACAGCGGGGGCTCGTTGAAGGGTCGCCCGGCGAGGTCCGGCGAAAGCCAGTCGCCGTAGGTGAGGATGTGCCACGCCGTGCCGATGTGGATGGCGTCCTCGCCCTTCCACGGGTCGCGGCCGAAGAGGCCGGCGACGACGTAAAAGGCGAGCATGCCGGCCAGCGCCCAACCCGAGGGCGGGAGCCGCACGCCGCGGCGCAGGAGGGCGATCAGGGGAAGCATGGGGAGAAATGAAAAAGGCAGCCCGGGGGCTGCCTTTTGACCATCCAGGCGCTCGGACTCAGGCGGCCTTGCCGCGCATGGAGCCGAACTTCTGGTTGAATTTCTCAACCCGGCCGGCGGTATCGACGATCTTTTGCTTGCCCGTGTAGAAGGGGTGGCAGGCCGAACAGACTTCGACGTGCAGGGCCTTCTTCATGGTGGAACGGGTGGTGAAGGTGTGGCCGCAAGAGCAGGTCACCTGAATTTCGTTGTAGTCGGGGTGGATTCCGGCTTTCATGATCAGTCCTTTAAGTCTGGCGATCGGCGGATGTGGCCGATCTGGGAAACCGGGGATTATCTTTGATTGAAGGGTTGGGTGCAATAGGAATTTTGGGGTTATTGCTTCCCTCGCGGGTCCTCCGGTAGAACCGGGCAACTTGGTCCGCACCCGGTCCACGCCCCCGTCCCAAAATCCAGGCTTCACCCCGGCTCCCCTGGCAGATCAGTCTTCTGAACCCCTGGGTTTCATCGCAACTCCTCGGGCCAACCGCTTTTCTGAACCCATGGTTTCCGCGCTGGAGGCGCGGGCGTACTTTCTTGTTGGTGGAAAGAAGAAAGGTGCCAGAAGCCACCCCTGGGTCGGAGGCCCCCGCTGGGGGCTTCCCTGCGCTACTCGGGGGCT
>SSTB01000184.1 GCA_009469665.1 Azonexaceae bacterium | reverse complement strand
TACCCCGACCATCAAGGTCAACGACAAGGCGGGCAACCCCATCGAAGTGGCAGCGGTCATTGCCTGGCGGGTGGCCGATACCGCCAAAGCCGCCTTTCAAGTGGAAAACTACGCCGCCTTCGTCGTCATCCAAAGCGAATCCGCAGTTCGAGCGGTAGCGAGCACTCGCTACTACGATGGCGACACCCAGGGGGCTAACTCCTTGCGCGGCGACCTGGAGGCGGTCGCCGAACTTCTGGGAAAAACGATACAGGAGCATGTGGACATCGCCGGCCTGGAAGTGCTCGAAGCCAAGATCGCCCACCTGGCCTACGCCCCGGAAATCGCCAGCGCCATGCTGCGCCGCCAGCAGGCCGAGGCCGTCATCGCCGCCCGGCAGCGTATCGTCGAAGGGGCCGTCGGCATGGTGCGCCAGGCCCTGGACGACCTGGCCCGAGCCCAGGTCGTCACCCTCAATCCGGAGGATCGGGTCCGCCTGGTGAGCAATCTCCTCACCGTCCTGGTCTCCGAGAGCGAAACCCAGCCGGTACTCTCGGTCAACCGCGACTGAGCTCCCGTGAACATTCCCTTCGTCACCGCACGTCATACCCTGCTGCGCACCCTCGGGCGCGCCCCAGAAATTCAGACGCTCTCAATGTCCAGGAGCAAACCATGAGCGACAAAACCCGCATCGCCGTCGTCGAAGACAACGCCCCCCAGCGCATGATCCTCATCCGCCTGCTGGAAGGGGAATACGCGGTGGCCGAATTCGCCAACGGCGAAGCCTTCCTCGCCGCCCCGGCGGACTTCGACGCCGTGCTCCTCGACATTGAGATGCCGGGCCTCAGCGGCTACGACACCTGCCGCCGCCTGCGCGAGGGAGGCACCGAAGTGCCGGTGATCTTCGTCTCGGCCCACGACACGGCACCGGAGCGGCTCGCCGCCTACGAGGCGGGCGGCGACGACTTCATCACCAAGCCCATCGCCGCAGCCGAACTGCGCCACAAGGTCGCCGCCGTGGTGCAGCAGCGCCGACGCATCAAGGACCTGGCCGCCCAATCGGCCTCCGCCTCCCAGGCAGCGTTTTCCGCCATGAGCACCATGGGCGACCTGGGGGTGGTGATCGAATTCCTGCGCCAGGGTGCCGGCGCCGCCACCCACGATGCCCTCGCCCGCCGGCTTTCCGAAGCCATGGCGGCCTGGGGGCTGCGGGGTGCAGTCCAGGTGCGCGGTGCCGGCGCCAGCGTCACCGTCTCCACAGAAGGCGAACTTTCTCCCCTGCAAACCTCGGTGCTCGACACCATGCGCAACATGGGTCGCATCTTCGAATTCGGCTCCCGGGCGGCGGTCAATTACGCCCACGTTTCCCTGCTGGTAAACAATTTGCCCACCGAAGACCCGGACAAGGTGGGCCGCCTGCGGGACCATCTGGCGGTGCTGGCCGAAAGCGCCGACATTCGCGTGCAGGGCATGGACGCCGCCAACGAGCGCGACCTGCAAAAAGTCGGCATCGCCGGCTCCCTGGCCGAACTGCGCGGCGCCCTGACGCGCACCAACCAGCGCCTGGTGAGCAACCGCTTGGCCGGACAGCGCCACATGATGGACCAACTGGAAAGCCTGGCCCGCACCCTGGCCAGCCTGGGTTTGTCTGAAATCCAGGAGAATTTCGTCGGCGATCTGGTGCGGGAAACCCTCGATTCCGCCCTGCAATTCTTCGACGAGGCGGCCAAGGGCGAAGACGAATTTTCTGAAGTGCTGGCCCGCCTGGAGCGTCTGGCCGCCTCCGACTACCGCCTGTGAACCTGGACCACCCCGTCTCCACCCCGCTATCCGACCTCGCGCGCACGCCACCCGCCTACGATGTCGTGGGCTTGGGCCAGGTCTTCACGCCCGACGTGGTGGTGGAGGCCATGCTCGCCCTGCGCCGGCGCCGGGGCCGAACCCTGGAGCCCTCGGCGGGCAACGGCGCTTTCTCCCGCCGCATCCCCGGCTGTGTCGCCGTCGAAGCCGATGCTCGCCACGCGCCACCCGGGGCGCTAGTCATGGATTTCTTCGCTTACCCAGAGAGTGAGCGCTTCCAAACTGTGATTGGCAACCCGCCTTACGTGCGCTTCCAGGACATCGCCCCCGCAACGCGGCGGCGCCTCGGCAGCCGCCTTTTCGACGGCCGCTCCAACCTCTATCTCTTCTTTATCGAAAAGGCGGTGCGTCACCTGGAACCCGGCGGAGAACTCATCTTCATCACCCCCCGGGATTTCCTCAAGACCACTTCGGCCGTGGCACTCAACCGCTGGTTGACCACCCAGGGCAGCATCACTGACGCCATCGACCTGGGTGACACCCCGGTGTTTTCCGGCGCCATGCCCAACTGCCTCGTGTGGCGCTTCGAGCGGGACGATTTCAGCCGCCGCTGCCGCTACACAGCACTCCCCAGACGCAGCCCGTTGGGCACAGCACTGGAGACACTGCAATGGGAAGAGCGACTCTTTCAGGAAGTGAGCGGACACTTACATTTCGCCCGAGACAGCCATGCCCGCCGCCTGGGCGAGCTGTTCTCGGTTCGCGTCGGGGCCGTTTCCGGTGCCGACGAAGTCTATACCGACCCCCGTGGCAACCGGGATTTCGTCTGCTCCCAGACCGCCGCCAGCGGCGAAACCCGGCGCATGATCTGGCAAGCCCCCGGCGGCTCCGGTCCCCACCCGGCGCTCCTGCCCCACAAGGCCCGCCTCATGGCCCGCCGCATCCGGGCCTTCGACGAGAGCAACTGGTGGCAATGGGGCCGCGCCTACCCGGAAACCGAGGCACCCCGCATCTACGTCAACGGCCGCACCCGGCGCGAACGGCCCTTCTTCCTGCACCCCTGCCCCCACTACGACGGCGCCATCCTCGCGCTTTTTCCCCACGACCCGGCGGCCGACCTCGTCGAGCTCTGCCGCCAGCTCAATGCCCTCGATTGGGCAGGCCTGGGCTTCGTCTGCGACGGGCGCTTCCTGTTCACCCAGCGCAGCCTGGAAAACGCCCCCCTGCCGGCCTCCTTCGGCGCTCCCGCAAGCCCGACGGTGTAAGATAGGTTCCCCAAGGCCGCACCCCGATTCCCATGGTTCCCCACCTCACCACCGCCCTGTCGGGCCCCCTGCTCGACCTGGAAAAGCGCTTCCTGGACAACGCCAGCACCATCGAACACTGGCTGCGGGGCCAGTGGCAGGACCACACCCCTCCCTTCTACGCCTCCTGCGACCTGCGCAATGCCGGATTCAAGCTGGCGCCGGTGGATACCAACCTCTTCCCCGGCGGCTTCAACCACCTCAACCCAGCCTTCCTGCCCCTCTGCGTCCACGCCGCCATGGCGGCCATCGAAAAGATCTGCCCCGACGCCCGCGACCTGCTCCTCATCCCCGAGAACCACACGCGCAACGTCTACTATTTGCAGAATGTCGCCCGCCTGGCCCACCTGCTTTCCCTCACCGGCCTCACGGTGCGGGTGGGCAGCCTGCTCCCGGAAGTCACCGCCCCTACCGAGGTCGCCCTGCCCGACGGTGGCAGCCTGCTTCTCGAACCCCTGCGCCGCGGCCCCCGCCGCCTGGGGCTGGACGGCTTCGACCCCTGCGCCATCCTGCTCAATAACGATCTCTCGGCAGGCGTCCCGGACATCCTGCGCAACCTCAACGAGCAATTCGTCCTGCCGCCCCTCCACGCTGGCTGGGCCGTGCGGCGCAAGTCCCACCATTTCGCCGCCTACGCCGAGGTCGCCACCGCCTTCGCCGAACACATCGGTATCGATCCCTGGCGCATCAACCCCGCCTTCGCCGTCTGCCGCAGCGTCAATTTCCACGAGCGCCAGGGCGAGGAATGTCTGGCGGCCCAGGTCGCTGCCGTCCTAGCGGAAGTGGGGGAAAAGTACCGCCAGTACGGCATCTCCGAAACACCCTACGTGGTGGTCAAGGCCGATGCCGGCACCTACGGCATGGGCGTCATGACCGTGCGCGACGCCGAGGAAGTGATCGGCCTCAACCGCAAGCAGCGCAACAAAATGAGCGTGGGCAAGGAGGGCCTTGAGGTCAGCGAAGTCCTCATCCAGGAAGGCGTCCCGACCGTCGAGACGGTGCACGACGCCGTGGCCGAGCCGGTGATCTACCTCATCGACCGCTACGTGGTGGGGGGCTTCTACCGGGTGCACAAGGCCCGCGGCAAGGACGAAAACCTCAACGCCCCGGGCATGCACTTCGAGCCCCTGGCCTTCGAAACTTCCTGTAGCCTGCCCCAGCCCGGCCGCAACCCGGACGACGCGCCCAACCGCTTCTACGCCTACGGCGTCGTTGCCCGCCTCGCCGCCCTCGCGGCAGCGGTGGAGCTGGAGCGCACGGCGCCGGTTTAATCCTCGGTCGGATCGGTTCAGCTATGTTCGGCACGCTTCCCATTCCCGCTCGTCGCTCATCCTCGCCGTGGCTTCGGCTGCCGTTCGCTGCGCGGAGGCGCGCGTCGGTATCGACGCAACCCTATCTGACTGACTCCCAGGGCTGAACGCCGCGCCATGACCTTCCTTCCCCCTGCCCCGCCGGCCCGCCGGGGACCGCCCCTCCGGCTGGCCTTCATCGTCGATCCCCTGGAAAGCCTCAAGGCCTGGAAGGACAGCTCCGTTGCCCTGATGCGGGCGGCCCAGGCCCGGGGCCATGCCGTGAGCGCCATCGAGGCGGCGACCCTGGGCTGGGGCGCGCCCCGGGACGGCGGCGGAACGGTGAGAGGCGAAGCCATCGATCTGGTGCTCCAGGACGACGCTGCCTGGTTCCGGGAAAGCGGGCGGGCCGAGCGCGCGCTCAAGGACTTCGACGCCGTGCTCATGCGCCAGGATCCCCCCATGGACGGCGAATACCTCGCCGCCACCTGGCTCCTGGAGCGGGCCGAGGCCGAAGGAGCCCGCATCTTCAACCGCCCCGGCGCCCTGCGCGACCACAACGAAAAACTGGCCATCGCCGAATTTCCCCATCTGGCTCCCCCAAGCCTGGTCTCCAGCCAATGGGCGGCCCTGCAGGCCTTCATCGACCGGGAGGGCGACGTCATTCTGAAGCCCCTGGACGGCATGGGCGGCACCGGCATCTTCCGCGTGGGGCGGAACGATCCCAACCGCAACGTCATCCTGGAAACCGTCACCGCCCTGGGCCGGCGTCGCGTCATGGCCCAGCGCTTCCTGCCCGCCATCGCTGATGGCGACAAGCGCATCCTGCTCGTCGCCGGCCGGGCGGCACCCTACGTCCTGGCCCGCTATCCTCGCGCCGGAGAAAGCCGCGGCAATCTCGCCCTGGGAGGTAGCGGCGTGGCCCGGGCACTCTCCCCCCGCGATGAGGCCATTGCCGACGAACTGGGGCCGCGGCTCGCCGCACGGGGGCTTTTTCTCGTTGGCCTCGACGTCATCGGCGAGCACCTGAGCGAAATCAACGTCACCAGCCCCACCTGTATGGTCGAAATCCATGCCCAGACAGGTTTCGACGTGGCCGCCGCCACCATCTCCGCCCTGGAGGACCATTGCTGCGGCGCCTAAGCGGACTGCGGCGCCTCGCCGCCCTGGCCCTCCTGCTGACCCTGCTTGGCGCCTGCGGCCGCGCGCCGGTGCAGCAGCAAGAGGCCTACGTCTTCGGCACCCGGGTGGAAGTCCTGGTGGTGGCCGCCGAAGCGGACGTGGCGCGCAGGGCCATCGCCGCCGTCCTGCGCGAATTCGACCGCCTGCACCGGGCCTACCACGCCTGGCAGCCCTCGGAACTCACCGCTCTCAACGCCGCCATCGCCGCCGGCCAGCCCCACACCGTGAGCCCCGAGCTGGCCGCGTTCATCCGCGAAGCCCAGGCCCTCGCCGCCCGGGGCGACCATCTCTTCGACCCGGGCATCGGACGCCTGATCGCCCTGTGGGGTTTCCAGTCCGACGAATTCAAGGCTCAGCTTCCGGCACCCGCCGCCATCACCGCCTGGCGCAAGGCCCAGCCGTCGATTGCCGATCTGCTGGTCGAGGGGACCACCGTGCGCAGCCGCAAGCGGGAAGTGGCTCTGGACTTCGGCGGCTACCTGAAGGGCGTCGCCCTCGACCGTGCCGCCGCGCTCTTGCGGGAGCAGGGCGTCACCAACGCCCTCATCAACATCGGCGGCAACATCCTCGCCCTAGGCAGCAAGGAAGGGCGCAAATGGCGGGTTGGCATCCAGCACCCCCGCCAACCCGGCCCCCTGGCCACCCTGGAGCTGGAGGACGGCGAAGCGGTCGGCACCTCCGGTGATTATCAGCGCTTCTTCGAACTGGACGGCAAGCGCTACGCCCACCTCCTCGATCCCCGCAGCGGCGCTCCGGCGGCCCACACCCAGGCCCTTACGGTGGTCATTCCCGGAGGCGCCGGTGCAGGCACCCTTTCCGACGCCGCCTCGAAACCGCTCTTCATCGCCGGGCCCGACGCCTGGCAGGCTGCCGCCCGGCGCCTGGGCATCACCCAGGCCATCCGCATCGACGCCGACGGCCGCATCGCCGTCACCGCCGCCCTGCATCGCCGCCTCAGTTTCCTCGGCCCGACGCCGGACCTGGATATCGTGCCGTGAGCACGCCGGAGGATCTGGACCGTGCCGTGCGCCGCGCCGTCGGCATCGCCGCCCTGCACCGCCTGCGCCGTATGATCGACGACGAGCGCCGGGACGAGGCCGCGGACCGCCTGCTCGTCCGCCGCATCGCATGGGGCCTCGCCGCGTCCGCTGCGGCCGTCACGGCCCTGTGGCTGCTCGACCGCCTATGGCATTGACCGGGGTTGGCCCCGCAAGCCTTCATCCCCAAATCCTCCGCGGGAACGGAACCATAAACCGGGAAACCGCGATCGACCGCCTATCGACGCCCGGAATCCCGTGTTCCCCGTATCGCTGCGCCACTCGAGATGCCTCGCCCACCGGGGGTACCTCTACGAGCCCGCTGGCCTGTCCAACTCCGCTTACCCCCTTGAATTCGTCTGGCGTTTCAAGGATGACGCCATTCCGTTGACATCGGCCCGAAGCCGGGCGTATACGTCCCCGGAGGCATAGAGGGGAGGCCCGCGGCGCGGGGACCACAACAATGTTTGGCGGAATGTCAATGCGGCGGCCCAGCTTCGCCAACAG
>SSTB01000183.1 GCA_009469665.1 Azonexaceae bacterium | reverse complement strand
TCGATGATGACCAGCTTGCGCTTGGATCGGTCGAGGTACATTTCCTGAGTAATGCGATACATCATCAACTGCATCACCACGGCCTGCAGATCCTTCTTGGCCTTGAGCTCTTCCAGTTCAAGCACAACCAGGTTCTTGCGAAATTCGATGTTGGCCTCGCCCTCAAAGTAGCTCGCATAGATGCCGTACTTGGTATAGGGCTCCAGAGATGTCGCCAATCGGGAAAGATCCCGTTCGGTTTCCCCCTCTTCACTGAGTCGGCCGGTGCGCAACAAGTCATAGACATCGGTGATCGTCGCCGCCTTTTCCTTCTGGTCCCAGACCCGCTTGATGGCGGCTGCCAGCGCCGAGTAGGCGTAGTTATCGAGCGGGCCTCGTGGGCTAGCCATCTGCGCGATCAAGGGAAGCAGCATTTCCATGTCGTTGTTGATATCCACGACCATGGAGAATGGGTTGAGGCATATCGTGTTGCTCCTTTCATCGGAGAACTCGATGAATTCGCCATCCAGCAGCTCGGACAGATTGCGATATGACCGCCCCACATCGATGATCCAGACCTTGGTCCCGGTTCCGAGATAGCGGAAGGCCATTTCGTTGACGAAGACCGACTTGCCGGATCCGGAAAGTGCCGCCACGGCAAAGTTGTAGTTGCCACCCGTGTTGTCGAAAAGATCGAAAGTCATGATCTGACCTCGACGCCCGAACAGAGTCATGACGGGGGTCGCCGTTCCCTTCCATTCGGCGATTAGCGGTGACGTCATGACCGCGTTATCCGCTGTCTTGGTACCCGCACGCCCAAATAACTGCAAATCCTTTTGCAGCGCCGGACTGAGCGTGCATGGCATGGATGCCACGAAAGCCTGGTGCTGCAGATAGACATCCTTGGCCAGATCAAATCCCCTGGCCCGCCAGACTGCGCGGACAGCATGCTCGGTACGGGATACATCCTCGATCCGCGAAAGTAGAACGATCTGGTGGTACATCTGGACGACATTGCGACCATTGTCAAAAGCGCGCAGCACCATGTCCCAGTCACGCTTGCGATCCTGAAGGTCGGGCTGGAAGTGCGACATGTAGGATCCGGCCGCTTGGGTCGCCCGTGCTGCCTTGATCAACGCTTTGCTCCTGGCCGATTCGTAATCCAGGAGGATGGCGCCCATCGTGATGAGAAAGGGGCACGGAATGGCCAGCGCCATCTGGTAGTAATCGCCGATCAGGGAGCCCATGTTGCCCAGCCGGTAATACTTCGGATATTGGCGTACCGAGAAACACTGCATCGCGGTTTCCGCGCCACCCTCCTTCCGATACTTGATGAAGGTATCGGCAACGGCGGAAGCAATTTCGGGGTTCGACAGCTGGCTGCGTAGCGAACGTGAACTGTCGTACTCGATATGCCGCTCTTCCGGTTGCCCCAGCACCCGCTCGTGATCGAAGAAATCCGCCACATAGTTCAGCATGTTTTCCGGTCCCCAATCCCATCCGGGCATATGCGCGGATCGCAAGGTGGCATGGGTACTTTCCTTGATCCGAATCGCCTCCTCCACGTCGGCCGGACTTTCCGGATCCAGTGGCATCGTGATGGCAATGACACATCGGTAGTCGCGTAGCAGATAGACGTGATGAGAGAAGAGCGACTTACCCGCTCCCTTCAGATAGTGGTCGATGCGGCGCCGACCGAGGACTCGATAGATGTTCCGATTCCGGTTTGACTCTCCTTCTCCAGAGCGAAAATCGTCCTCGGGCAACATATTGGCCTGCTCTTTAAGGGAAGGCAGGATGTGCGGGCTGGCATACAGGGAGATCTGAATACCGGTGCCAGCGGGACATGACATGAAGAGGCTCGCCAGCACGCGCTCCATTTCCTCGTTGGAACCCGTTTGCGGCACCGTCTCGATACAAAACCCCATCGAGAGGCCGGATTTATCGCCAAAGGCACCTTGATCGAGTACATACAGGCCCTCATCGTTCATCCAGCCCAGATAGGGAAGGATGCCGGTTAGCCTCGGCAGCGTTGCGATTCGTTCCAGCAGGTTGCGCTGCACCGCATCGGCAGGCTCGAATCGCTCGCCATAGAAGACCGATTTAACGGCTTCAAGAAAACTCACTCGCGGTCTCCCGCGAAAGCATCAGTACCCGTCGGAGCAATGGCCTGACTGCCCGGAAGCGTCGGCCCGCCCACAGGGGGTACCGGGCGCTGTGTCTGTGGGGACGGCTTCTGCGGGGTTTTCCCTGTGGACCCGGGCTTCAGGAAGGTCGGACGATAGCGATCTACGATTTGTCGCTGACTATGCTCGATGGCCCAGCGCCCAGCATTAGCGACCACGTACAGATAGGACTGGTCGTGCAGGTCCCCATCCGTGTCTTCCCATGGAGCTATCCAGATGCGCATGACCTTGGACTGAACCCGCACGGGATCTCCGGAAGATGTGACCTGACCGGTAATCAGCGCTCCCCGTGATTGGGGCGTCGCGGCCTGCTCGCCATTTCCATCTTTACGTAGCGCTGGCAAATTGTTGGCGACGGCATTGGCGTAAACACCGGAAAGCGATGAACAGGTCACGCCATCCGGTGCCTTGCAGGCGAACTTGCTTTCCCCTTCTAGCCCCGTCAGGGTACCGGCACATCCGGTCACCCCCAACATGACGATAGCCGCCAACCCCAAGACCTGCCGCATGATCAATTCCCTTTCAATCTTGGCGTAACCGCCGATTTCGTTGTGGCGGGATGGCCTGCCAGGCGCCGATCAATTTCGGCGGCAGGCGCGGCTCCAGGAATCAGACTGCCATCCTGA
>SSTB01000182.1 GCA_009469665.1 Azonexaceae bacterium | reverse complement strand
TCGGACCCACCCCTTCCCTTCCCGAACAGGACCGTGAAACGAAACCGCGCCGATGATATTGCACACCCCGTGTGAGAAAGTAGGTCATCGCCAGGCTCCCATACAGAAACCCCCTCCAGCTCAACGCTCGAGGGGGTTTCGGCTTTTAAAAATTCCTAACAGATGAAGACGCTCGGCGAGCGCACCGTCTGCTTCTTACGGGTTACGGGCGCGTGAGATGGTTGATTACCTGCGCTGCAGCCGCGAGGCCGAAGGTCGCCGTAACGCAGACAGAAGAGCCAAAGCCCGAGCAATTGAGTCCGGCGCTCCCAGAGGGAGCCGAGCAAGACGCCGGGGGATATCGCAATGGCTCGTCCGAGTAAATTGCGACGATGCCAAAGCGCTTGCCGGGTTGGCGGGGAAATCCGTGCTGCTTGCGCAATTCAGCCCGAACTCTGGCGAGGAGGGGATCCTGGATGGTACGGGCCAGATCGTCAGCGCGAACCCGCGTCGGATCGACTTGTCCGCCAGCTGCGCCCACTGTGACCATGTAGAGGGGCCTGTGCCGCGAACAGTACCCTATCATGGCGCACTTTGCTTTTACTTGGTCTGTGGCGTCGATGAGGGCATCGAACGATTGGTCTAGCAGGGTTTTGGCGTTGTCCGGGGAGAGGAAATCGTCCACGGTGTGGACCTGGCATGTGGGGCTGTATTCCCGTATCCGCTCGGCCATCGCAGCGACCTTGGCCTTGCCGAAATTCGAGTCCTGGGCGTGAATCTGGCGATTGACGTTCGATTCGGCGACGATATCCAGATCGATAAGGGTAAGTGATCCCACCCCGCTCCGGGCCAGGGCTTCTGCGGACCACGAGCCAACTCCACCAATTCCAACAATCGCAACATGCGCCTGCGCCAGGCGGTGCGCGCCGTCAGCCCCGTAAAGCCTCGCGATACCCCCAAAACGCCGCTCCTCGGCTCCGAACATCAAGCCTCGATCGTTTTCCGGATAACCAGATTGAATGGAGCAATCCACTCCGGGGCGAATTGATTGTCACAGGCGTTGACCTCTGCGATGGCACGCAAGACGGATCGATTTTTGCCCCGATGGATATGCTTGAGCATGACGGCTTCGAATGCATCGACGATGGCGAGGATTTTTGCTCCATCGCATATGGCACTGCCGGTCAACTGCGCGGGGTAGCCTTTGCCGTCGGGCATTTCATGGTGCTGTGCGATCATTTGAGCGGCGGCCTCCCATCCTGCCATGCGCTGGAGGAGTCCTGCAGCGAACCCCGGGTGGTTACGCAGTGCGGCGCGATCGTCGTCGGTCATCCTCCCCACTTTGAGCCAGGTGGATTCAGGAAGAAACATCATCCCAAGATCGTGGAGGTAGACTGCGGCCTCAAGTTGTACTGCGTCAACCGTGCTGCCGACCGAACGATTGGTTTCAAGCGCCAGGCGAAGAATGCGCATCGTACGCCCCTTGAACAGCGGCGAGCGGCTTTCGAATTGCAGAGCGAGGGAGCGAAAAAATTGTAGATCGGCAGGGGCATTCTGTTGCCCCGGGGGGGGCGAAGACTTACGGGGTGGCTTGGTCGAGAGTGTAGCGATCACGGGGGGGAAGCCGGTCACTGCCTCTATCAGCTGCCGGCTCAGATCATCGACTTCCTCGTCTGGTGCAACGGCGATGCGTTCCAAGCCGTTGACCAGTGGAAGAAGGCGCAAATTCTCAAGGGACTTTCCTGACAAGATGCCGTCAGTGGCCAGTTCGAGCCGGTCGACAGATAACAGTACCGCTTCGGCAAGCAAATCAGAGAACTGGATTTCGCCCGAGCGGAAGCGGGCGAGGACCGATTCGATGGGTTGGGCAATCGCCACCGCAAGATCAAACTTGCATAGCGAAGCATCGCCTTTGACATTGTGGACCGCACGGAACAAATCGGCGATCAATTCCCGATCTTGAGGCGCCTTGCGCAGGCGAGTGACATCCCTTTCAATTTCCGGTGCCCGGTCGGCCAAGGCGTCGGCGAATTCCTCAAGGGCGCCGCGGTCGCTAACGACCGGGGCGATGATGTTTCGCACATCCATCGGTTTAATCTCCCTGTGCTTCGTGTAAGCGTCCAAGTGTAGCCCAAAGCTGCGCTGGAGCAGAAGGCGGGGAACAAGACCCAAAACCAGGAAGGCCGTTACCTTGACGCTGCTGCGGGTGCCGCCTAACATCTCGCCCTTCTGCATAGTGGCGGCGCAATAGATTTTGGACCAACTCAACGCTCTGATCGGGCCGGACATGCGGGCTGTCGATTCGGTCATCCGGAGCCGACTCCACTCCGACGTGGTTCTCGTTCGTCAAGTAGCTGAATACATCATCGGGAGTGGGGGAAAGCGGCTCAGACCCGCGCTCGTCCTCCTCGCAGCAGGCTCCCTTGGATATCGGGGGAGCCATCATCACGAACTTGCCGCAGTGGTGGAATTCATCCACACCGCAACCCTGCTGCATGACGATGTGGTGGATGAGTCTTCGTTGCGGCGTGGACGGGAAACGGCCAACGCCATGTTTGGCAACGCGGCTAGCGTCCTCGTGGGTGATTTCCTCTACTCGCGAGCGTTCCAGATGATGATTGAGGTTGACGACATGCGGGTGATGCGCGTGCTTTCGGACGCTACAAATGTGATCGCCGAAGGAGAGGTTCTGCAGTTGATGAACTGTCACGATGCCGACGTCGACGAGGAGCGCTACCTGAGAGTGATTCGCTACAAGACCGCTAAACTTTTCGAAGCGGCGGCTCAGCTCGGCGGTCTGATTGGTGGTGGAGCGCCTGGATGCATAGAGGCGTTCGCGAATTACGGCATGCATCTTGGTACGGCATTCCAACTCGTCGACGATGTGTTGGACTATTCCGGGCATGAAGCGGATACGGGGAAGCATCTCGGGGATGATCTGGCGGAAGGCAAGCCGACCCTACCCCTGATCTTCGTCCTGCAGAACGGGAGTTCTCAGCAGGCGGCTTGCGTTCGGCGGGCCATCGAATCGGGCGGACGGGACGACTTTCCTATGGTGCTTGAGGCCATCCGGCTCACCGGTGCTCTCGATCATGCTCGGCGCCGTGCAAGCGAAGAGGCCGCGCTGGCGAGGTCTGCTCTGGCAAAGCTTCCGCCTTCAAAATATCAAGATGCTCTGCTACAATTAACCCTCTTTGCTGTCGAGCGCAACCACTGACCGCCTCGACTGCCCTCGGAGTGTAGCTCAGCCTGGTAGAGCACTGCGTTCGGGACGCAGGGGTCGCATGTTCGAATCATGTCACTCCGACCAAACATTCCCCAGTAGCGACTCCCTCTGACCCTTCCCGTCCCCGCGGAGTACGAATGTTCAAGATTCTGTTGGTGTGCATGGGCAATATCTGCCGTTCACCGATGGCCGAAGGAGTGCTCAGGGCGCATCTGCAGCGTACCGGCCTGGGGGCGAAGGTCAGCGTTGCGTCTGCTGGAACCGCTGGCGCTCACGCGGGCGAGGCACCGGACAACAGAGCCCTCCAGGTGGCTGCCAAGCGAGGATATGACCTTAGCGGCATTCGGTCAAAGAAGATTCGGCTGGAGGATTTCGCCCTCTACGACTGCATTCTCGCCATGGATGGGGATAATCTGGAGAACCTTCGTCGCCGTTGCCCGGCGGAACTGCACGACAAGCTCCACCTCTTCCTCGAATTTTCCCAGGTCGGTCCAGCAGATGTCCCCGATCCCTATTACGGCAATCTCGCGGGTTTCGAACGCGTCCTTGAACTGTGCGAAAGAGGGGCCGAGGGAGTGGTAAACGAAATGAGGGCTAGAGCCCTCTAATGAGCAGCACAACTGCCTTGGGGGGCAGGCGGTCCCGGAGGCGGGGGTAGAGCCGTGGTCAGGCGGGGCGCCGCGTGGGGCACGCTTACTCGCCCCCCAGCTTGCTGAGATACTCCTTGGTAAACATTTTGTCCGGCAGGTCGCGCAGTTTCATGCCGCTGTAATCGAGAACCGACTGTTCGTTGCCGCGCAGGGCATCCTCCATCACCAGCCGCGTGGGGCGCATCTTGCCCAGCATGGTTTCAAATTTCTCGTAGCGGCATTTTTTCAGCAGGCGGTTGGACAGAGAGTAGAACTCTGCCTTGAGCGGCCACGAAGATTTCTTGTTAACCCAGTACATGACTTTCTGGTACGTCACGCCACGATCCACGGCTGTCAGTTCGAGGACGTAATAGTCCTCGTTGCCGATTGGTTCGGAGCGCAGCAACTTGGGTTTGTAGTCACCCGCGAAGTTGGCGCGAGCGAGGTCGCCATTAGCCACCTGACCGGTCAGGCGTTGGGCGAGGGAAATCCGCACCGGCTGGGAAACATCGGGCATGAATACCCAAAGGTCGCGGCCTTTCATGAGCAGAATCTGGCCCCGTTCCGAGGCTGGCTCCGTAATCATGACAATAGTATTTTCGTTGCCCTTGGACAGGATGCGATACTTACGATTTTCAGCGGGTTTGTCGGTTTGTGTGGTGGAGATGCCGATTTCGACCTGAAATCCCTCGGCGGGAAAGCGCACCTGGTCTGCCTTTTCCACTATACTCCGGGCATAGGCGTCGTCAGCGGCAGCCGGTGGCTGCTCTTCCGCAAGAGCAAATGGGGTTGCAAGCAGGGTGGACAGGGTAAAAAGAAAGATGCCCTTGCGGAACGGGGAGCGAATGGAAATCATGCTTTCACCTGTGTCGGTTCGGCGAACCTCGGCTAATGCTGCAAGGATCAGACCATGAGTGTTGTGCGCATAGAGCGTGTGTTCAAGGACTATCTGCTTGGGGAGCAGATAGTCCAGGCGGTCAATGATATAACACTGTCCGTCGAGCCGGGGGTGTTCCTTGCCATCTCGGGGCCTTCGGGGAGCGGCAAGACCTCGCTGCTCAACCTTATCGGATGTATCGATCGTCCGACGAGCGGGAAGATTTACATCAACGACGAGGACGTCACCGAGAAGAATTCCGATCAACTCGCCGACTTGAGGTCACGTTCTATCGGCTTCATCTTTCAGACCTTCAATCTTCTCCCAGTGCTGTCTGCTGCTGAAAACGTCGAATATCCCTTGCTGCAGCGCAAGGACTTGACGGCATCCGATCGCAAGAAGCGGGTCGATTACTTTCTCGATATCGTAGGCCTGTCCAAATACGTGCATCACCGTCCAAATCAGTTGAGCGGCGGGCAGCGGCAGCGGGTTGCCATTGCCCGGGCCCTCGCCATCCAGCCGGCGATCGTTCTCGCCGATGAGCCCACAGCCAACCTGGACAAAGCGACGGGCAAGGAAATCCTGCGTTTGATGAAGCTCATCAACCAGCACCTGGGCACGACCTTCATTTTCTCGACCCACGACCAGAAGGTGGTCGATGTTTCGGACCGTCTGGTCAAAATGGAAGACGGAACCATCAAATCTCTCGGGGTGCGCGACGACGCCAACCAGTGGAAGCTCGTTCGGGTGCGCAACCTTTCGGAAATGGCAGCAGGAGAAAGTTAGGCATGGATCGCACGAATTCCGCAGGCGGCGCCCCCGGCGCCGTTGTGAAAAACCTGGGCTGGTACGGGGCAGCCCTCGCTGTCATGGCGGCCTGCTTCGCTGCCATCCCCGCTGCCCATGGCGCTGACGGGCGCGATGCCCTGTTCGAGGACGACGACCCTCTGCCCAAGCCCAAGAGTGAGAAGAAAACCGGGGGCGTCACCGGCTACATCCAACTTGAAGCCGCGCGAACCATCTCGTCTCCCGACCACTGGTCGAAACTCAGGGCGCGGGGCGAACTCGCCAGCCGGGGCGACCTGGGCGGCGGCATCCGCTACAAGCTCAGTGCCCGGGCCGACTACGACGCGGTCTACGACATCAACGACTTCTATCCGCAGCCGGTTCGCCACGACCAGCGCTTTGAATTTGCCCTGCGGGAGAACTATCTCGACATCAGTCGGGGCGATTGGGACTTCCGACTCGGGCGCCAACACGTCGTCTGGGGAGAAATGGTCGGCCTGTTTTTCGCCGACGTCGTTTCCGCAAGGGATCTGCGCGAGTTCATTCTGCCGGAGTTCGAAGCCCTGCGTACGCCGCAATGGGCGGCGCGGGCCGAATACTACAAGGACGACTTCCACGCGGAATTCCTCTGGGTTCCAGTCGCCAGCTACGACAAGATCGGCAAGCCGGGGGCGGAGTTCTATCCCTATCAGCCTGATCTGACCGGGCGGGTCGCCTATCTGCACGAAAAGCGGCCCAAGGCGGACTGGGACCACATGAACTACGGCGTTCGCCTGTCGGCCCTGCTGAGCGGCTGGGATCTTTCCGGCTTTGCCTATAGCAGCATGGACGTCCAGCCTACCTTCTATCGCACCATAGCGCCCGCCTTGCCTGTACCCACTGTGATCTATCAGGCCCGGCACGAACGCATCCGGCAGTTTGGCGGAACCCTGGCCAAGGACATCGACGGGGTGGTGTTCAAGATGGAGGCGGTGCATACCCACGGGCGGAAATACCCGGTCCTGCGCTTCCTGGACGCCGACGGTCTGGCCGAGCAGAACACCCTCGATTGGGCAGCCGGCCTGGATTTCACCCTGCCCGCCGACACGCGCTTCAATGTTCAGTTCTTCCAGCGCATCTACACCAATCATGATCGCGACAGCCTGCAGGACCGGGAAGAAAACGGCTACAGCCTGTACCTGAACACCAAGATCATCCCGGCAATCGAATCCCAAGTGACCTATATCGCCAGCCTGAACCGTTCGAGTTGGCTGGCCCGACCGCGGGTTTTGTGGAATTTCCAGAAGAACTGGCGCCTCCTTGTGGGGGCCGATGTCTTCGGTGGCAAGCCCACGGGCTTGTTTGGCCAATACGACGAGCGCGACCGCGTGTATACCGAGGTGCGCTACACCTTCTGAGGGTGAGGGAAATTCCGGCGGCGGCACCGTCGGAATTCTTTACACCCCAGCTGGCGTGCATGCGGGGGGTGTCTATCAAGCGATTGTTTTTAAATAAAAACGTATATCTGGCACGCTGCGTGCTTATTGGTTGGCGTGCTCTCCAGATCAGTTGGAAGGCAAGTAAAACGTAACAGACTCTTTACTTGGAGATGAAAATGAAAAAAGTTCTTCTGGCTTCCCTGATCGCTGGCGCCCTCGCCTCCGGCCAGGCCAACGCCTTCAACGACATCGTGTTCGACTTCAACGGTGCCGCCGCCGGTGGTCAACAGACCATCAGCTTCTTCGACTGGCTGCCGGGCAACGCCCTGTCCATCGGTGCCCTGAGCTCCGGCTCCGGCGTCCCCTTCACCACCGTGTATCAGGCCAAGTTGGGTTCTGCGGTGAAGAATGAAGGCGGCGGCGGCCAGACCAGCTTCTCCCCGCTGGCGGGTACCGAGTTCACCATTCAGGCCAGCATCGTCGAAGTGGCCACCGGTCTGGGCGGCAGCTCCGCCAGCTTCACCGTGATGGGCGGCGTCATCAACATGTTCTACGACACCACCCCTGACTCCAACACCATTACCGGTGGCGGCTACGGTGACGGCACTCTGATCCTGAGCGCTTCCATCCTCAATGGCACCGGCGCCTTCAACAACGCCACCATCGGCGGCAATGCCGAGCTCATCCCGGGTAGCGGCATCACCCTGTGTTCCCTTGGCATCCAGACCGCCGGTTGCACCCCGGTTCTGCTGGACGGTTTTGGTGTCGATAACCAGTCTGGCGTCCTGAGCCACACCGGTAACGGTTCCTCCACCATCAACGCCCACGTTGATTATCAGGACAGCAACTTCTTCCGCAGCATCCTGACCACGCTGGAAGTCGGTCTGAACGACACCACCAACCTGGCTGATCCGTTCGCCCAGACCAATCCGTCCGACACGGTCGTCGGCGTCACCCCGGTCTACACCAACGTCGGTGGTGCCCGGATCAACGGCGATGCCAACTGCAGGGCTGGTGGCCTGACCGAAGCCGGCGTGGCGGTGGCTCGTTGCGACTTCCACTTCCAGTCCGACGGTGCGACCTCCTTCAACTCTGCTCCGGAACCCGGCGCCCTGGCTCTGCTGGGTCTGGGCCTGGTCGGTGTCGCGGCTTCCCGCCGTCGCGCCAAGCAGCAGTAAGGCAGTCAAGGCAGCGCAAAAAAGGGGCTTCGGCCCCTTTTTTGTTGCCTGTGTTTTGCTTCCAGGGAATTTGGGGCTTGTGCCCTTCCGGACAGGGGGGCGCTTTCGGCGCGCCCCGGCGCAGGCGCAAATCCAGAGGAGGCGGGGGGAAAGGCCCCTCGCCTCAAGGGGTGAGAAAAACGGGGGCTGGCATCGGCCCCACCGCGCTTCAGTTCAGGACGATGAGATTGTTGCGGTGGATAAGCTCGGGCTCATCCACATAGCCGAGGATGTCTTCGATTTCCTGGCTCGACTTGCGGGCGATGAGGCGGGTTTCGCCGCTGCCGTAGTTGCACAGTCCCCGGGCGATTTCGCGGCCTTCGGGGCTGATGCAGGCGACGGCGGCGCCGCGCTCGAAGTCACCTTCGCTGGCGACGACACCGATGGGCAGCAGACTCTTGCCGGCTTTCAGGGCCGTGACGGCGCCTGCGTCCAGGATGAG
>SSTB01000181.1 GCA_009469665.1 Azonexaceae bacterium | reverse complement strand
ACGTCGCCGCCCTCGGGGAGCTCAAGCGCCACATCGGAGAGGTCCGTGAGCGCACTGAGCGGCCCGGGCGGACCTGGTGGGCCCTGAGGTCCGGCAAACCCGCGTGGACCTGAGATCCCGGCGTTTGAGACCTCGAGGGTTATGCTGGTGCCGTCGCTCTCGACGAGGATGGTCTGAACCGCCTCGATGATCTGCAGCGCGGCCGTCATTCGACATCAAACGTAAGGGTCGGCAGGACTTCACGCTCCCCGCTGTCGTTCTCGAAACCGAGCGTTAGCCAGACTCGCCCAGCGCCGCCCTTCAGCGGCGCAGTCTGCTCATCGGTCCACAGCACCTCGATCTGGCCGCCCGTTGCCGGCGGCAGAATAACAAGCGCGGGCGGTGCAATGTTCGGGCTCTGGTCAATGACCATGAGCGCGAGACCGGAGAGATCCCGAGCAATCCCGGCGCCTTGGTCGGCAAAGAAGGTGGCGCGCACGCGCTTGGTGCCGCCCCGTCGGATGGTCAGCCTGGTCATGCCTGCACCTGTGAGAAAGGAGGGTGGCGGGAGCCACAGCCCCCGCCATTTGATGTCAGCCGATCCGGGTGGTCGCCGTCTTGCGGAACAGGACCCCGCCAATGCCGGTCAGCGCCAGGACGACGGTCAGGACGTCCGTCTGGCTGAGACCTTCCGGCAAGATGCCGATTGCGCCAGCAACACCCCAGATGCTGCCGAGGATCCCGGTCCAGATGGCCTTCGAGGTCCACCAGGGCTTCAAGTCTTCCATGTCAGTTCTCCAAAAGAAAACCCGCCTGAAGGCGGGCGATTGTCCGGCTGCGCAAAGGGGCAGCGGATTGGTCGTGGCCTGATCAGGCCTCGTTGGTGGACAGAGTGCCGGTTGCAGCCAGTTGGACTGGCTTCGCGGTCGCCGGCGCCTTGCGATAGGCCGGCCTGCGCACGGCAATGCAGCGCTCCTTCGCAATCCGGGTGATGGTCACGCCGTCGGATTGGTTGCCGCCGAGCACATGGTAGGCGCCGTAATCTTCACCGACATAGAGCCCGACATGGCCAGATCCCTGGCCGCGGCGGAACACCAGCATATCGCCCAGCTGGGCCTTGTCAGCGGCCTTGCCGAACTTTGCCCAATTGCGTGCCCACAGCGGACCTTCCACGATCGGCTTGCCGCCCCGTTTGGCGACCACGGCCATGAAAAGACCACACCAGGGAATGCCGTCCTCAAGATAGGTCCGGGCTAGCCCGACCTCCTTGGCCCATTCGAGGATCAGCGGATTGCTGGCAGGTCCGGGCACCTCGAATGTGCCGTAAAGTTTGCGCGCTTCTTCCAGCATCCGGGGCAATGGGCGCAGTTCATCGAGCCAGCCATAGGCCGACGGCAAAGGGTTCATGGGAGTTTCTCCTTTGGGAGGTTAGCGGCCGGAAAAGCCCTTGAAGGCAGCGGTGATCACCGCGATCGCGGCAACGAGGGTAGAGAGCCATTTGATGAAGCGGACCACACCCGTTGCCGTGTTCCAGGCGTCGAGCAGGTCTTTGAGTTCCTTGCGCACGGCCTTGAGTTCGGTCTGCATGGCTTCGAGGTCAGCACGGATGAGCGCCATTTCCACGGCGGGGTCTTGTTCGGGCATGGCAGGTCTCAGCGGATCGAGCAGATGATGGCGATGTCGCCGGCCCCAAGATCGACAGTGTAGCCCGGCGCCGGATTGAATTCGGTCTGTCGCTGGCGTGGGCCGGTGGCGTAGTGGATGAAGAGCGCGGCTTCGCTCAGCACGGTTGGCTCGGTCAGCACCTCGAACTGGTATTGTACACCAGGCGCCCGCTTCAACTTCTGCACCACGCAGCAGAGCGTGAAATCGTCGTGGAAGTGCCGGGTGAATTCACCGGCCGGGAGATAGCCACCGCCATTCTCGACATTGTGGCAGCCAGGGGTCCAGGTCTGGATGATCGGACCGTCAGGGCCTTCGAACACGTAGTCGGCCGATCCGTTGATGCAGATCGAGACATGCTCGCACAGGGTCCAGGCAACGCCTGCCTGGTACATCTCAGCGATGGTGGCATTCAGTCGGGGCGGCACGAAGCCCAGCATCGGCCAGAGCCGCCACGAGTTTGCTGGCCGACGAAAGGTGAAGTCGTTCTTGAACACCCCATAGTTGATCTCGAGGTCGTCGTTGATCGCAATCACCTCGTCGGTGACCGTCGGCCGGCGATCTGCCTGCATGTTGTGTTTTCCTCTAGCTGACTGTGACCGAGACGACCTCGCGCACAACATGGCTACCGGACTGACCGCCCGACGTGCTGATTGCGGCGCCACCCAGAGTGGCGGAAAGGTTGAACGTGTCGGTCGCGGTGTTGACGACGAAGTAGGTTGTGTTGGCGAAGATCCCGGCCGGAAGCACCCCGGAGGTCGTGAACTGGACACGCTTGCCGTTTGTCAGACCGTGGGCAGCAGAAGTGACGGTCGCTGGAGTGGCAATCGTGATGCTAGCGGCGCGCGGCAGCATGCTCGTAAAGACATTGCCGCTTAGCGTGCCGTTGGCCTGATAAGCCGTGATCGGGTCCTTGTAGCCGTAGCGTGTTCCAGAGCCGGAGCCGGTGAAGCTGAGCGCTGCGCCGCCCGGTGTGGCCGCGATTTTGAATGCGCTCGCACTGACCACCGACTGGACATAGTAGATGGTGAAGGCCGTCAGCCCGCTGGGCATACCGCCGCTGCAATAGAACTGGACCGGATCGCCAACGGCAAGCCCATGCGACGTCCAGTTCATGGTATTGGTTGGCGATGGACTGAATGTGATCCCGGCGACGTAAGTCGCCCAGGAAACCGAGCCCGCGCTTAATGGATAGACCGTACCGTTGATCCGCAAACGGCTGGGCTCAGGCGTCAAACCGTATCCGTCGAGACCGATCAGCGTGCGCGACGCCGCAGCGTAGAAATCATACTCATGGGCAATCGCGCGGATGTTGCGACCCTGCCAGCTTGCCGGCGTGAAGGCGCCACCCACAAGCGATGTGAAATAGCCGCCATCAGCGCCGAACTGCTCGCCAGCGCTGTATTTGTCGCCCCACGAGTAATAGCTGACGGGTAGATCGATCTGCCGCTCGTCGCTGCCCGATCCAAGCAGGACCCCAAGCACACCCGACATCAGCTGATCCCGGTGCCCGAGACGAACCAGACATTGGTCTCGACCTTGATTAGCGTGGCGAGCCCACGCACGGCGAGCGTCCGGTTGCCAGTGCTGGTGGTGCCGGCCTGGCAAAGCGTAACGCTGGAGCCTTGGGCGATGGTGATGGCTGAACCGCCATTATTGATGATGGTGATGGTCGTTCCGAGCGGGAAGCCGACCGTGCCGTTGGGGGGCACAGTAATGGTCTGCGCAGCAGAATTCAGCGAGTAGATGTGCTTGCCGTT
>SSTB01000180.1 GCA_009469665.1 Azonexaceae bacterium | reverse complement strand
CTTCTGTGAGCCTCGCCCGGGCGCTCCCGACCCGCCCGCCGGCCTACAGGGCCAGAATCCAGCTCACCAGGAGACGGGTTTCGCCTTCGGTGATGGCGACCGCGTTGGGGGGCATGGCGATGCCGCTCACCTTGCCTCGCCAGTGGCTGTTGTAGGGGTTGGAGCCTTCCAGGACCACGCGGGTGAGAAACTGGGAGGCTGCCGGCTTACCGCGGTACTGGGCGGCGACGTCGCTCCAGGCGGGACCGATGGGCTTTTGCCCGTCGGGACCGGGCTTGCCGGATTCGATGGAATGGCAGGTCAGGCAGCCGGCCGTGCTGGCGAGCTTGAGCATGGCGGGATCCTTGCGGACTTCGTCAGCGGCCTGGGCGGAAAAACTGGCGAGAAGCGCCGCCAGCGCGGCGGCGCGAAGGGGGAAGTTGTTCATGAGCTGTCTCCTGTTATTGCGTTGATTTTGCGTTGAATTTGGGGCGTCCGGATATCCTGGACGGGAATGGCGCAAGTTCCCGATCCGATCAAGGCGTTTATAGCAAAGCCATTCCGGTCGCCATATCGGCAGAAGCGGCTAACGCGGCCGGCATCGGTCGGACCCCTTCCCTTCCGGTTGGACTAGTCCCTTCGACGCGCTGCCCGTCAGCCCCGGCCGGGGCAATTGCCCACGACCCTTCCATATTGCATAATCCTAGAAACCTCAGTTGGACGAGCCCGTTGGGGCGTTCGGGCGGGTGTCTGGCGCGAAGCGA
The DNA here is from genome assembly GCA_009469665.1 of Azonexaceae bacterium. Next base: position 22,930 of record SSTB01000180.1, on the reverse strand, counting down.
CGACGCGGCAGGCTGATGCCTGCAAGGAGGAGCGCCAAAGCCAGGCGCCCGCCCGGATGCGCCAGCGAGTTCGTAGCGGTGCCCCCCAATGGGTGAGTGATTCGGAGTGCCACGCAGTTCGTGGGCAGAAGGTTCCAGGCATCAATAAGCGGTCAACTGAGGTTTCTAGGATAATGCCGTCCCCCCGAATCCCTCTGGAGCCCCGATGAATCTCCCCCGCCCCTGCCGAATCCTCGCGGCCCTGTTTGGCCTGGCCTTCCTGACCCTCGCCGGCGCCAGCCCTGCCGAACCCCTCATCGTCGGGCAGTGCGCTCCGCTCTCCGGCAGCCTGGCCGGGACGGGCAAGGAGATGGTGCTGGGCGTGCGTCTGGCGATCGATGCCGCCAACGCCGCCGGGGGCGTGCATGGCAGGCCCCTGAAACATGTGGTGAAGGACGACGGCTACCGCACGGCGGAGACCCTGCGCCTCACCGAGGAACTGGTCGAGCGCGACAGGGCGGTGGCCCTGGTGGGCTACGCAGGGACCGGCAACATCGCGGAACTCCTGAAGAACGGCATCCTCTCCCGCAGCAACGTCCCCCTGGTGGCGCCCTACACCGGCGGCGAAGCGCTGCGCACCCCCTTCAACCCTTGGATTTATCACATCCGGGCCGGCTACGGCGACGAGACCGAGGCCATGGTCGAACAACTGGTGAATACCGGCATCCAGCGTATCGCCGTCTTCCATCAGAACGACGCTTTCGGCGAGGCGGGGCTGGCCGGGGTGGAGAAGGCTCTGGCCCGCCACAAGCTCCAGATCGTGAGCAAGGGCAGCTACGAAAAGAACACCGAGGCGGTGGCCGATGCCGTCGCCCGCATCGCCCGGGGAGCGCCTCAGGCGGTGATTCTGGTCGGTATCGTGCGACCGGTGGGCGCCTTCATCAAGGCCTATCTGGCGGAATATCCAGGCACCCAGATGTTCAGCCTCTCGGTGGTGAGTGCGGCCGAGTTGAGCCAGGTTGCGGGAGACAGTGCCCGGGGGGTGGGGATTACCCAGGTCATGCCCTCGCCCTTCAACGACCACCTGCGCGTGGTCAAGGACTACCAGGGGGCCCTGGCACGCTTTGCGCCGGGGTCGGCACCTTCCTACACCAGCTTCGAGGAGTACGTGGGAACCCGCGCCCTCATCGAGGCCCTGCGCAATGCCGGCCCCAATCCGGGCCCGGCCGCCCTGCACAAGGCCCTCGCCGCCCTGGACACGGACCTGGGTGGCTTCAAGCTGCGCTTTTCGGCAGACAACCGGGTGGGGTCGCGTTTCGTGGATATCACCTTCGTCGGCCGGGAGGGCAAGGCGCTGCGCTGAAGGCGGGGCGGCTCAGAGTGTCTCCCGGGGCCGCAGGCAATTTGCCCCGATTTCCCTCATGGACTTCCCCTTGCCGCCCAATTGCCTAAAATCTTCCCTATCCCCTGCCCGACCGAGCGGGAAAGGGGAAAATCCCGAAGCCGTCCAGCGGCTCACTCGTACCAGGATCGGAGACACCCATGCTTTTTGAACGCCGCCATTTCCTCACCGCCCTTGCCGCCCTCGTCCTCGCGGCCCCCCTGCCCACCCTGGCTGACGAACAGTACGACGCAATCCGCAAGCGCGGCCGCCTGTCCATCGCCGTCTACAACAATTTCGCCCCCTATTCCGACGCCGAGAAAGGCATCGACGTGGAAATCGGCAAGGCCCTGGCCGCCAAGCTCGGGCTGGTCCCCTCCATCGTCGGATTCAATGCCGGGGAAGAAATGAACGACGACCTGCGCAACATGGTGTGGAAGGGCCACTACCTGCGCGGAGACCCGGCCGACCTGATGCTGCACGTCCCGGTGGACAAGCGTCTCTCCGACGCCAACGACAAGGTGAGGATATTCGGCCCCTACCATATGGAAACCGTCGCCATGGCCCGGGTCGCTTCCCGGGTTCCGGCGCCAACCGGCTCCGCCGCCGTGGCCCTTGAAGTCTTCACCCGGGAAAAGATCGCCGTCGAGGGCGAGAGCATGGCCGACTCCTTCCTCATGAGCGTCCTGCGCGGCCGCCTGCGGGACAACGTCGTGCACTTCAAGACGGTGAAAGAAGCGGTCGGCGCCCTGGGCGAGGGCTCCGTAGCCGCGGTTCTGGCCAACCGCGCCGAACTCGAAGGCGCCCTGGCCGGCGACACCCGTTTCACCCTCGATGCCGCGGCCTTGCCTGAAATGACCATTTCCCGCTGGCCTCTCGGGCTGGCCGTCAAGGCCGAGTCCCCGGACCTCGCCACCGCTCTGGAAGGCGCCATGGCGGAACTGGTCCGGGACGGCACCATCGCCGCCATCTTCAAACGCTTCGGGGCCACCCACTTGGCGCCCTGAAGAAAACGGGGATCGGGGATTACCCCGACCCTCCTCCCCGGCGGCACCTGATTCCCGGGCATTAAATGCCATTGCCATGGCACGAGGACTGGTAAAATGACCATTCCGCAGGTTTCCGGCGCCTCCCGGCGCCGAATCTGCCCCAGGATTGGCCATGCTTTCGATCACCGACATCAAGGATTTCATCGACCTCGACCGGGAGACGGTTTTCATCGTCACCGGCGCCACCGGGCTGAGCCCCGAGGAATCCACCCTCCTCGCGCGTCAATTGCTCGCTTCGGAGCAGGGTTTGACCATCCTGCACCACATGTTCCTCGACCAGATCGCCGCTGCGGCCGACGATTTTCTGCCCGCCCGGGCCGAATCCCTGCGGGCGGCCTACGTCTACTTCTCCCGCAAGTACCCCCTGCCAAACCTGCCACGGCAGGCATGAACCCCGGGTGCCGGGTCAAACCGGCCCAGGACGAGCGGCTTCCTGGCAAGCCAGGGCGGGGCTTGGCCAAAGGGCGCGGAAGCCAAAAATAAATACTCTGTTTATCAATCACTTAGCACTTTCAACGGGCGCCCGCGGCGCTTTTGCGGTATAGTGCGGCCCGCAAGCGCCTCAGCCCGGTTTTGCGCTCGATGCCCTTCATCGAACCGCCCGCCGCAACCCCCACCGCGCATCACCCCCGCCAGCGCCCTCAGAGGCGCGGCCCCGTTGACGGGCCGGCGGGCCCCGCAGCATCTGCCGCCCTCCCCTGGCGGCGCCCTCGCAAAGGAATTTCCATGGCCACCGCCGACAGCTTCGCCGATCTCGGCCTTTCCACCCCCCTTCTCGAAACCCTGGCGGCCATCGGTTACGAGACCCCTTCCCCCATCCAGGCCCAGTGCATTCCGGTGCTGTTGGATGGGCACGATCTCCTGGGCCAGGCCCAGACCGGCACGGGCAAGACCGCCGCCTTCGCCCTGCCCATCCTGGAATCCATCGACGTCAAGCGGGCCGAACCTCAGGCCCTGGTGCTGTGTCCCACCCGGGAACTGGCCATCCAGGTGGCCGAAGCCTTCCAGAGCTACGCCCACAACACCCCGGGCTTTCATGTGCTGCCCATCTACGGCGGCCAGAGCTACACCATCCAGTTGAAGCAGCTTTCCCGTGGCGCCCAGGTCATCGTGGGTACGCCGGGCCGCATCATGGACCACCTGGAGCGCAAGACCCTCAACCTCGGCGCCCTGAAGACCCTGGTGCTGGATGAGGCCGACGAAATGCTGCGCATGGGCTTCATCGATGACGTTGAGTGGATCCTCGACCACACCCCCGAGACCCACCAGACGGCGCTCTTCTCCGCCACCATGCCGGAGCCTATCCGCCGTGTGGCGCAGAAGTATCTGGTCGACCCGCGGGAGATCAAGATCAAGGCCGCCACCGCCACCGTGGCCGCCATTCGCCAAGTCTATTGGCAGGTCAGCGGCCTGCACAAACTCGATGCCCTGACCCGCATCCTGGAAGTGGAGGAGGCCTTTGACGCCGCCATCATCTTCGTGCGCACCAAGACCGCCACCGTGGAACTGGCCGACAAGCTCGCCGCCCGCGGCTACGCTGCCGCCGCCCTGAATGGCGACCTCAACCAGCAGATGCGGGAACGGGTCATCGAGCAGTTGAAGTCCGGCGCCCTGGACATCGTCATTGCCACCGACGTGGCAGCCCGCGGCATCGACGTGCCGCGCATCAGTCATGTCGTCAATTACGACATTCCCTACGACACCGAAGCCTATGTGCACCGCATCGGTCGCACGGGTCGCGCCGGCCGCACCGGCAACGCCATCCTCTTCGTCGCCCCGCGGGAAATCCGCATGCTGCGCACCATCGAGCGGGCCACGCGCCAGCCTATCGCGCCCCTCACCCTGCCTTCCCGGCAGGACGTGACCAATCGCCGCGTCGCCGCCTTCAAGGAAAAGGTGACCGAAGTGCTCAACGCCGAGGATCTCGCCTTCTTCGCCGACATCGTCGCCCAGATCGAGGAAGAGCAGAACGTCGGCCCCCACGAAGTCGCCGCCGCCCTGGCCCGCATGGCCCAGGAGGGCCGTCCCCTGCAGGTGGCGGGGGAAGACCCGCCCGCCCGTCCGGCACCCCAGGAGCGCCCCCGCGGCGAGCGCTGGGGGGACGATCGGCCGCCCCGCCAGGAGCGGGAGTTCGCTCCGCGCCCCGCGACGCGGGAAGAACGCCGCCCCGCCTTCCCCCACGGGGAGCGTTCCCAGGGGCCGGCGGCCGAAGGCGCCGCACCCCTCCGCGACGAACGCCCCCCTCGCCCTCGCCCTGCGCCCCGGGAGGGGGAAAGCTCCCTGGTGCGCTATCGCATCGACGTGGGCCGTGAGCACGGCGCCCAGGTCAGGGACATCGTCGGCGCCATCGCCAACGAGGCGGGCATCGAGAGCCGCTTCATCGGCCGCATCGCCTTGTATGAGGAGAGCAGCACTGTGGAACTTCCGGCGGGCATGCCCAAGGAAGTCGCCAACCTGCTGAAACGTACCCGCATCAAGGGCGTCCCCATCAACCTGCGGCCCGACACCGGCCGGGAAGACGGCGGCGAAGGCGGCTGGAACCGGCCCTCCTACAAGGTCGGCAAGCCCTTTGCGGAGCGGAGCACCTCCGCCGCCAAACCGCGCCGGCCCAGGTCTGAATGAAGCCAGGCCCCCTGGCCCGCTGTCTGCGCCTCGCGGCCTTGCTCGCGGCCCTGGCCCTGGGCGGCGTCGCCGCCCTGGTCGGCTGGGGTCTCTATGCCAACCAGCGGGCCGCGGACGCCGCACGGGACTTCTGTGCCGCCAGCCCCGTGGGCTCCGCTGCCGCGGAGGTCACCGCCCGGGCCGAAGCCGCCGGCCTGCGCCAGGTTCCCACCCGGGAGCCGGAGGGACGCGACTTCTACTTCCAAGGCTGGGTCTTCAACGCCGCGGTCTGCCATATCGACATTCAGAAGGGTCGGGTCGCGGCCACAGCCACCCGTATGGAAGGCGACTGAGCCCAGCGGTCGGACATCGGGCTGGACAGACTCAAACGGGCGCCCCATCCTGCCCCCCGTGGAAACCATTTCCGAGCTTCTCCCGGCCATCGTCGTTCTGGCCGCCATCGCCGCCTTCGTGCTGCTGGGTGTCGCCGTCGGCGTGCGCCATGTCCTGAGGGTGCGGCGCGAGCGGGACGCCCTTCCACTCACCCCCCCGGGGCCGGCCATGGACGCCCTGCCCACGTCGGGCAGGCCTCCCCCCAGTACTCCTTTGGAACTGAGCCTTGGCCACCGCGCCTGGTGGTACCCCGCCTCGTGGGCCATCGGGCTCGGCGGAGGGGCGTGGCTGCTGGCGACCGATCCGGAAGCCCTGTGGACAGCCTGGTTATCTTGGCCCGTCGCCCTGGCCCTGGCGCTGGCCGCACCAGTCTTCGCGCGGGCCGCATGGTGTGCCTGGCGCGCCCGCTTGGTCGTTTCCAGGCAGGGCCTCGTGCTGCACCGCTGCAGCCACGAGACGTCCATCTCCTGGAAGCAGGTGGGCGGCCTGCTGCTCCTGACCACCTGGCGCAAGGGCAAGGAATCCCTGGCCACCGGCGCCCGCACGGTGACCTACGTCGAGCGTCGCAGCCTGCGCATCACCGATCACCAGGGCCGCCTGCTGCTGGAAGTTGACGCCCCCCTGCGACCGCCGGAACGCTACGCCACCCTGCTCGACGCCCTGCCCGCCTGGAGCGGCGTTCCGGTGCGCCGGCACGAATGAGCCTGAAAGTCACACCGGCCCGCTGAAACGCCACCCCTCCTCCGACAGACTCGGGACAAACCCTTCCACTGGCTCAGGACAAGCCCCTCGACAGGTTCAGGACGACCTGACTCTGGTGAACCTAGAAACCTCAGTTGACCGCTTGTCAGTCCCCGGAATGCCTTGTGTCTTGGACCTCCGCGCAGCTCCCCAACGCTCACCCGTCGAGTCCATCGCTCCGAGCAGCCCGGCCACCACGACGCACGACGCGGCGGCGGCCTGCGCCAACGGCCTGATCCTCCGGCGTTCGCAGCGCCACCGGGCCTCAATAGACGTTGAGGGTACCGTTCAGATAGCGCACCCGGTCTCCCTGGCGCCAATAGGGCTGGCCTTCCTGGGCGAAGACGCGCACATTGCCGTCTTCGAAGCGCACGGTAGTCTCATAGACCACGCGGCTCCTTTGCGATTTTTCGATCTGGTGGCCCGCCACGGCACCGCCCAGGACGCCGATGACCGTTGCGGCGGTCTTGCCCCGGCCCTTGCCCACCTGGTTGCCGAGAACGCCGCCCACCACGCCGCCCGCCACGGCACCCACGCCGGACCCCTCGCCCTGCTGGCTCACCTGACGCACGGCCTGCACGACCCCGCACTCACGGCACAGCCCCGGCGGTGAACCTGGAATGGGCTGCGGGGTGCCGTAACCATAGGCCGGGTTCGGCTGATAGCGCTGCGCCTGCTGCCGCTCGTAGGATTCCTGGCGCTGTCTTTCCTGCTCCTGGGCGCGCGCGCGCTCCCGTTCCCGGGCCCGCTGACGTTCTTGCCGCCGCTCCTCCTCGGCCTGGCGGCGCTCGTCTTCCAGCCGGGTCTGCAATTCCCTTTCGCGGGCCTCGGCCTGGGCCTTTTCCGCGGCTAGGCGGCGGGCCTCATCTTCAACTCTCTGCTTTTCTTCCCGCAGGCGGCGCTCGTTCTCCCGCGCCTCTTCGTCAGCGCGGCGCTGCTGCTCGAGGGCGAGACGCTGCTGCTCCGCCGCTTGCCGTTCCCGTTCCTGATATTGCCAGGCCCCCACGCCGCCCAGGGCAAGGACCAGAACCGCCGCCCCGGCCCCCAGGCCCCATTTGAGGGCACCCCCACCGGCCGCCGCCGCGGCGGCGGGCAAGGCCATTGCCACCGCGCCGGCACCGACCGGAAGCACTTCGGCCAGGGGCCGCCACTCGGCCATGCCGTCCTGCCAGGCAAGATCGCCGGGGCCGACCTGACCGGCGGCCAGCATGGCGCGAATGTCGTCCTGAGTATGGGGGCCGCTCTGTTGGCCGTTGCGGGCCACGAAAAATCGTGCAGTCATGATGGGAAACACCGAGGGAGAAGGCCGCCATTTTACCGCGCCGCGGCCGGGAACCATTTTGCGCCGGCCCCCTCTGTTTTAGGGAACGCTAAAATACCCCTCGTTTCCAGGAGACCTCCATGATCCGCCAACCCCTCGCCGTCGTAGCCATTCTCATCGCCACCCTCGCCACCCCCATCCCCGCCCTGGCCTGGGACATGAGCGGCACCCGCCAGATCGTGCTGCACACCCGGGAGGGACAGGCCATCCCGCTGGGGACCGTCAAGTTCACGCCCGCCGGCCAGGAAACCGCTTTCGAACTCCACCTGGACCATGCCCGGTTCAAGGATTACTTCCTCTCCATGAAGGAATTCAAGTGTCTGGAGGGCAACAACGAACTCCAGTGCCACGTGCCCTACCCCTACCCCCACGCGGGCAAGGTCAGCGCCGGCGATCTGCGCTGGCTGGAGCATGCGCTCCTCTTCCTCTACAAGTCGCCCAAGGATTTCGGCGCCAAGCTCTGGAACGGCCTCTATTACCGCATGCAGATCACCGACAAGGGCATCGTCGGCACCCCCCAGGCGGTGGACCTCAACGCCATCGGCGCCCCTCCCGCCGACCCCTCGATTCCGCCCTACGGCCCCGGGGAACGTACCGACATCGTTCCCGAGACCCGCTGGTTCTCGAAGCTGACCATCGAATAAGCGCCGCCGCGCTTCAGCGCCGCGCCGAGAGCAGCAGGTTGCGCGGAGTGACGGCCCGGGGGCAGAACTCGTGGACCGCCACCCGGTAGCCTTTTTCCTCCAGCGCGACGGCCAGATCCCCCACCAGCCAGACCTCCAGGGCCCTGCGAAAGGCGTGGCGCAGAATGGAGAGACGCAGCACTTCCCTCTGCCGCCGCCAGCCGGCGGCCTCGCAGACGGCGGCATCCCCGTCGCCGGGGGCGGGCAGGCCCTCGCGCCGCGAGAGATGGGCGCAACATTCGGCAAAGGGCAGGCGCAGCCAGGAGGCAGGCAGCGAGCGGAAGGGGCGGTAGGCGTCGCCCTCGATGCTGCGGCGCCAGGCGTCGAAACCCAGCTTCCAGGCCATGGCCCGGTCCCGCTGCCGGGCGAGGCGGGCCGACGCAGTGACGGTCTCGGTTACGGCCAGGCGCAGGTCGTCCCGGGTCAGGGCCAATCCGGAAGTGGCGGCGAGGGGCCGGTAGTGGGCGAGCACGCCGCGGTGATAACAGCAGGGGGCGAGATCGAAGGCGGCGACGCCGCGTTCGGCACCGGCCACCAGGGCATGGCGGTGCAGGTCGCCGCAAGCGTGCAGGGCTACCACATGCTGATCGGGGCCCAAACGGTCCTCGGCCTGCAGGGCGTCGGCGGTGACGAAGCGCTGCGTGGCACCGGAGCGCCGGGCCAGGGCTTCCCCTTCGGCGCACAGGGTGGCGTCCCTATCCAGGCTCGTGGCAGGCACCTGCCAGTGCAAGGCCAGGAGCCGCCCCAGGTGGCCCTTGCCTGCGCACCAGTCGAGGAGCGGCCGGCCGCTGGGCCGGGCGGCGCCGGCGAAGGCGACGATCTGGCTGCGCTTGCGCCCGGGGATTTCCCAGTCCCAGAAGCGGCCCGGCTCCGGCGCCGGGGCTGGCGGTGGGGGGGCAAGCGCCAGCAGGTCGTCGAAGACCGCTACCTGCGGCACATGCCGGGCGACCAGGCCCCGGGCGGCGGCGCCGTCCCCGTTGAAATGCTCGGCGGCGGCATCGTCCAGAGCCAGCAATTCCGCCGTGAGGGCGGGATGAATCGCGCTCCAGGCCGGCCGGACCTCGCAGAAGGGCTGGGCATGCCACAGGGGCCGGCAGGCAGCCAGGGCCTCGCCCAGGGCGCCTTGCCGCGCGGCCCAGTTCATCGGGCGGCGCGGCGCTCCCGTCGCCGGTAGGCCAGGACGGCGGGAACCCCTGCCGCAATCAGGACGGAAACGGCGACCAGCAGGGGAGCGACCACCGGCCGGTTCCAATCCTGCCGCAGGCGGGCGCGCAGTCCGGCGTCGATACGCTGGTACTTGAGAGTGTTGTTGCCGACGTCGTTGGGCTTGCGGTTCTTCAACCAGGAGTGGCTCAGGGTATAGCTCTTGGGGTGCAGGCCGAACACCCAGGGCGCGTCCCGGTGCAGGATGCGGTTCATGCGGCGGATGATTTCCAGCCGCTCCGGCGTATTGTCCATGGCCTTCATGCGGCCGAACAGGGCGTCGAATTCCGGATTATTGTAATTGGAGGCATTTTCGCCCCCCACAGCTACCTTGCCTTCCGCGCCGTGCAGGAGGAAGAAGAAATTCTCCGGGTCGGGATAGTCCGCGTTCCAGCCCAGGTAGTAGAGCTGGACGGCGCCCTTTTTCAGCTTGTCCTGGAAGCGGTTGAAATCGGTGGCCCGCACCACGAGTTGCACGTCGATTTTGGCAAACTGGCGGGTCAGCCAGTCCAGGCGGGATTTTTCCCCCATGCCCCCGCCGGTGGTGTCCAGGTTGAGAACCAGGGGTTCGCCGGTCGTGGCGTCGCGGCCATTGGGATAACCCGCTGCGGCCAGGAGTTTCTTGGCGACCTCGACGGGCTTGCGCCGCGGCTTGCCTTCCACCCAGTCGTACACCACGGTATCCAGCCCCTCCTCGCCGGCCTCGTAGCCGAAAATACCCGGCGGCAGGGGGCTTTGGGCGGCGACGCCGCGGCCGTTCTGGAAAATTGAAATGTATTCTTCCTGATCGATGGCAATGGAGAGGGCCTGGCGCAGCCGGGTTCCCCGTTCGCCCAAGCCGCCGACCACCGGGTCGAGCAGGTTGAAGCCCATGTAGAAGGTCGAGGCCTTGACCGAAGTGAGCAGGCGGATGCCTTTTGCGCGCATTTCGTCGCTGAGGGCCACGTCGCCGCCCACATTGACCCGCACCGCCTGGTCGAAGCTGTCGGAGGAAATGCCCGAGGCATCGTAATAGCCCTGCAGGAACTTGTTCCAGTAGGGAATGGCTTCCTTCTCCCGGGTGAAGACGGCGAAGTCGATGAAGGGCAGCGGCTGGCCGCAATCCTCCAGGAGTCCTGCCGGGCCGTCGGCGGCTTCGCCCTCGCAGGGATAGGCCTGGCCGTGGTAGTTGGGGTTGCGGGCCAGGACCATGCGCCGATTGGGGTCGTTCTCGGCCAGTACGTAAGGCCCGGTGCCCACCGGCCACCAGTCCAGGGTGAGGTTTTTGGCCGCCATGCCGGGCTGGGCGAAGAAGCGATCCGCCTCCCGCGGCACCGGCGCAAAGAAGGGCATAGCCAGCCAGTAGAGGAACTGGGGATACTTGCCGCGAATGCGGATGCGCCAGGTGCGGGCATCGACCCGCTCGACGCCGCTCAGGGCGTAGGCGTCCAGGTCGATCCAGGCGTCTGGCGGCTGTTTCCGGACCGCCTGTTGCAGGGATTCCCCCAGTTCCTTCAGGCCGACGATGCGTTCGGCCATCATTCCGAAGATGGGCGAATGCAGCCGGGGATGGGCAAGGCGCTTGATCTGGTAGATGTAGTCGTCGGCCGTCAGCTCCCGGGTGCCGGTGCGTGGAAAATCGGCGACGGCCCGCCGCCCATCGGCAATCCCCGCCCCAAGGTAGACCGGCGCCCCGCCCTCATCCACCGCAAAAGCGGGATGGGGCTGAAAGCGGATACCGGGCTTCAGCTTCAGTTCATAGACGCTCTCGGCCACGGCTTCGGGGGGGGCGCTGGCGGGCAGTTCCTTGCCCTTGGCGTCGAAGAAGCGCGGCGCGGGCACTGCGTCCACCGTGGTAGGGATGAGGGTATAGGGCCGTTTTAGGTAATGGTATTGCAGCGCCGGTTCGTAAATTTGCGCGGTGAAGGTGATTTCGTCCTCGGTGTAGGACTGGGCCGGGTCCAGATGCTTGGGCCGGTCGGTGAAGGCGGTGTAAAGCACATTGCGGCCCGCTTCTCCGACAGGGTAGGGGTCGTTCCACACTGGCCCGCAGCCGGTGAGCAGCGCGGTGATGGCAGCGATGGCGACGGCGTGACCGCGGCTGCAGCGCGCCAGGAGGGCGAAGCGGAATTGAAATGCGGGGCGCCAGGCCCGGACGGCAGTCGGGAAATGCAACATGGGCGAAGTGTAGCAGCCCCGGCCCGGGGCGGAGACGAGGCCCCGGCCACCCTTTCGGCCCGGGACGGCGAGCCCGCCCGCGCCTGCCCTGCAGCCCGCCGGGCTCCGCGAGCGCGGCGAGGGTCCTGCGCGGATTGCCTCGCGGGTAAAGGCGTTTCCCGGGCCCCTCGGGCACGGCCAGGGCCCACCGAGGCTCATCCTGCGCCCCGGCCGGCTTCCGGGCGCCCCGGCCCCAGGCATGCCGCCCTGGAGCGTTTTCGGGGATAATCCGGCTTTCGCGTTTTTGCCCCGCCGCCGTGAATCCCCATCTCGCCCGCCTGCAGCCCTACCCCTTCGAAAAACTGCGCCAGCTTTTCGCCGGCGTGACCCCGAACGCGGCTTACCGGGAAATCAAATTGTCCATCGGCGAGCCCCAGCACGCGACGCCAGCCTTCATCCGCGACGCTCTGACCGCCGGTTTGGCCGGCCTGGCCAATTACCCCACCACCCAGGGCACCCCGGCCCTGCGCCAGTCCATTGCCCGCTGGTGCAAGCGCCGCTACGACCTGGACCTCGATCCGGAAAGCGAAATCCTGCCGGTGAATGGTTCCCGCGAGGCGTTGTTCTCCTTCGCCCAGACGGTCATCGGCCCCGCTTGCGGCGGCACGCCCCTGGTGGTGAGTCCCAACCCCTTCTATCAAATCTACGAAGGCGCCGCCTATCTCGCCGGGGCCGAGCCGCGCTTCCTCAACACCCTGCCCGAGGACGACTACGCCTTCGACCTGGACGCCCTCAGTCCCGAAGAATGGTCCCGGGTACAGCTTTTCTACGTCTGCTCTCCCGCCAACCCCACCGGCAAGGTGCTGGGGCTGGAAGACTGGAAGCGCCTCTTCGCCCTGGCCGATCGCTACGGTTTCATCATCGCTTCCGACGAATGCTATTCGGAAATCTATTTCGACGAGACAAACCCGCCCCTGGGCGGCCTCCAGGCGGCCCGGCTCCTGGGCCGCGGGCCGGATCGCCTGGTGATGTTCTCCAGCCTCTCCAAACGTTCCAACGTGCCGGGCATGCGCTCCGGCTTCGTTGCCGGCGACGCCAAACTCCTGAAGGCCTTCCTCCTGTACCGCACCTACCACGGCTGCGCCCTCTCCCCTCCCGTCCAGGCCGCCTCTGCCGCCGCCTGGGACGACGAGGCCCACGTTCTGGAGAACCGCCGCCTGTACCGGGAGAAATTCGCCGCCGTCACGCCCCGGGTGTCCGAGGTCCTGGGCACGGCCCGCCCCGATGCGGGTTTCTACCTGTGGGCCCGCACCCCGGGGGCCGATACGGACTTCGCCCGCGAGCTTTTCGCCACCTATAATGTCATCGTTTTACCGGGCAGCTTCCTCGCCCGGGAGGCCCGGGGTGTCAATCCCGGCGCCGGTTTCGTCCGCATCGCCCTGGTCGCTTCCCTGAACGAATGCCTGGACGCCGCCACCCGCCTTTGCCAGTTCGCACAACAACGTTGAGAGAGAATCCTCCATGAGCCACCCCCTGCAATCCACCATCGAAGAACTCTGGGAACGCCGCACCGAGCTGACTCCCGCCTCCGACGCCGCCCAGGTCGCCGCCATCAATCAGGTCATCGACCAGCTCGATTCCGGGGCCATCCGCGTGGCCGAGAAGATCAATGGCGACTGGGTCACCCACCAGTGGGTCAAGAAGGCCGTGCTGCTCTCTTTCCGCGTGCGCGACAACCGCGTGCAGCAGGCCGGTGACATCCGCTATTTCGACAAGGTGGATACCAAGTTCGAAGGCTGGAGCGAGGAGCGCTTCCGCCAGGGCGGCTTCCGTGTGGTGCCGGGCACCATCGTGCGCAAGGGCGCCTTCGTCGCCCGCAATGCGGTGCTCATGCCGTCCTTCGTCAATATCGGGGGCTACGTCGACGAAGCCACCATGGTCGATACCTGGGTCACCGTGGGCTCCTGCGCCCAGATCGGCAAGAACGTGCATCTCTCCGGTGGCGTCGGCATCGGCGGAGTCCTGGAGCCCCTCCAGGCCAACCCCACCATCATCGAGGACAACTGCTTCATCGGCGCCCGCTCCGAGGTGGTCGAGGGCGTCATCGTGGGCGAGAATTCCGTAGTCTCCATGGGGGTCTACATCGGTCAGAGCACCCCCATCTACGACCGCGAGACGGGGCAGGTAAGCTACGGCCGCATCCCGCCGGGGTCGGTGGTCATCAGCGGCTCCCTGCCCAAGGCAGGCGGCGCCTACAGCCTCTACGCGGCGATCATCGTCAAGAAGGTGGACGCCCAGACCCGCTCCAAGACCAGCATCAACGAACTGCTGCGCGACTAGAAAATCTTTGGGGGAGGCCCATGATCCTCGACAAGCTCTTCCAGCTGATGTCCGAAAAGCAGGCTTCGGACATCTTCATCACCGCCGGTGCGCCGATCCACATCAAGATCCAGGGCAATACCGTACCTGTGAACCAGCAGGTCATGCTCCCGGACATGATCGAGAAAATCGCCTTCGAGCTCATGTCGCCGGACCAGATCAAGACCTTCGAAGCGACGATGGAGATGAATCTCTCCTTCGGCATCCCCCAGGTCGGCAACTTCCGCGTCAATGTCTTTCGGCAGCGGGGCTCCATCGGCATGGTGGTGCGCTTCATCATGGGCAACATTCCGGCCCTGGACTCCCTGGGCCTGCCGGAGATTCTCTCCGAGCTCATCATGGAGAAGCGCGGCCTCATCCTCATCGTGGGCGCCACGGGTTCGGGCAAATCCACCACCATCGCCTCGATGCTGGATTACCGCAACGCCAATCGTTCCGGCCACATCCTCACGGTCGAGGACCCCATCGAATTCCTGTTCAAGCACAAGAAATCGATCATCAACCAGCGCGAAATCGGCATGGATACCGCCGACTGGCACGCCGCCCTGAAGAACGCCATGCGCCAGGCGCCGGACTGCATCCTGATCGGCGAAATCCGTGACCGGGAAACCATGCAGGCGGCCATCTCCTACGCCCAGACCGGCCATCTCTGCCTCGCCACCCTGCACGCCAACAACAGCTACCACGCCCTGAACCGCATCATCAGCTTCTTCCCCCTGGAAAACCGCCCGGCCCTCTACCTCGACCTCTCGGTGAGCCTACGTGCCATCGTTTCCCAGCGCTTGGTCAAGAAGCCCGACGGCAAGCGCGCACCGACCGCCGAAGTGCTGCTCAACACCCGCCACGTGCAGGAACTGATCGAAAAGGGCGAAGTGCAGGCCATCAAGGACGCCATGGAGCAGAGCCTCGCCCCGGGATCGCAGACCTTCGAACAGGATCTCTTCCGCCTCTACCGCGACGGGGTCATCACCCTGGACGAGGCCCTACTCAACGCCGACTCGCCGACCAACCTGTCCTGGCTCATCAACAATTCCGAAATGGGCGGCCCCGGGCCCAAGGAAGACAAGCGCCCCGACGTGGCCCTGGAATTCGATTCCACCAACGAGGGCGGCACCTCCTTCAAGGAATTCACCCTCAGCCTCGACGAACCCGAGGAAGACCAGGCGTGAGCGACCCGACCCTGGCCCTGGCGACCGCCTTGCTCGCCAGGGCGTCCGTCACGCCCGCCGACGGCGGCTGTATGGACCTCATCGCCGAGCGCCTTGCGCCCCTGGGCTTCAAGGCGGAATCCATCAAGCGCGGCGGCGTCACCAATCTGTGGGCCCGGCGCGGCACGGCCAAGCCCCTCTTCTGCTTCGCCGGCCATACCGACGTGGTCCCCACCGGCCCCCTGGAGGCCTGGACCTCGCCCCCCTTCGCCCCGGAAATCCGTGACGGCCGGCTGTACGGTCGCGGCGCCGCGGACATGAAATCCTCCATCGCTGCCTCGGTCACCGCGGTGGAAGCCTTCGTCGCCGCCCATCCGCAGCACCCCGGCTCCATCGCCTTCCTGCTCACCTCGGACGAGGAAGGCGATGCCGTCGACGGCACGGTCGCCGTGGTCGAAGCCTTGCAGGCCCGGGGCGAAACCCTCGACTACTGCATCATCGGCGAACCCACCTCGGTGAACACCCTGGGCGACATGGTCAAGAACGGGCGCCGCGGCTCCCTCTCCGGCACCCTCAGGGTCAAGGGCGTCCAATGCCACATCGCCTACCCCCACCTGGGCCGCAACCCCATCCACGAGGCGGCGCCGGCCCTGGCCGAACTGGCCGCCACCGAGTGGGACCGGGGCAATGAATACTTCCCCCCCACCACTTGGCAGGTCTCCAACATCCATGGCGGCACCGGCGCTACCAACGTGGTGCCGGGGCTACTGGAGATCAAGTTCAACTTCCGCTTTGCCACGGCCAGCACGCCGGAATCGCTGCAGGAACGCCTCACCGCCATCCTCGACCGCCACGGCCTCGCCTACGACCTGGCCTGGACCCTGGGCGCCCGCCCCTTCCTCACCGGCCGCGGCCCCCTGGCGGACGCCGCCATGGCCGCCATCCGCGCCGAATGCGGCATCGAGACCGAACTGTCCACCACCGGCGGCACCTCCGACGGCCGCTTCATCGCCGACATCTGCCCTCAGCTCCTGGAAATCGGCCCAGTGAACGCCACCAGCCACAAAATCGACGAGCATGTCGAGGTCGCCGCCCTGCCGCGCCTCTCGGCCCTCTACCGCCGCATCCTGGAAAGCCTCCTCCTGCCGCGATGAGTGCCGACCCCGCCCGCCACGAACTGCACACCCTGCGGGATTTTCTGCGTCTGGCCGTGAGCCGCTTCAACGCCGCCGGTCTCTTCTTCGGCCACGGCAGCGACAACGCCTGGGACGAGGCGGTATACCTCTGCCTGCACACCCTGCACCTGCCCCTGGACCGCCTGGAGCCCTTTCTCGACGCCCGCCTGCTGGACGACGAAAAATACAAGCTCCTCAAGATTCTCCAGCGTCGCGTCGACGAACGCCTGCCCGCCGCCTACCTCACCGGCGAGGCCTGGCTGGCGGGGCACCGCTTCGCCGTGGACGAGCGGGTCATCGTCCCCCGCTCCTTCATCGCCGAACTGCTTGACGAGCAACTGGCTCCCTGGATCGACGACCCCCATGCCGTCGGCGCAGTCCTCGACCTGTGCACCGGCTCGGGCTGCCTCGCCATACTGGCTGCCCTGGCCTTCCCCGCCGCCCATGTGGACGCCGCCGATATTTCCCCCGACGCCCTCGCCGTGGCCCGGCGCAACGTCGCCGACTACGGCCTGGCCGACCGGATCGAACCCTTGCGCTCGGACGCCTTCGCTGCCCTGGCCGGCCGGCGCTACGACCTCATCCTCTCCAACCCCCCCTACGTGGACGCCCCCTCGGTGGCCGCCCTGCCGCCGGAATACCGCCACGAGCCCGCCATCGCCCTGGGCTCCGGGGAGGACGGCCTCGACTTCACCCGCGTCCTCCTGGCCCGGGCCCGCCGCCACTTGAACCCCGGGGGACTCCTGGTGGTGGAAATCGGCCACAACCGGGACGCCCTGGAAGCGGCCTACCCGGACCTCCCCTTCACCTGGCTCGACACCCGGGCGGGCGACCAGTACGTCTTCCTGCTGCGGCAAGAGGAACTGCCGGATTGACCGGCCGCGGGCCGGCGGTGACGCCGGGAAACGCGAAAAAACTGTCGGAGGCTTTTACACCCCTGACTAAAGTCATAGCAGCAAAAAACGTTAACAAATTGATTTATAGTGATATTTTGTTTGTGGCACGGGACGTGCTTAATTCGCTCCGTCACTAACTTGAACCCGTTCCCCGGAGCCCACCATGAAAAAACTCGTCAAATCCGCTCTCGCCGCCGCCCTCCTGGCCACCGGCTTCGCCGCCAACGCCGCCGTGCTGTCCACCACCAACAGCACCTACGGCATTTTTGATGCCAGCTCCGGTAGCCGCTTGCTCTCCCTGGGCGCCGGCGCCATCGCCGACGTCAATATCGCCATCACCTTCTCCAAGTGCGACGACCCGGGCGTCAGCGGCGGAACGGCCTGCGTCAATCCGGGCGGATCCTTCGACCGTGAAATCGTCTTCCGCCTGACCAGCCCTGGCGGCACCGTGGTCAATCTGGTGAACCAGGATACCTACCCCGGTCACTCCAGCGCCGGCGTCGTCACCATCAGCTTCGACGACGAGGCTGCCAGCACGGTTGGCGGCGGTGCCGTCACCGGCGGCAGCTTCCGCCCCGTGGGCAGCCTGGCCTCCTTCGACGGCCAAGACGCCTTCGGCGACTGGACTCTGTTCATCCAGGACACCGTCGGTGCCGACCCCCTGGAGTTCTTCTCCGCCACCCTGACCGTCACCACCCGGGGCGGCAACGTGCCCGAACCCGGTTCCCTGGCGCTTCTGGGCCTGGGCTTCGCCGGTCTGGCCGCTGCCCGCCGCCGCAAGACCGCCTGATCCTGATTCGGTCTCGCACCAGAAGCCCCCGCCCTGCGGGGGCTTTTTCTTTGGGCCGTCGGTCCGGGGCGGCCCTTGCTATACTGGCCCGCATCTTTCGGGAGCCGCGCCATGAGCCACAAGCATCTCCACCTCTTGCAGGCCATCTATCACGATCCGCTGAGCGCCAACATCCACTGGCGCGAAGTCGAATCGCTACTCACCCACCTGGGCGCCACGGTGGAATCCAGCCACGGGGCGCGTTTCCGGGTGCTGCTCAACCGGCAGGAGTTTTTCCTGCACCATCCCCACAACAGCACTACCTGCTCCAAGCAGGACATCAAGCATCTGCGGGAATGCCTGGCCCGGGCGGGGGTGACCCTGTCCGCCTACGAGCAGGGCGGCGGCTGAGGAAGCGCCGCCCCTCGCCCTGGGCAGGCGCAAGGGCGTTTGCCGCTGAAACGAGGACTGCGGTGAGCCCGGATGACGGCTTCAGCCCACCCAGCGGCGGGCGTTCCGGAACATGCGCATCCAGGGGGAATCCTCACCCCAGCCATCGGGATGCCAGGACATCTGCACGCTGCGGAAGACCCGCTCCGGGTGCGGCATCATGATGGTGAAGCGCCCATCCGCCGTGGTCACCGCCGTGAGCCCCCCCGGGGAACCGTTGGGGTTGTAGGGATAGGCCTGGGTGGCCTCGCCTCGGTTGTCGATATAGCGCAGGGCGCCATGCACCTTGCCGGCATCGGCTTGCACGTCGAAGACGGCCCGGCCCTCGCCGTGGGAAACGACGATGGGAATCCGCGAACCGGCCATCCCGGCAAAGAAGAGCGAGTGCGACTCGAGCACCTCGGTGAGCACGAAGCGGGCCTCGAACTGCTCCACCGTGTTGCGGCGGAAGGCGGGCCAGGCTTCGGCCCCGGGCACCAGGGACTTCAGGGCGCTCATCATCTGGCAGCCGTTGCACACCCCCAGGGCGAAAGTGTCGCGGCGCGCGAAAAAGGCGGCGAATTCATCGCGGCAGCCGGCGTGCATGAGGATGGTCTTGGCCCAGCCCTGGCCTGCCCCCAGGACGTCGCCGTAGGAGAAGCCACCGCAGGCCACCAGGCCCTTGAAATCCCTCAGGCTGACGCGGCCGGCCAGCAGGTCGCTCATATGGACATCGACGGCCTTGAAACCGGCCCGGTCGAAGGCGGCGGCCATTTCGTAATGGCTGTTCACGCCCTGCTCGCGCAGGATGGCCAGGGGCGGCCGATGGCCGATGGCGATGTAGGCGGCCGCAATGTCCTCCGCCGGGTCGAAGCCGAGGCGCGGCGAGAGACCGGGGTCGCCGGCATCCAGGATGCGGTCGTATTCCTCTTGGGCGCAGGCGGGATTGTCACGCCGCGCCTGCATGTGAAAGCTGGTCTCGGACCAGGCCCGGCGCAAGTCGATGCGGGATTCCCGCAGCACCTTGCGGGCGTTGCGCACGACGCGGATTTCGTCGCCCTCGTTGGGGTGACCGACGAAATGGTAGGGCACGCGGCTGGCCCGCAGGACCGCAGTGATCTTCTCCCGGTCGACGCGACGGGTCTGGATGAGGGCGCCGAGTTCCTCATTGAACAGGGCGCGCACCAGAAGTTCGAAGGAGCGGCCGCCCAGCAGCTCGGGCTTCTTCTCGTTGCCGTCCACGTCGTGGAGCAGCGGGTCGTAGCACAGGCCGTCGAGGTCCAGGGTGACGCCGCAATGGCCGGCGAAGGCCATTTCGCAGGCGCTGACGAACAGCCCCCCGTCGGAACGATCGTGGTAGGCCAAGATCAGCCCCTCTCGATTGAGGCGCTGGACGGCGTCGAAGAGGCCCTTGAGGCGTGCCGGATCGTCGAGGTCGGGCGCATCGCTGCCGGTAGCGCCATAGACCTGGGCGAGAGCCGATCCCCCCAGGCGATTGGAGCCCAGATCGAGAAGGATGAGCTCGCTTTCACCCAGGTCGGTACGCAACTGCGGCGTCAGGGTGCGCCGCACATCTTCCACCGGCGCAAAGGCCGTGACGATGAGGGAAAGCGGCGACACCACCTGCTTCTTTTCCCCGCCCTCTTCCCAGGCGGTGCGCATGGACAGGGAATCCTTGCCCACCGGAATCGAGACCCCCAGGCCCTTGCACAGGGCGGCAACGGCCTCCACCGTGGCAAAGAGCCGCGCATCCTCCCCCGGGACGCCGCAGGGGGCCATCCAGTTGGCCGAGAGCTTGACGCGGCCCAGGTCGCCCACCGCTGCCGCCGCCAGGTTGGTGATGGCTTCGCCCACCGCCATGCGGCCCGAAGCGGGGGCGTCAAGTACTGCCACCGGGGTCCGCTCGCCCAGGGCGAAGGCTTCGCCCAGATAGCCCTGGTAGGCCATGGTGGTCACCGCCACGTCGGCCACCGGCACCTGCCAGGGGCCGACCATCTGGTCCCGGGCGGTCATTCCACCGACCGAGCGGTCGCCGATGGAAATCAGGAAGGTCTTGTCGGCCACCGTCGGCAGGCGCAGGACGCGATACGCGGCGTCCTTCAATTCCAGAGCGGCGGCATCGAAAGGCACGAAAGAAGGCGGCAGGCTGGTCACCTCCCGGGTCATGCGGGGCGGCTTGCCCAGCAGGGCCTCCATTTCCATATCGACGGGATTGACGCCGAAATGGGCGTCGGTGACCGTCAGGTGGCCGTCGGCGGTGGCCTCGCCGACCACGGCAAAGGGACAGCGCTCCCTTTCGCACAGGGCCTGGAATTCGGCGAGACGGCCCGGCGGAATGGCCAGCACGTAGCGCTCCTGGGATTCGTTGGACCAGATCTCCGCCGGCGACATGCCCGGCTCCTCGATGGGCACCCGGCGCAGTTCGAAATGGGCGCCGACGCCGCCGGAATGGGCCAGTTCCGGCAGGGCGTTGGACACGCCCCCCGCCCCCACGTCGTGGATCGAGAGGATGGGATTGCCGTCCCCCGGCGCCTGGCCGTCGCCCCGGGGCGCCCCCATTTGCCAGCAGCGATCGATGACTTCCTGAGCGCGGCGCTGGATTTCCGGATTGCCCCGCTGCACCGAGGCGAAGTCCAGATCCTCGCTATTGACCCCGGCACTCATGGACGAGGCGGCACCGCCCCCCAGGCCGATGAGCATGCCCGGTCCGCCCAGTTGCACGAAACGGGTGCCCGCCGGAAAGGTCTCGGCCTTGAAGGACTGCCCCGCTTCGATATTGCCGATGCCACCGGCGATCATGATGGGCTTGTGGTAGCCCCGAACAGTGTCGCCCACGGCCTGCTCGAAGGTACGGAAATAGCCGGCCAGGTTGGGGCGGCCGAATTCGTTGTTGAAAGCGGCGGCGCCGATGGGCCCCTCGAGCATGATGTCCAGTGCCGAAGCGATGCGGGACGGCCGGCCGTAGGGCTGTTCCCAGGGCCGGGGAGCCTCGGGAAGGCCGAGGTTGGACACCGAAAAGCCACACAGGCCGGCCTTGGGCTTGGACCCGCGCCCGGTGGCCCCCTCGTCGCGGATTTCGCCGCCGGAACCGGTGGAGGCGCCGGGGAAAGGCGAAATGGCCGTCGGGTGATTATGGGTTTCCACCTTGGTCAGGATATGAGTGAGTTCCTGGCGGTAGCCGTAGGCGCCGTCGGGGCCGGGGTAGAAGCGGGGAATTTCCGCCCCTTCGATGATCGAGGCATTGTCGGCATAGGCCATCACGGTGCCCTGGGGATGGGCGGCGTGGGTCTCGCGGATCATGCCGAAGAGCGTTTTGTCCTTGGTCTCGCCATCCACGATCCACGAAGCATTGAAAATCTTGTGGCGGCAATGTTCGGAATTGGCCTGGGCGAACATCATCAATTCCACGTCGGTGGGATTGCGCCCCGCGGCGCCGAAGAGTTCGACCAGGTAATCGACCTCGTCCTCGGAAAGCGCAAGTCCCAGGCTGGCGTTGGCCTCCACCAGGGCCGGCCGGCCGCCGCCCAGGACATCCACCGTGGCCAGGGGGCGCGGCTCGAAATGGCGAAAAAGCTCGCCTGCCGACGCGAAGGCGTCCAGCACGGTCTCGGTCATGCGGTCGTGCAACAGCGCCGCGACGGCCCGGCGCTCATCGCCGCCCAGGGCCCGGTCGCCCTCCAACACCACGCGGAAGGCAATGCCGCGCTCGATACGCTCCACCGCCTCCAGACCGCAGTTCCAGGCGATGTCGGTGGCCTTGGACGACCAGGGCGAAATGGTGCCGATGCGCGGCACTACCAGAAAGAGTTCTCCGTCCTCGCCCCCCGCCGGACGTTCCTCCAGAAGGTCCGCCAGGCGCCTCCGTTCCTCGTCGTTCAGCGGACGTTTCAGAGCCGCCACATGCCAGTAGTCCGCCTCCACCCGGGAGACCCCGGGCAAGGCTTCCCCGAGGCGGTCGTGCAGGCGTTGCAGGCGAAAGGCGGAAAAGGCGGAATCGCCCTTGAGGCAAAGGATGGCGGCCATGGTATGCAGCTTGGGGGGGGTCGGGGGGGGAAGGGCGGCATTATACCCCAGGGCACCCCCTCTTCCCGGACGTCGGCGGGGTCCCTCCCGGGCGATGGCCTGCACGGCCGGAGCACGTACCGCTCCGGTCGAGACGGTCCTGCCTCCCGGGCGCAGCGGCCCTCACCCATGCGACAATCGCCCCATGCAGCCCCTCGCCTTCGTCGACCTGGAAACCACCGGCGCAACCGCCACCCAGGACCGCATCACCGAAATCGGCATCGTCGCCGTCGACGCCGACGGTGGCGTCGAAGAGTGGCAGCAACTGGTCAATCCCGGCACCCGCATCCCGCCCTTCATCGAACAGCTCACCGGCATTTCCAACGCCCTGGTGGCGGATGCCCCGCCCTTCTCCGCCGTGGCGGAGGAGGTGCTGCGCCGTCTGGCCGGGCGGCTGTTCATCGCCCACAACGCCCGTTTCGACTACGGCTTCCTCAAGAACGAGTTCCGGCGCCTGGGCCTGCCCTTTCGGGCGCCGGTACTGTGCACGGTCAAGCTTTCCCGCAGCCTCTTTCCCCAATACAAACGGCACAACCTGGACAGCCTGGCCGAACGCCATGGCCTGATCGTCGACGGCCGTCACCG
>SSTB01000179.1 GCA_009469665.1 Azonexaceae bacterium | reverse complement strand
CCGGTCATGGCTCCCAGCTAAAGGTAGTACCTGCATCGTCTCGCTTGGCTTTCTGATAACGCTTCATGGCAGCCTTCAACTTGGCGTTCGGCTTGGGCGGGTTCTCCATCAAGTCGAGCAACCAATTCCAGTCGCGCGGACTTAAGCGAATAACCTCTTCACGCTCGATCACTTCCTGGGCCTCTTTCAGCGCAGCCTGCACCAGAAACTGATTGACCGTAGCACCCGTCAATTCGGCGGCACGGCAGAGAGTTTCATAAACCTCGTGAGGCACTCGAGCGCCGATGCGATCCTGTTTGGCAATGGCGGTTCCCATCATCACCTCCTACGTTGATCTGATTGTCCAGTGTATCACTGTCGCCAAAATGGCGCCAACAATTTTTCAATGACATCACGATCAGATTCCGCTTGGCTTCCTGATCGAACAGCGCGTTCATGGTGGCGTCGTCAATCACCACCTGGAGCCCACGATGAACGCCAAGCCAACTGCCCTCGACGCCTACCTCGCTCGCACCGCCGCCATCCACGCCAAGTTGGAGCGGCTGCAGCAACTCGCCGACGACCACTTCGGTCACGACCCCGATGCCATCCATTGGGGTCATGTCGGCGACCTCGGGCGGGTGGAGGCCGGGCTGGACGAGTTGCTGGCAATCTTCGGCGGCGATGCTGAGTGACGACGCCCATCAACCACCGGAGATCAACATGACCACTCAAGCCAAACTCACCGACACCCAAACCGCCATCCTCAAGGCCGCCGCTGGCCGTGCCGACGGTAGCATCGAACCCCTGCCTGCCACCCTTCGCGGCGGTGCCCGCGCCAAAGTCATCGAGGGATTGCTTGCCCGAGGGCTCGTCGTCGATGCCGGCGGCCACATCCTGCTCACCGATGTCGGCTACGCCGCCGTCGGCAAACCTCGCCCCGTCCCCAAGGGTGTCCAGAAAATGGACGTCCCCGATGCCCTCACGAAACGCGAGCCCATCGATGCACTCCAGAAATTGGAGGCCACGTCGCGCACCATCCGCCCCGGCACCAAGCTGGCCGCGATCATCGACGCGATGCGTCACCCTGGCGGCGCGACCATTGCCCAGATGATGGCCAGCTCCGGCTGGCAGGCCCACACCGTTCGCGGCGCGATCTCCGGCATGGTCAGGAAACGCCTCGGTTACGAGGTGGTCACCGAGAAGGGGGCAGACGGACAGCGGGCCTATCGCATCGCCTGACTGCAAACCAACAGAGGGTCTGCGCGTACCGCAGGCCCTATTCTTCGGCCAAATCTCACGGCGGCCGTTTTGCCATTTTTCGACCCTGAAATCGCCGGAAACCCGCGCCAGTGCTGGTTGGAATAGGGGTGACCGTTTTTCGGTTTCAGGGGGGTGAATTCAATTCTCACCCTTGGCCAGGGTGCAAACCGCAAACCCTGCAAACCTCGGTTTGCACCCTGACGCTATCGAAGCGCCGCGCTCGCGCCCCCCGCATTGGAATATCGACAGGAAGGACCCCTCTTGCCGGGGCATCCTCTTTCCCGCCGACCACAACAATAGAGGCCGACCGTCACCATCATCACGATCATCACCGGCGTGATGATCGTGACAGTCGTGACGATGGGTTCCTATTGTTTACGTCGGCTTGGAGGAGATAACCATCCCCCGGTAGACTGATCGCATTCCAAGAACAACAGCGAGACGACCCATGCCTGCTCCAACCTCTACCAACTGCCTGCGTTACTGGGACCTGGCAGACCACATCCAGCTTCCTGATGCCATCGCCCTCTGGTGCGGCGTGGAGCCTGCCGAACTGGCCAGGCTGAACTTCGAAACCCAATGCATGAGCGCCAAGCGCGCCGCGCTGATCACCGCCTTGCGCGACGGGCGGCTGGAATACGAAGACCTGGGCATCGTCACCCACCAGGGCAAGGTGTTCAAGGGTGCCCCCGTCGACGAACTGATCGAGAAGGATCGTCTCGTCATCAACAAGGCCAGTCTGCGCCGGTGGTTCGAGCAGATGCCCTTCGACGACCGGCCACCGTTTCTATTTGACGAAGCGCGGCAAGCGGTCATGCCCGACGGCAGCGACGTTGCCGAGATGAACAGCCTCAAGGCCATCGCGCTGATGGCCAACCTGCTGGCGAACGCTTCTACCAAGTTTCGTGCTGGCGAACGTCCGAACGCCGAAGCCATCGGGCGGGCGGTCAACGAGGCCGCGCAGATGCTCATGCCCGGCGACACGCGTGGCTTGCAAGCCTTCAACAAGAAGGTCGGCGAAGCCCTGAAGCTCTACGGCCCAGAGATCAGCATCCACCGCAGTCGCTGAACAAAATCCTGAAGTTCAGGAAACATTCCTGAACTTCCTGTTCGCCCAATACAAGGCGAACGACCATGTCGGCATTCCAAATGAACCGGAAGGAATGCCGAAATGCCCAAACGGGTCCAAAGACCGCCACGCGCAAGCATTGCCGATCTGCGCGCTGATTTCTGGCGCGCCCCCGACGAATCCCTGCTTGACCGCAAGACCACGGCCGCCGGCATGGGCTACACCGTGGGTTGGCTGGAATTCGTCGCCACCAACGGCGGCGGCCCGGTGCTCACCAAAATTGGCCGCAGTGTCCGCTATCGGAAATCCGATGTCCTCGCCTGGCTGAGCGCCAATAGCCGGCGTATTCACAGCACCGCCGAACTGGGTGATGTGGCGTGATGATGTCGGACACTACCCTTTCTCCGGCCTGCTCAGTAGACGCCGACCGTCACGATCATCACCACCGTCACATCGGTGACGTTCGTGATGGTGGTGACGATGCATCTCTATTGTTGACATCGCCGGCAGAGGGGATGTCAGGTGGCGAATCAAGCGTCACCGACGACCCAATCGCCATCATTGAAGCAGCCATCGAGCGCCTGCGCGATGACGTCGGTGCCATTGTCGAACCCGCCGTGGTCGCCGCCTTTTCCATCCTGCGCGCCACCGATCTTCCCAACTACCTGCGCCTGCGGCACAAGGCCAAGGAAGCCAACAAGGGTTGCCTGGTCACCGAGCTCGACAAGGCCGTGCAGCAATCGCTTCCCGGCGGTGGCGATGAACCCTCGGCCCTCGACGAACTGGTGGCGCTGGCCCGCAACCAATGCCAACTCAAGCACGATGCCGACCGCAACGCTGTCGCCATCATCCCGATGCCGGGCCGGCAGGAAATCTGGCGTGTCTATTCCACCGGCTACGAGGAATGGCTGCGCAGCGCCTACTGGCGTGCCAAGGAAGCCGGCGTTCCAGAAACCACGATGAAGTCGGCCCTGGCGACCATTGCCGCCGCCGGCATCAACGATGGCGAGCAGATCGACCTTCACGTCCGCGCTGCCAAGGACGACGCGGGCTACCTGATCGACCTCTGCGACGAGCAATGGCGCGCGGTACTGGTCACCCCGACCGGCTGGCAGGTTCTCAACCACTCGCCGGCTTACTTCACCCGCACCCAGTCGATGCGACCGCTGCCCGAGCCGGAGCGCGGCGGCGACATCGGCCAGCTCTGGCAGCACACCAACATCCCGGCCAACCGTCGCGTGATGGTACTGACCTGGTTGCTCGACAGCTTCCGCCCCGACACCCCGTTCCCCGTGCTGGAACTGGTCGGCGAGCAGGGCTCGGCCAAGTCCACCACGCAGGCCGTGCTGCGCAGTCTGGTCGATCCAAACAAAGTGATGCTGCGCGGCCGCCCCAAGACCGTCGAGGACATCTTCGTCGCCGCCGCCAACAACTGGCTGGTCAGCTACGAGAACCTGTCGGGCCTCACCGCCGAACAGCAGGATGCCTTCTGCACCTTGGCCACCGGCGGCGGCTTCGCTTCGCGCCAGCTTTACACCAACGGCGAAGAGCACATTATGGAAACTAAGCGGCCCGTGGTGCTGAATGGCATCGCCGTGGTCGCTACCCGTCCCGACCTGATCGACCGGGTGATCCACGTCGATATGCCGACGATCCCACCGGAGGCCCGGCGTGATGAGGCCGACACCTCGGCGGCTTGGGAACGGGATCGGCCTCGGGTCTTCGGCGCGCTGCTCGATCTTTTCGCCAATGCCTTGCGCATCCTGCCGTCGGTGAAGCTGGCCCACAAACAGCGCATGGCCGACTTCGAACGCTTCGGCGAGGCCGTGGCCCGCGCCCTCGGTTTCGAGCCCGGCGACTTTCAGCGCCTGTACGCCGAACTGGTGCGTGCCGGCATTGACCGTGCCCTGGAGAGCAACGCCGTCGCCCAGGTGCTCGACAAGTATTTCGAGGAACGCATCTCGCCGTGGAACTGGCAGGGCACCGCCGGCCAGCTCTACGACCTGCTCAACAACCAGATCATCCCGGATCGCAGTACCTGGCCGAAGTCGCCGAAGGGCCTAGCCGATCAGTTGCGCCGCATCGCTCCGGCCTATCGCGCCAAGGGTATCGAGATCAGCCATCTCGGCCACAGCAGGGACGGCGCCCTGTGGCGCATCGCCCCGATCCGTACCCATTCAACCGCCACGCCGCCCGGCGTCGAGGGTGGCATTCGTTATGGAGCACACCGTGAATAAGCCCCCGTCCATTTCCAGAAACCTGACCCCGATATGGCAACGCCACTTCGGCATTCAGGCCATCGAGCCCACGAAGCCGATGGCCAAGCCACGCAATGCCGGCGAGGCATTGATCCAGGCGGTGCAGAAGCTGGCCGCCGCCCACCCCAAAACCCGATAGGAGAACACCCGATGAAACTGAATCCGTTCAACAAGAAGTCCACCGCCTACTACGACAAGGTCAGGGCCGAGTACAACAAACTCGACCGCGAGATGGCTGCTGCCCGAGAGGAACTCCAGAAGGCGGAAGACGATCACGAAAGAAAACGCCGGCGCCATTACGAACTCACCCAGCGCGGATCGATGTACTCGTCGGCACCGGAGGAGGCTCAAGCATCCATTGCAGCCAGCGCTGCCAGTCACCGGGTTGGCGACATCAAGGGTGAGATCGGCCAGCTCGAAAGCCGTATTCGTCCCTTGCGCCGGATTGCGTTGGCCCCGGAGCAATTCGCCAAAGCCAAGAAGAACATCGATGACCTGATTGCCGGGCAGGTGGCGATCAATGGTGAACTTGAGAAGGTCAAGGCACTGATCGCTAAGGTCGGCAAGCGCGTCACCGATGCCGAAGCACGTATTGCCACCGAAACCCAGTCTGCCCGGCAACAGATGCTCGATGCCGATGGCGAATTCGTCGTGCCGGAGTCCCTGACCAAGCTCGAGGCGGAATTGCGCCTGGCCAAGTCATCGCTGGCCGAACTCGACGAGAAGCGCGACACCCTGGTCGCCAAGCTGCAGGAGTTCCCCGGCGCGATTCGTGATGCCGAGCGTGTGTTCATCGGCTGCCGGGCAGACGTGACCGAGATCGAACTCTACGAGCAGTTGATGCCGGTCATGAACCTGTTTGCCCGTGCATCGGCTGCCCGACGCGAGTGCGATTACCACCACGACGAAGATCGCTTCGAGATCGAGATTCCGCGTGACTTGGTGGAAGCCGCCCAGACAGCACTGGCCGATGAGGTACCGACCACCTGATTCATGGCGGATGGCGGCGAGTCCCGGCATAGCTGCCATCCGTTCTGACGCAGTGACTTCGGGATGCGTCAGGTCCATCCGCCATGCCGGGTAACGCCCGCCGGCGCTAACCGCGAAAGGCATCGCGGAAAGCCGGCATCCCCAACAACCAGGAGACAGTAATGGAAATTCCTTCCACCCGATTCGACGCCACTGATCCGTTTGCGCAGGCCAAGCTGCAGATGAAGCAGGCGGAAACCATCCTGCAGAAAATGCCGTCTGCGCAACGACAACAACTACTGGCCGAGATGCTGCCACCGATGCCAATGCACCGACCTTCGCCGGCCGTCGAGCCTGCCGTGACGATGGTGACCGTCAAGGTCGAGGAATGGGATGGCGGGCCGGCGGCCAGGGCAACTACACCGATGATGTTCCGTCGGCCACGACGCATCGTGGGGTACATCCCCTGGCAGTGGCGGTGGATCGTCGCCGGCATCCGCCTGACTCGAATCATGCGCAAGTCGGCCAAGCAGCAGATGAAGCAATTCAACAAGCTGCAGCGCCAGATGATTCGACGGGTCCTTCCTCGCCATCAAGCCATGCGGGGGGCGCGAGCCCGCTGATCCGCTACCGACAGATGACGAAAAGAGGTTACCAGGGTTACCGGTTACCACCCTGGTTACCACCCGGCACCCCCAATCACAAATTCAATGAAATGAACACCACGACGATCAACAGCACTACCGCCAATCCCATGCCCATCGAGCGGCTGGGCCACTACGACCCGGCAGTCGAGCAGCGCGTCCAGCAATGGCTCGCCAGCGGGCAGTTGCTGGCCTGGGTTCCCATCCTCAGTCAGGAGAACTTCCCGGACGGCCCGCCGCAGGTCTTGCAGTTTGCCGATCAGTATCAGGAGGCCATGCGCTGGCCGATCCACCGCCCGGAGGACTTGCTGACGCTGCCCGATGGCATAACCGGCTGGTTGCTACCTGCCAATGCCGAAGACACCGACGTGGCCTGCGGGGTATGGAACGGGGAGGTCTACATCCTGGGCGTAAAGGACAAGCGTACCGGTAGGAAGCAGACCTTGCTGGGCGAGCGCTTCGATGTTGCGACAGGTCAAGCCGATGACCCCGAACAGAGCGCGGTTTGACTTGGCTTCTGCCCGGGAAGAAGCGTTCATACAAACCCCTTATGACATGGAGTTTGCGATGACCCGATCAACATCTGTTGCCGCGCAACTGGCGGCGCTCCCCACGATGCCGATGAAGGATTTGTGGGCATTGTGGGACGCCCATTTCCCGCGCCGGCCCGGTACGTGGAACCGCGATTACGTGGCCTCCCGTGTCGCCTACAAGATTCAGGAGGCTGCCCACGGCGGCGTCGATCCCGACATCCGGCGGCGGCTGGTGCGCCTCGGTGAATCACAATCGGCGTTCGGTAAACGGCGGTCAGAGGTGCATCTGATGCCGGGCACGGTGCTGCTGCGCGAGTACGAATCCAACGAGTACCGGGTCACGGTCACGCCGGAGGGGTTCTATGACCTAAACGGCAAGGTGTTCAAGAGTCTGTCGGCGGCGGCGCGGCACATCACCGGCGTCAATTGGTCGGGGCCAAGATTCTTCGGCGTCGAACCGAGCGGTGGGAAAAAGGGAGGCAAGAAATGAAGGCGCCGATGGTTCGCAAACGCTGCGCGGTGTATTGCCGCGTCTCGACAGATGAACGCCTCGACCAATCCTTCAATTCCATCGACGCCCAGCGGGAAGCGGGACAGGCCTTCATCGCCAGCCAGCGCACTGAGGGTTGGATTCCGGTGGTTGATGACTACGACGATGGTGGATTCTCCGGCGGGAATATGGATCGGCCAGCTCTCAAGCGTCTGCTCGCCGACATCGATGCCGGGAAAGTCGACATCGTGGTGGTGTACAAGATTGACCGCCTCACGCGCAACCTAGCTGACTTCGCCAAGATGGTGGAGCTGTTCGATCAGCGCGGTGTGAGTTTCAGTGCCGTCACGCAGCAGATCAATTCAGCCACGTCGATGGGACGGCTGATGCTGAACATCCTGCTGTCGTTTGCCCAGTTTGAGCGCGAAGTGACTGGCGAGCGCATCCGCGACAAGATCGCCGCCAGTAAGGCCAAGGGCATGTGGATGGGCGGCACGCCGCCATTGGGTTACGACGTCTGCAACCGACAACTCGTTATCAACGACGCCGAGGCGAAGATCGTGCGCGGCATTTGGCAGCGGTTCGTGGAGTTGCGGTCGACCACCGAACTGGCCAGAGAACTGAATCAGCGCGGCGTGACGACCAAGGCATGGACGACACAGGATGGTGTCTTTCGTCCCGGGCGGCCGATCACCAAGCAGAACCTCTACAAGATGCTGAGGAATCCGCTGTACATCGGCGTCATCCGACACAAGGGCAAAGACCACCCTGGCGAGCACCAACCAATCCTGGATCAAGCCTTGTGGGATCAGGCGCAAGCCATTCTGGCCGAGGATGCGCATTTGCGCGCCTCGCAGACCATGACTCGCCACGACCATGAACCCATCCTGCGCGGCCTGCTGTTCGCCCCCGACGGCGACCGGATGCTACCGACGGCCACCAGTAAGAAATCGGGCAAGCGCTATCGCTACTACCTGCCTTACTCGGACAAGAAGTTCGGGCGCGGCACCCACCCGTTCGGCATCGTGCCGGCCGAGCAGATCGAGGCGCTGGTACTGGAGCAGATCAAGTCGGCATTGCAAGCGCCGGAGATGATCCAGGCAGTGTGGGATGAGGTCCAGAAACTGGACGCCACCGTATCAGAGCCTACCGTGGTGCTGGCGATGCGCAATCTGTCGGTAGTCTGGAACGAGATGTTCCCGGAGGAACGTTGTCGGCTGGTGAAGTTGTTGATTGCCCGCGTCCAGCTCAAGGACGAAGGCATCGACATTGAATGGCATCCAGCCGGGTGGTCGGCGCTGATGGCGGAACTGGCACCGAACAGTATCGGGGCTGAACTACGTGAACTGGAAATGGAGGAAATGGCATGAGAGGACTGGAGCAGATCGGGCAAGCCAAATCGCGCACGGCCAAACTCGATGAGGGCATCAAGCTGACCACGTTCATCCCGGTGCGCTTCGTGCGGCACAAGGCGCGGAAGGTGGTGGCCGAGCCCACGCCGCCGGGACGAATGGCATCGCCGCTGAATCCTGGTCGTCCCACATCCGTCGATGAGAATCTGATGGCGGCGCTGGCCAAGGCGTTCTTCTGGCAAGAGATGCTCGATTCCGGTCGGGTGAAGAATATGACCGAACTGGCCAAGGCTGAAAAGATCGGCCTGGCGCGGATGCAGAAGATGCTCAAGCTCGCCCGGCTGGCACCGGACATTGTCGAGGACATTGCCCGTGGCCGGCAGCCGGTCGGTCTGTCGCTGTTGTTCTTCGTCGAGAACCCGTTGCCGGACGACTGGAGCGCGCAGCGGGAGGTGATTGGCAGTCTGGCAAAGTGATGGCCTACAATCGGCCAATCAGCTTTGGAGATCGCCTTGGAGCCTGTTCTTGATTCGACGCTGACCTGCCCGTTGTGCGGGTACGTGAAGACCGAGCGGATGCCGACGGATGCCTGCCAATGGTTTTACGAGTGCGAGGGTTGCCACACGGTGCTCAAACCCAAGCCGGGCGATTGCTGCGTGTTCTGTTCCTACGGGACGGTACCGTGTCCGCCGATCCAGATTTCTGGCAAGTCGTGCTGCGGGTAGTTGCTCGGAGGTCACGTTCGAAACCCCACCGCTATGCGTTGTGGGGTGCAAACCACCGCCCGGAAACCGGCATGGTTACAGGGTGCCATCCCTTGACCGGGCTAGACAAAAACAGAGAAAAGAGACGAATTCCGATGGCCAGATGGGCGAAATCAGGGCCTTCCGGCGATCACCGAAATTCGCACCGCCCGCGAAACCCCGCCACTGCTGGCCCTTCGCGGGCGTGAAAAAGCCCGGAGCATGTCCGGGCTTTAAGGTACTGGTGGTGCGTAGTTTACTACCGAACTACGCGCTATTGGGGCCAGAGCGTAATAGAGCGTCTTTCTGCGGGGCATTGCCAATCGAGCAACCGCAGGCGGACGCCGATGCGTAGACCGGCCTTCGCAACGACCAGATCACACCCGGTCATACTCCCGCGTTGCCTCCAGCAGCTTAGCCTTTCGGTCCGCGTAATCGGGCATCAATCCCTCCAGACGGCGCCAGTAGTCGTCGTTGTGATGTGGCTCCACGAGATGGACCAGCTCATGGGTAATCACGTAGTCAATCAGCCGAATTGGGAACTGAAGTAGTCGCCAATTGAAATTCACCCGGCCAGTTACGCTGCAGGAGCCCCAACGGTTGCCCAGGTCGAGAATCTCGACGGTGCTCGGCAAAAGCCCATACCGGTCGGACAGCAGCTTCACCCGTTCCTTGATCCAATGCCCGCCCGTTGCCTGAAACCACTCCCTGATTCGTGTATGGGCATCGGCCCTATCCGACTGCCTTAACTCCAACCATCCAGCCCTGCAGTGCACAGGCCCTGCTTGGTCTGCCACGAAGCGAACTCGATAGCTGCGACCTAAGTAGTAGACGGCATCACCACTCACGTATCCCACTGGACGCGGCAGGGGGCGAGATGCCTCCTTGATGGCAAGCTTCTGGTACACCCAGAGCAGGCGGCTTTTCGCCCATTGTTCCAGCTGCTCACGAGGCGTTGTTTCCGGAGCGTAGAGCTTCAACTCGCCAGAGCGATCAACGGTCAGCCCAAGGGTCTTGCGCCGGCTGCTACGCTGGATCTCGAATAGCAGATCACCGACCGAGAGCGTTTCCGTGCTCATCCCACCAGTACCTCATGATTGTGCTTTGCCAGCGCCACCAGTTGGAAGGCAAGATCTCGGGCAGCCTGGGCTTGCAGACCGCCCGTGGTCATCAGCTGGCGTACCAGATGTTTGGTCAGCATGTCGCGGGCGTGAGCATTCTTCCAAAATCCGATGCGTTTGATCTCCTGCCGGATATGGTCGACGAGGTCGACAGTCATGCCAACCAGTTGTTGTTCCCGTGACGTATCGAACGCCGCATTCTTGGATGCCACTTCCAGCACCAGCCGTACGAACGGAACCTGTACATCCGGATCGAGGCCGGGGAAATCGTTACGGTCGCCTTCCTTCAGTTCCTTGATGAACTGCTTCAGAGCCTGCTCCAGGGCCTCCCAGTTGTCCTTGAAGGATTTGAGAATCTCCTCCAGCTTTTCGCTCATCTTCTTGGCGTAGGCCGGATTTTGGAGTTCGAAGCTG
>SSTB01000178.1 GCA_009469665.1 Azonexaceae bacterium | reverse complement strand
TGGCGGAGAGGAAGTCCGCTTTTCCGCCATCTCAACGTGTCTCCGGTTAATTCACATCAAAGCCCGTAAAGCTTTGCAAATCGGTACTTTCGTCCAAATTCGTGTCGCGTCTTGACTCAACTTGTGCCAGCCAATATCATCGTCAAGTGGGGGGTACATTGGGGGGTAGATTATGGCTCGCGAAACGAAGGAGCTTTCGCCACTTGAAGTCGGCAGGTTGTCGGGTGTCGGCTACCACCACGTCGGGGGCGTTTCGGGCCTCGTCCTGCAAGTTTCCAGGTCAGGAACGAAATCCTGGCTGATGCGCATATCTGTCGGAGGCAAGAGGCGCGAGATCGGGTTGGGCGGGTATCCCGACACAACGCTGGCCGGGGCACGTGAGGCCGCCCGAGCGGTTCGTGAGAAGGTCAAAGCCGGAGTGGACCCAATCGCTGAGAAGCGGGCTGCAAGGAGCGCCCTTGCAGCTGCCATTGCCTCGGCCTTGACCTTCCGGCAGGCTGCCGAGAAGTACATTGCCGCCAACGAGGCAGGGTGGAAGAACGCCAAGCACGCGGCCCAATGGACCACAACCCTCCAAACCTATGCCTACCCAAGCATTGGCAACCTGCAAGTTGCGCACATCGAAACTTCGCACGTTGTCGGCATCCTGGAATCAATTTGGGCTGGCAAGACCGAAACCGCCAGCCGCCTGCGCGGGCGCATTGAGGCGGTTCTGGATTGGGCGAAGGTGCGCGGTTACCGAAAGGAGGGGGAGAACCCGGCCCGCTGGAAAGGGCACCTTGACCACATTCTGCCGCCCCGCCGCAAGGTACGGCGCGCTAGGCACCACCCCGCCCTCGACTACCGCCGCATTGGAGAGTTCATGTCCGCTCTTCGGGCTGTTGAAGGCATGGGGGCGCGGGCACTTGAGTTCGCCATTTTCACCTCCGCCCGATCCGGAGAGGTTCGCGGCGCCACATGGAGCGAAATCGACCACGAGGCCGGTATTTGGATTGTTCCAGGAGAGCGGATGAAGGCTGGGGTTGAGCACCGAGTTCCGCTGTCGCCAGCCGCCTTGGCGATGCTTGAATCCATGCCTCGTATCGCAGGGACAAAGCTGATCTTCCCCAACGGCAAGAACACCGAACTTTCTGATATGACTTTAACCGCAGTCATCCGGCGGATGCACCGGGGGAGCATCGAGGAAGGCGGTCTTGGTTGGTTGGACAACGCCGGTCAAGTTATCACCGGCCATGGTTTCCGCTCGACCTTCCGCGACTGGGCGGGGGAGACAACCGCCTATCCACGCGAAGTGATTGAGCACGCCCTCGCGCACCAGCTCGCCGACAAGGCCGAGGCTGCTTACCAGCGGGGCGACTTGCTGGAAAAACGGCGCCGGCTCATGGCGGACTGGGGGCGGTACTGCACAACGCCATCCACTCTGGCGAGTGTCGCGCCGATTCGCGGCGCTGCTTGAGGGTGAGGCTGTGGAGAAGCCGGTAAAACGCCTCTACTCCGACCTACTGTGGGCGGCCCAAGGTGGCCAAAGTGTACAGATTTCCGCCTTGGCTAATGCCATTCGCTGCTTCCTTCGTGGGGTAGACAGCGACATTCCAGACCAGCCTAGACTGATGGCTCTGCTAATCCGCACCTTTTCGCCCAAGGGCAGGCTCAGGCGTGCGGAACGAAACGCGGATTTGCGGGACCATGTCGAGCGAGAGCAGCGCAAACACGGCTATTTGCGGCCCGCATGCCTGAGCGTGCACAGCAACGGAAAAATCAACAGCGACAAAATCGGCGAATTCCGCGTCGAAAAAATTGTCCGGGGAAAATACAGCGGTAATGGGCTGGTAGAGTTCCTGCGGGCTGCCGAGGCCGGCAAGCCCATTGCACTCCAGGCGCGGCGGGCCGCCAATCATGTGCTTGAGCGAATTCACCGCCTCTTGTTGTCGAAGACCGGGAAAGCACGCGAGGTACGTGGCTACGCCAACGCCAAGTTTGCCATAAAGGCCTTTGGCGAGATTGGATCAAGTGAAATTCGACAGGAGGTAGCCGCGGACCTGGAGGCGTCGATCGGGAGCTGCATCAGTCCAGAAGCGGCGTATAGAACAATTGCCGAGCGGTTCAAGAAGAACGGTTGGTCGCTCGATCAGGAGGTAAGGGACGGGGAGTTGGTAGAAATAGCGTTGACTACCGGCAATGCGAAGAAGATCAGCCAGCGCCACAAGAAGACACTCAGCGACGCCGCCGGGGCGGTAGGGTGTAGCGTTGAGGAGTTGGCCGAGGCGCTGGAAAGACGCGATCTGACCGGCTTCCGGGGCAAATGCGACCTGACCGGCTCGTAGACTCGGGACAAAACTGCCCCCAAAACACAACCCTTTGCAGCGGATTTTGGCGTTCAGTATTCGTGTCACGCTGAATCAGCGCCTTGCACCGAGAAGCTAGCGTACCTTCTCGAAGTTTGTGCCAGGCGCGGAGCCTGACACATGAACAAGCATGCGATTTTCGACGTATTCCGCCATTTCGACCAAGCGGCAGACAGCATGCTGGTCGATATTTCAGCTGCCTGCATAATCACCCATCGCAGCCGTGCATCGATATATCGCCATTTCAAGGCCGGTGAACTGACGCCCGTCAAGGTTGGCAACTCCACCCGCATTAAGGTTGGCGAACTCCGCCGCCTCATTGGCGCAGCGTAAGGAGGCCACCATGAAAACGGCCGCCACAAAAGCAAACGCCCGGCCGGCCCCAAAGGCCGTATTGCCAGTAGCCGCGGCGGAATGGCTGATCCAGCGCGGAGGGTTGCGGCATGTCTGACGCCCTTCAACAATTCCGAGACGCTCTGGTTGGGCGCGGCATCATTCCCCCGGCCAACCTGTTGGCTGATGGTGGCATTCATCGATGCGATTCCGAAGGCAGTGGCGGAAAGGGCGACGCGGCCTATCTGCTGCACTTGGACGGTATCCCCGCCGGGGGGTTCGAGAACTGGCGCGATGGCGTGGGCTGGCAGAACTGGCGGGCGGACGTAGGGCGCCCCCTAACTCCTGCCGAGGAGACGGCGCATCAAGTGAAGATCGAGGCAGCGCGGCTGGTCCGTGAAGCCGAGGAAGACAAGCGCAAAGTGGAGGCACGGGAGCGGGCATCACGCCTGTGGGCAGACGCCGATACCTGTACCGGCCATGCCTACCTGACCCGCAAGGGCATTGCCGCCAACGGTGCACGGATGTACCGGGAACGCCTTGTTCTGCCAATCAGGGACGCGGAGGGGGTGCTGCACTCACTGCAATTCATTGGCGTAGATGGTGGGAAACGCTACCTCGCTGGCGGGCGCATTCGCGGCTGTTACTTCGGAATCGGCAAGCCTGACGGGGTGTTGTGTATTGCCGAGGGCTTCGCTACCGGCGCAAGCACCCATGAGGCGACGGGCTACGCCGTGGCGGTAGCCTTCGACACGGGAAATCTGCAATCCGTGGCAAAAGCGCTGCGGGAGAAGTTCCCGGACTTGCGGCTGATCCTGTGCGCAGACGACGATTACCGAACCGAAGGCAATCCCGGCATAACCAAGGCCAAGGAAGCCGCGCAAGCGGTGGGTGGGCTGCTGGCTATTCCTGACTTTGGCCCGGAGCGTCCCGAGGGCGCAACCGACTTCAACGACATGGCGGCGCTATGCGGTGCGGCAGCCGTAGCGCAAGCCATAGCGAACGCAAGCGCACCGGACGGGGCAGAGTTTCAAGCCGACGAAGGGAGCTCGCCAGCGGGCGATTCTAAGGGCAACGGCTGGCCTGATCCGCACCCGCTGGCCGCGAAGATCGAGCCGGAACCCTATCCGCTGGATGCCCTGCCCGACACCATCCGGGCGGCGGTGGAAGAGGTCGCGGGCTTCGTTAAGGCACCTGCGGCGCTGGTGGCATCGTCGGCACTGGCGGCGCTGTCGCTGGCCTGTCAGACGCACATTGATGCGAAGCGGGCGGAAAAGCTGCATGGGCCTGTCGGGCTGTTCCTGCTGACGATTGCCGCTTCTGGCGAGCGGAAATCAACCTGCAACGGCTTCTTTACTTCGGCCATCCGCCAGTATCATGAAGAGCAAGCCGAGGCGAAGAAACCGGCGATCAAGGAATATCAGGCGGCGATTGCGGCATGGGAAGCGGAACGCGACGGCATCCTGTCGGCGGTGAAGGATGCCGGGAAGAAAGGCAAATCGACCGATAAGCTGCGGGTCGATCTGGCGCAACTGCAACAAGGAAAGCCGGAACCGCCAAGAGTGCCGAGGCTGATCCTTGGCGACGAAACCCCGGAAAACCTTGCATGGAGCCTTGCGAAGCAATGGCCGTCGGCGGGCGTGCTATCGAGTGAGGCGGGCGTGGTATTCGGTTCGCATGGCATGGGCAAGGATAGCGCCATGCGGAATCTGGCCTTGCTGAATGTTCTATGGGATGGCGGGGCGCACTCGATTGGGCGGCGCACTTCGGATTCCTTCACCGTGCGCGGTGCGCGGCTGACGATGGGCCTGATGGTTCAGGAAATAACCCTGCGGGAGTATTTCAGCAAGTCGGGCGGGCTGGCGCGTGGCACTGGCTTCCTTGCCCGCTTCCTGGTGGCGTGGCCTGAATCAACCCAAGGGAAACGGCCATTTACGGAAGCCCCGGCGAACTGGCCACACCTGGCCGCATTCCATCGGCGCATTGCCGCGATCCTGAATCAACCCGCCCCCATTGATGATGAAGGCGCACTGACCCCCGCCCTGCTGTCGCTGGCACCGGATGCGAAAGCGGCATGGGTGAGCTATCACGATGCAATTGAAAGCGAACTGGCGAGCGGCGGCGAGTTTTACGACGTGCGGGATGTGGCGAGCAAATCTGCCGACAACGCGGCACGGCTGGCGGCACTGTTCCAGCAATTCGAGCACGGCATGGGCGGCACTATCGGGCTGGATAGTTTCGAGCGGGCAAGCCTGATAACAGCATGGCACCTATCCGAAGCCCGGCGCTTCTTTGGTGAGCTTGCGCTACCGGCGGAACTAGCGGACGCGACGCGGCTGGATGCCTGGCTGATCGAACATTGCAGGCAAGGACGAACGCATTTCATCGGCAAGAATCACGTTCGCCAGCATGGGCCATTGCGGGACGGCGCGCGGCTTGATGCGGCGATCCGTGAGCTTGTCGCACTTGACCGCCTGCGGCTGGAAAAGGACGGTAAGCGGCTGACGATTCACCTTAACCCGGCGCTGGTGGGGGTGACACCATGACCATGCTATCCAGACTGCGAGAAAAGCGAACCGGGAACCTTGCTACTGCTATTCCTGCTATTTCTGCTACTCAATCCAAGGGGGAAGCGGCAACAGTAGCAATAATAGCAACTGTAGCAGTAGCAAACCCCACAAGTGAAAATACCGCACCCCCGGCAAAAGTCGGCGCTGGTGACACGGCGACCGCTTCCCGCTGGTGGTTGATTCACTACCCCGACCGCGATCCTGTGGAAGTGGCCTGCTGTCCCGAGGCAACCCATGCCGAGATTCTGGAACGGCACCCGGACGCGGTAGCGGCGGAACCCTTTACCCCGACCATCCGGCAAGCATCGGCACCCCTGACCGCCAGCGAGGAAACGGAAATCCGGGCATGGCTGGCGCTGATCGAGGAAACCGACCCGGCGACCATTGCCGAAGTGATAGGCCAGTGCCAGCGGGACGCGGATGCGCGGGACTACTTCACCGGACGGGCAGCGGCGGAACTGCCGAAGCCTGACCCCTTCCCTGATGACCGGCGCACCTGCGACCAATGCGCGAACCTGATAGCCCGGCGCTGCCAAGCGGCGAAGCGGGGCGAGATTGTGGCGAGCCGGAACTATGAGCCGATCCGCGACCTACCCCGGCGCTGTGA
>SSTB01000020.1 GCA_009469665.1 Azonexaceae bacterium | reverse complement strand
GGGCGAAATGAACCCCGGCCAGCTGTGGGAAACCACCATGGACCCCAAGGTGCGCCGGCTCCTCAAGGTGCAGATCGACGACGCCATCGCCGCCGACGAAATCTTCACCACCCTGATGGGCGAACTGGTCGAACCGCGGCGAGCGTTCATCGAATCGAATGCGCTCAATGCGCG
Source organism: Azonexaceae bacterium (assembly GCA_009469665.1). The sequence goes on along the minus strand of SSTB01000020.1, from coordinate 3,189 downwards.
GATCGATATTTGACGGGATGCGGGGTCCAGCTCCAGGCTGGAACTCATGGGAAGTGGAAAGGCCGATCGGAAGATCGGCTTTTTTGTCGGTTGTTCGGCCATTGCTGCCAGTGGCGCTTGCTCAGTTGAGCGGCTGGTGTAGTTCGTTTTACTGACGTTGTGGTGGGGGAAGGGCAGTAGCAGCTTCATCTGTACTGAGGCGTGGCTCGTAGTCCAACTCAGGGTAGGTTCCCGCCCCTTGCAGGACCGTATCGAACGCTGGCGATGCGGGATCCCACTCATTACGCTTCGTAATATACGATAGATCAGGTGCCCCGAAGACATAGCGCTCTTCATACCGTAGATAAAGCGTCTGAAAAAATCGCTCCAGCCGTAGAGGACTATCGTCAGGGGGGAATCCATCGAAGATGGCGCCCGCGCTCTCGCCATTGGGCTCCACCATTGCCAGAGTGACCGCTTCATATCGGCTTACGTCATTACGAATTCCACGTCTTCCGGTCAGCTCGCGCAAGGCCGAATGGAACCGGAAAATCGTCTCTACAGGCCGGCCGCCTTCCAGCAACGCAATATCGTTGGTTTCAAGTTGTTGTGATGGTTCTGCTGTATCCGGAAGGACTTCCGCAGCCGCCGCCTCGATCTGGCGATTGGCGCGAATGACGAACATATAGCCGAAGACCATAGCGGGGTAAGTAATATGCAGATTCGTGCATTCACCAATCGTTTCTTCCATCCGATTGGTGAGGTTACGGAACGCCCCAGTCATACCCTTGCACGATACCGCCATCACAGGGCCAATACCCTCCTTGGCGACCACGACATCGACGTTCTTGGTCTTCATTCCTCCCAGAATGGTGCGCTCACGATTTGAAGCGACGCTAGGATCGAAGTGGAGCAGACGCCGCCCGCTTCGGACCTGAACAGAGAAGGGCGGGCGTGGAGTAATTTCGCTAGGATCAAACCCTCCCTCCAACACCAGCCTTGCAGCAACGTACCAATGCAGTGGCTTTATGTGCTGTTGACTTTGCGTTACGCCGGTATAGGTGCCGAAGTGATGAAGCGCTTCCTCCAAGTTCACCCATTGGCAAGCCCGCGTGGTCGGAGCGACCGCATTATTCCGCCGCGGCATAGTGCCTCCACTCCCTTAGTGTTGTTAGTGCCTCCATTATTGCATGGGCATTCACGTGAGGAGTCAGGCGCTCGGCGGGCAAGACGATTTGTGTTGCTTCACGCGGTTCCAGCTTCAACATCCCTCCCCCCAAAGGGTGCCCCTCCAGCTCACAGCTGAGCTTCACAAAGGGTTGATCCCAAGCTGCGCTTAGGGCTGCAGCATCGGCACCATCCCTCAAGCGCACACCATGAACTGAATTCGTGCAGGTTGCTCGGGCATCATTCCTAACTAGACTGGCTTCTCGACCCGACATATAGGTCAGGAAAAAGTCTGGATACTGAACATCAGGTACGGAATACCAGGGATCACGTGACCGGCACTTATATGCTTGTCGAGCCTCATGCGCTTCAGCAGAATCCAAATAGCGCAATACCTCTGTCGGTAGCTTGCCCTGCTTGGGGAGGCGGAGCAGCAGCATCTGTTCATCGTCACGGCGCCAGCGCCCTATTGTTGACTCAGACAGTCGGCGGTGCGGGAGAACGCGACCGTTGCGAACCGTCGGATGGAGCAACGCAGAAGGAATCTTCAGGCGTTCGGCGTCCGATGGGCGAAAATGAAAGAAGTCGTTCGCACCGGTGACGTAGCCGATGCCGATTTGTGCGACTTCGCCAAAGCGGCGGCTTCCTTCGGTTTCCAGCGCCTCTGCGTAGAGGTCGCGAGCGGCAGCATCAATTAGGTATGGGCGAAGCCGGCGCTTCCATCGATCCCTCCATTCCTGCGCAGGAATCCGCTGGAACTGCTGCGGAGGAGTAGGGGCCGGTCGGAAGCTGGGGAGAGCTGTAAATCGAATTTCTTGTGTTGCCTCACCGAACCCGTCGGTATAAAGAAGCCAACAGTCCTCTGACAGATCCGGAAATAGTTTTTCCCGCACGGCAACGACGTGGACGACGCCGAAATTGCCGAGAAGATACTCCAGTAGCGGTGCCGCATAAGGTGCATGGCCGATTTCGGCTGGGACGACGAAGGCCATCCGGCCGCCACGATGCAGAAGACTTGCCGTGGCTACGAGGAATGGAGCCCAAGATGAGCTTAGGCCGCTAAATTTCGCCCCAAGCCGGGCGCACAGATTAAGCGCACGCTCACGAACATCGCCCTTAAAAGTCTGGTAGCGAATAAAGGGCGGGTTTCCAGCCGCGCACTCGAACCGCTCCTTAGTGTTCGTGGCCCACGTAAAGAAGTCGCCTTCATGGACAAGTGCAGAAGGCGCATTGTATGCGGCCTTATGTGCAGACCCGGAATCCTGCTCGATGCCGACGCTATGGCGGTGGCCGGAAATAAAACGACCATCGCCGCATGATGGATCCAGCAGACGATCCTTCTCGCTACGCAGCACCCATTTCAGAAGACTGCCAGCTACATGATCGGGGGTGAAATAGGCGCCAGACTCCTTTTGCGTCAGAGGTCCCATTGCTACCTCTGGTCCAACAACGGATAGTGCGACGCAATGTACTTCTCTGCTGCGTCGCGCACGACCCACGCCAAGGACACCTTTTTCGATTCAGCGATGCGCTCCAATTCAGCGTGCACTTCCGGCGGGAACGTGACGGAAAGGCGATTCTTTGGCGCCGCCTTAGCCGTTGTGCCTGAGCGTGGTGTTTTATCCATGGGTTCTCCAGTGTTATTGATGCACCACTTTGCACCATTCTGATGCAGAATTATATGATTGGTTCCGGCGGAAAGCAAATTTAAATGGCATGACTTTGCTCCTTTCCGCGGAAAAAATTGCAATCCAAGGCGATCGCCATCGAGACGATGCCCCGTGGCCCACCTCCAGTCGGGATCGACGATCCTGCTAGCTACTACTCAGTTGCCGGCAACTCGACAGACTGCAACGGAGCACGTTGCAGACCTATTCGAAACTGACGACCACTGGCCGCTTCGGCCGACATCCAGTCCGTTCTCCCGCAATACCGACGCGGAAGCCTTCACTTGGCCCTGCGTTGGGTTGGCCGGAGCAAAAGGCCCCGTCGATAACACAAAAATTTTTCAAGAAAATATTGGTGTTTTCCTGAAAACAAAAT
>SSTB01000019.1 GCA_009469665.1 Azonexaceae bacterium | reverse complement strand
GACGCATTGCTCAATCGCAAGCGTGCCATCGAGACGCTCCAGCGTGGTCGGGGGGAGACCGTCTATCTGTTGAGCGAATTGGTCAAGCAGGTTCCCGAGGGCGTCTATCTGAAATCCATCAAGCAGGACAATGCGAAGGTCATGCTGGGTGGCTACGTACAGTCCAATGCCCGCGTGTCGACCCTGATGCGCAACCTCGAGGCTTCTCCCTGGCTGGAGCGACCGGAGTTGTTGGAAATCAAGGCAGTCACCGTGGACAAACGTCGGCTCAACGAGTTCAACATGAACGTCTATCTGACCCGACCTAAGGCAGAAGATTCGGGCAAGGCTGGCGCGAAGACAGGTAGTAGTGGCGGAAAGGATCAGAAATGAACAAAGCCGCCAACATTGTTGCTGGACTGAAGGGTTTCGACTTTCGGTCACTGATCGATGATTTTCGCAATCTCAATCCCAACGATCCGGGATCTTGGCCACTGGCACCCAAGATTGCGATCCTCTTCAGTCTCTTTGTCGTGATATTGGCCGCTGGTTGGGGCTTGCTCTGGAACGACCAGTTGTCGGCACTGGAGGGGAAGCGCCAAGAAGAGGAGCAACTGAAACAGCAGTATCTGGACAAGAAGCGCCAGGCGGTCAATCTCGACCTCTATGTTCAGCAGTTGGCCGAAATCGACCGCTCTTTCGGCGCTTTGCTCAAACAGCTCCCCAACAAGTCAGAAATCGATGCGCTCTTGATCGAAGTGAATCAGGCCGGATTGGGGCGTGGGCTTCAGTTCGAGCTGTTCAAACCCGGACAGGAGCAGATGAAAGATTTTTATGCGGAACTGCCCATCGTCGTCAAAATCTATGGCAGCTACCACGATTTTGGCGCCTTCGCGGCGGATATCGCAAAACTCCCGCGGATCGTGACCCTTAATAACATCTCGATTGTTAATGGTCCGGGCGGGCAACTTGTCCTCGATGCCGTCACCAAGACCTTCCGCTATCTCGATGAAGCTGAAGTGGCCAAGCAGAAGAAGGCTGCCCAGGGAGCCAAGAAGTGAAGCGAGCGACCTTAGTCCTGAGTGTTCTCATCGCGGCTGGCTGCTCCAGCGATCACGAAGATTTGCGGCAGTGGATGGCCGAGAACACCAAAGATATGCGGCCGAGCATTGCCAAGTTGCCACCGGCCCAGCCCTACGAACCCGTTCCGTACTCGGTGAACGACCTCCTGGATCCGTTCAAGTCTGCGAAGATAGAGCCGGATTCAAAGCGTGGTGCCGGGGCTGGTAAAGGTGGGCTGCAGCCTGATTTCGAGGCACGGGAATTGCGCAATAGCGTTCTCGAGAAATATCCCCTGGAGTCTATGCGCATGATTGGCTATCTCAACGTCAACAAACAGCCGATGGCGGTAATTCAGGCCGATACCAACGTCAAGCAGGTCAGGGTCGGGGAGTACATCGGATTGGATTTTGGCGTGGTGACACAAATTTCCGACAAGGAAGTCAAACTGCGTGAATTGATTCAAGATGCTGCGGGTGACTGGAGCGAACGCGAAAGTTCCCTCTACCTGCAGGCCAAGGAGGGAAGCAAGAAATGAAATTCAATAAATGGTTCGCGGCCGCGATCGCCGCTACGTGCCTTGCCATCCTGGGGCCTGCTGCTGCCGAGCAGAACAGCATCGAAGGGCTTACCGTTGCCCAGCAGGGTGGCGAGATCATGGTGAAGGTCGACCTCAAGGAATCCCTGACGGCACCGCCGGCCGGATTCGCCGTCGCCAACCCCGTCCGCATCGCTTTCGATTTCCCTTCCACCACGAACGGCCTGGGGCGCAACGCTCAAGCCGTCAATGAAGGCGACCTTAAGAGCCTCAACGTTGTCCAGGCTGGCGATAGAACCCGCTTGGTCCTCAATCTGGTCCGCAACATGAACTACTCCACTCGGGTGGAGGGCAAGTCGCTGCTCGTCACTCTTTCCCCGGTGGTACGGGTGGTCGATTCGAGCGGGCATCAAACGACGCGGTTCGCCGAGGAAAGCCTGGTTGGGAGCAAGCACGCTATCCGCGATATCACTTTCCGCCGCGGCAAGGACGGAGAGGCTCGCATCATCGTCGACCTGAGCGACGCCGGCACCGGAATCGACATCCGCCAACAAGGCTCCAATCTGGTGGTCGATTTTCTCAAGACCAGTGTCCCCGATCATTTGCGGCGCAAGCTGGACGTGGTCGATTTTGCAACTCCGGTCACTAGCGTCACGACTGAATCCAAAGCCGACAACGTGAGGATGACAGTTCAACCGCAAGGGCTGTGGGAGCACAACGCTTATCAGACCGACAACCAGTT
>SSTB01000177.1 GCA_009469665.1 Azonexaceae bacterium | reverse complement strand
CTGAAATCGCCACCGGCCAGGGCCGGATTGGCCACCGCGAAGGGGGGCCAGGCCGCCGCGCAGCCTCCGCTGCAATTACTCTTGCCGCTGGAGTCCTTGTCGAAGGTGTAGAGCGTGCGGCCTTCCTTGTTAGTCAGAACGCCGTCCTTCTCGACGGTGGGGTTGGCCTGGACCAGGCCGGCGAGGGCGACAAGGGCGGTGGCGATGACGATGCGCTTCATGGTGATCTCCTGTTCGGTTGAGGATGAACGGGGTTTATCTATCCCGTGGCCCCACTTACGGGGGTGCCCGCGGATCGGATGCAGGGTCACCAGAGTTTGACGCAATGACCCTTCAGCAGGAACTCACCGGGCGCATCGCCGGGCCGGGCCGGGGCGTCCTGCACCGTCACCGCGAGTTGGGCAACGTTGGCGAGCAGACGTTCTGCCGTGTCGTCGAGCATCACCGCGCCGGCCCCCTTGGCAGGAACCAGACCCAGGGGAATGGGCGGCAGGGCCGTGCCCGCCTTGTCCCGGGGCAGGCCCCACAATTGCAGGACCCGGCCGGCTGGCAGTTCCACCGGGCGAAGCACTTTGAAGGTCAGGCGCCGGCCGTGGCGCGTCGCGCTGGCCAGCACCGTCGGCCGGCCCTCGGCGTCGAGGAGCAGGCCGATATAGCTTTGCGGCAGGGATTGCTCGCGCTGGGCGAGTTGATCGAGGCCGACGAAACGTTCCGGCATGTGCACCACCAGGGCGATGCTGGCGACGAGGCCGAAGGCCACCCCCAGCAGGGGACTGGCCCAGGCCAGCCAACGGCTGCGCGGGGCCGGCCGGCCGGCTTGTTCGGGTTGACGCGCCCCCGGCAGACGGCGGGCGATGCCCGGCCATACGCTCTCGGGCGGGGCGACCGGCGGCACGGCAACGGCCAGCCCCCCGAGGCGCCGCTCCCAGGCCTCCAGCGCGTTCCGCGCCGGCAGGCTGCGCAGCAGATGGCGCCGGAAGCGATGGCGTGCCCGGGGAGCGAGGGTGCCCAGGGCATACTGGGACGCCAGATGGTCGAGGAGCGGGGGGCGGTCGTAGTTCATGCCGAGTCGGCGCCCTGGAGGCCGCCGGCCTCCAGGCAGCGTTTCAGGGATTCCAGACCGCGCCGCACCCACGCTTTGACGGTGCCCAGAGGCGCTGCCATGCGTTCCGCCACTTCACTGTGGGAAAGGCCGTGGTAGTAGGCCAGGGCCAGGCTCTGGCGGTGGCGGGCATCGGCGGATTCCAGGCACTGGCGGATGGCCAGGGTGTCGCCGGCGCTTTCCAGCAAGGTGAGAGGGTCGTGGCCGTCGTCGGGGATGTCGCGCTCCAGCCCGTCCTCGTCCCGCGGCAGTTCGGTCTCGCGCCGGGCGGGAGCGCTGCGTACCTGATCTAGAGCCTTGTTGCGGGCGATGCTGATCAGCCAGGTCATCGGCTGCCCCTGGCTGGCGCTGTACCCGGCGGCGTTGTGCCATGCGCTCACGTAAGTCTCCTGCAACAGCTCCTCGGCGAGATCCTGCCGCCGGGAGATACGGAGGATGACCCCGAACAGATGCGCCGACGTGCGCTCGTAGAGCACGCGCAAGGCGCCCTGATCACCGAGGGCGACGCGGGAGATCAGGGCTTGCAGGATTTCTGAACCGTTTTCGGACATGGAGAGCGCTGGCTTGGCGAGCAATGATCTTGCCATAAACCTGCGCAGCGGTCAGCGATCGTGAAACATTCGGACACCGCCGGGCATGACGCGCGGAGGCGAACGGATTTTTCCCGGCACTCAGCGAATGACGCCGCCCCCCAGGCAGACGCGAGATTCGTAGAGCACCACCGACTGACCGGGAGTCAGCGCCCACTGGGGCTCGGCAAAACGAATTTCGGCGCCTTCGCCATCGACCCGCTCCACTTCACAGGGCTGGTCGGCCGTGCGATAGCGAGGCTTGGCGGTGTAAACCCAATGGGTGTGGGGCGCCTGGCCGGAGACCCAGGAAAGCTGCTCCGCCACCAGGACGTCCCGGTAGAGGGCGGGGTGCTCGTGGCCCTGGACGACGTAGAGGACGTTCTTCTCCATGTCCTTGCCGGCGACGAACCAGGCGTCGTGGTCGCCACCGCCAGGCTGGCCCTTTTCCTTGACGCCGCCGATCAGCAGCCCTTTACGCTGCCCCAGGGTGTGGTACATGAGACCGTCGTGTTCCCCCAGCACCTTGCCGTCGTCGAGGCGGCGGATTTCGCCCTTCTGCGGCGGCAGGTAGCGCATGAGGAATTCCTTGAAGGGCCGTTCACCGATGAAGCAGATGCCGGTGGAGTCCTTCTTGGCGGCGACGTGCAGGCCCTCGGCCTCGGCGATCCTGCGCACCTCGCGCTTGTAGAGCGCCGCGAGAGGAAATAGGGTCTTCGAGAGTTGCCCCTGATTCAAGCGGTAAAGGAAATAGCTCTGATCCTTGCTGCCGTCCTCGGCCTTCAAGAGCTGGAACCTGCCGTCGAATTCCCTTACCCCGGCGTAATGGCCGGTGGCGATCCGGTCGGCCCCCAGGGCGAGGGCATGGTCGAGGAAAGCACGGAACTTGATTTCCGAATTACACAGAATATCCGGGTTGGGCGTGCGCCCTGCCTGGTACTCCCGGAGGAATTCAGCGAACACCCGCTCCCGGTACTCGACGGAAAAATTGACCACTTCCACGTCGATGCCGATACGGTCGGCGACACTCATGACGTCGATGAGGTCCTGGCGGGACGAGCAGTACTCCTCGCTGTCGTCGTCCTCCCAGTTTTTCATGAACAGACCAATGACTTTCCAGCCCTGGCGCTTCAAGAGCAGCGCCGCCACGGAGGAATCGACACCGCCGGAGAGCCCGACGACCACGGTTTTACTCGACACTGGAACCTTCTCCTTCCATCCAGGCGGCCAGCGGCAGGATGACCACCGGCTGCCCGTTATCCACAAACCAGCTATCCACGGCGTAGGACTCGCCGCTCGCCTGCTCCTCGATCACCGCGGCAAAATGCTGCGCCACTAGGTAGTGGGTCCGCCTTGCGGGTTCCCCAACCCGGTGCCAGTGCAGGGCACCGTAAGCCTCCAGGAGGCGCAGCAGGCGGGTCGTGGTGGTCGAATGGTCGATACAGTCCATGCGCCCGTCCAGGTCTCCGTCGGCGCCGTTGCCGGCGAGGTCGTGGCGGATGGGCGTCTGCTCGCCGGCCCAGCGATACAGCCTGCCCAGGGACTGGGCGAGCAGGGCGCGCTCCCCTGCCGCATTGTTCGCCAGGGCCAGGAGGCGCGTGGCTTCGAGCCACTGGTAATCGTCGAACACCACCTCGGCCTGGGCCGCGCAATCCCAGTTGTAGCAGACCGCGACCCGCTGCTCGGCAAGGGCCGGTCCTGCCAGGGCAAAGAGCAGCAAGAGGCGCGGAATCATCCGTAGTGGGTAAGGATTTCCAGCGGATATGCACACCCGGCCAGACAATCCTCGATACAGCGCAGCACCAGGGGACTGCGGTGGCGGCCCGCTTCGCGCCGGATTTCCTCGGGCGACAGCCAATGGGCGGCAACGATGCCGGCATCCAGGGGCCGATCCGCCTCCCAACCCACCAAGTCGCCGCCAAAAGCGAAGCGCAGGTAGGTGATATCCCGGGTGGGGTGGCGCCAGGTGTAGATCCCGACCAGATGGGTGGGACGGAAGTGATAGGCCGTTTCTTCCAGGGCTTCCCGGGCGACGGCATTGACGAGGGCCTCACCCCTTTCCAGGTGGCCCGCCGGCTGGTTGAAGGCCAGGCCAGCCTCGGTTTCCTCCTCCACCAGGAGGAAGCGGCCGTCGCGCTGCACCACGGCGGCCACGGTCACATTGGGTTTCCAGACGTTCTTTTCGCTCAAGATCCTGCTCGTTTAACGCTCGCCGCCAGGGGCCAAAGCGGCGATTTTACCCGAGGAAATCGGCTAGAATGTCGGGCTTTCGGCAGCAAGACGGAGACACCCAAAATGTCCATGGCGGATCGCGACGGATTCATCTGGTACGACGGCAAGCTGGTGCCCTGGCGGGACGCCACCACCCATGTCCTTACCCATTCCCTGCATTACGGCATGGGCGTCTTCGAAGGTGTGCGCGCCTACAAGACCGAGTCCGGCACCGCCATCTTCCGCCTGGAAGATCACACCGACCGCCTGTTCAACTCGGCCCACATCTTCCAGATGGCCATGCCCTTCGACAAAGCCACCATCAACGAGGCCCAGAAGGAAGTCATCCGCGCCAACAAGCTGGAATCCGGCTACCTGCGCCCCTTGGCCTTCTACGGCTCTGAAAAGCTGGGCGTCTCCCCCAAGGGCGCCAAGGTGCATATCGCCATCGCCGCCTGGCCCTGGGGTGCCTACCTGGGAGAAGAAGGCCTGGAGCGCGGCATTCGCGTCAAGACTTCCAGCTTCACCCGGCACCACGTCAATATCAGCATGGTGCGCGCCAAGGCCTGCGGCCATTACATCAATTCCATCCTGGCCAACAACGAAGCCACCAACGACGGCTACGACGAAGCCATGCTGCTGGACCCGGAAGGCTACGTGGCCGAGGGTGCCGGCGAGAACCTCTTCATCGTCAAGAAGGGCAAGCTTTACACGCCGGACCTCACGTCCTGTCTGGAAGGCATCACCCGCGCCACGGTGCTGCAACTGGCCGAGGAGATGGGCATTCCGGTGCTGGAAAAGCGCATCACCCGCGACGAGGTCTACGCGGCCGACGAAGCCTTCTTCACCGGCACCGCCGCCGAAGTGACCCCGATTCGGGAACTCGATGGCCGCCAGATCGGCATCGGCCGCCGCGGCCCGATCACCGGCCGCCTGCAAGCCAAGTATTTCGACGTGGTCTATGGCCGCTCCGCCGAACACGGCGGCTGGCTGGCCCACGTCTAAACCGACCCAGGGAGAAACCACCATGGCCGACAACACCCGCACCGTCGACATCGACGCCCACGACCTGCCCCTGCACTGCCCGCAACCCAGTTCGCCGCTGTGGTGCCAGCATCCCCGCGTCTTCCTGGATGCCACCAAGACCGGCGAAGTGGTCTGCCCCTATTGCAGCACCAGGTACGTCTTCAAGGGCGAACTGCCCAAGGGACATCATTGAGCGGGGACTGAAGGGCGAGGTGTAAAAGCCTTTCTTCCGGTTAGCCATCTTGGCCGCCCCTCCCCCGCCCGCCCCACCGCTCACCGCTCACCCCACTCCCGCGCCCCGCGCGCTGGTGGTCGCGCCTTCCTGGATCGGCGATGCGGTGATGGCCCAGCCGCTCTTCCGGCGGCTGCTGCAAGCAACGCCCGGCCTGCAACTGGACGCCCTGGCGCCCCGATGGGTGGCCCCGGTTCTACGGCGCATGCCGGAAATCGCCGCCATCGTCGACAGCCCCTTCGGGCACGGCGAGACTTCCCTCAAGGCCCGCTGGCGCCTGGCCCGCAGCCTGAAGGAGCGCCACTACGACCGGGCCTACGTCCTGCCCAATTCGCTCAAGTCGGCCCTGGTCCCTTTCCTGGCGGGCATCCCGGAGCGTGTGGGCTTCATCGGTGAATCGCGCTACGGCCTCATCAACCGCCGCCACCGCCTGGACAAGGCCGCCCTGCCCCTCATGGTGGAGCGCTTCGCCCAGCTCGCCGAGTCCCCCGGCGCCCCCCTGCCCCGCCCCATCGGGCCGCCCCTGCTGCTCTCTTCCCCGACTCAGCAGGCGGAAGCCCTAGCGTCCCTGGGCCTCGTACCGCCCACCCGCCTCGTGGCCTTCTGCCCCGGCGCCGAATACGGCCCTGCCAAACGCTGGCCCGAGGCCCACTTCGCCCGTCTGGCCCGGGATCTCGCGGCCCGCGGCCATACCGTCTGGCTCTTCGGCTCGGGCAAGGACAAGGCGGTGGGCGACGCCATCGTCGCCCAGGCGGCGGGCGCCTGCCGCAATCTCTGCGGAACCACGGGGCTGGACCAGGCCATCGACCTCCTAGCCCTCTCGGAACTCGTGGTGTGCAACGATTCCGGCCTCATGCACGTCGCCGCCGCACTGGATCGCCCGCTGGTGGCGCTCTACGGTTCGTCTTCCCCCGGTTTCACCCCGCCCCTGAGCGAACGCGCTACCATTGTCAGCCTCGGGCTGTCGTGCAGCCCCTGCTTCAAGCGCCAATGTCCCCTGGGCCACCTGGACTGCCTCCAGCGCCTCGAACCGGACCGCATCCTCGCCGCCTGTCTCGCCCACCTGTCCCCATGACCAAGCCCAACCATTTCCCCAGCCCGGAAGACGTGGAAACCGCCTTTTATGAATCCCTTGCCCGGAGTGATCTGGACAGTTTCATCCTCACCTGGGCCGAAGACGAGGACGTGGTCTGCGTCCACCCCACTGGCGCCCGCATCGCGGAACTGCCGCTCATCCGCGAAAGCTGGCGGCAAATCCTGGCCAACAGCCGGCTGCGCGTGCGCACCGAGTTGCGCCACCACTGGCAGGGGATGGTTCTCGCCGTGCATCACCTGACCGAAACCCTGTACCTGGGCGACAATCCGGAAGCCCAGGGCACTCTGCACGTCACCCACGTCTATACCCGCGGCGCCCACGGCTGGCGCCTGGTCGCCCGCCATGCCTCTGCCGCCGGGGACGACCAGGCCCTGGCCCAGGCGCAGGTCCAGGAAGCGGGTTCGCACACCCTGCATTGACCCCCTACGCCGCTCCCGCCTGGCTGCCGGGCGGCCACGCCCAGACCCTGTGGCCCCGGGCCATCCGCCCTCCTTTGCCCCTCACTCGGCGCGAGCGCTGGGCCACCCCGGACGACGACTTCGTTGACGTGGACCGCCTGGACGGCCCGCCCGACCGCCCACTGCTGGTGCTTTTCCACGGCCTGGAAGGCAGTTCCCGCAGCCCCTATGCCGCCGCGCTCGCCCACGTCTGCAGGGCGTCCCGCTGGCGACTGGCCCTGCCCCACTTCCGCGGCTGCTCCGGCGAGCTCAATCGCCGGCCGCGAGCCTACCATTCCGGCGATTCCGAAGAAATTGACTGGATTCTCGCCCGGCTCGGCGCAGAAAACGGCGGCCGTCCGCTCTTCGCCGCCGGCGTTTCCCTGGGGGGCAACGCGCTGCTCAAATGGGCCGGAGAACGCGGCGTCGACGCCGCCCACCACGTGCAAGCCATCGCCGCCGTCTGCGCCCCCCTCGACCTCGCCGCCTGCGGCCACCACCTGGCCCGGGGCTTCAACCGTGTCTATACCCGCCACTTCCTGAACACGCTCAAAGCCGTCTCCCGCCAACGTCTGCAACAATTCCCCGGCATCTTCGACGCCCTGCGCATGGAAGCCGCCCGCAATCTCCATCAGTTCGACGACGCCGTCACCGGCCCCCTGCACGGTTTCGCCGGCGCAGATGACTACTGGGCACGCTGCTCCAGCAAGCCCTGGCTGGCCCATATTCGTATTCCAGCCCTGGTGCTGAATGCACGCAACGATCCATTCCTGCCCGCCCGCTACCTGCCCGGCCCGGGCGAAGTCGGACCCGGTGTCATCCTCGAGCAGCCCGCTGCCGGCGGCCACGTCGGTTTCGTCAGCGGCGCCTTCCCCGGTCATCTGGACTGGCTGCCCCAAAGGCTCTTACACTTCTTCAATTCCGCAACGTCATAACGAGAACGCCATGAGCAACGCACCCGCTTCCCTGCCCGCCGAAATCTTCAAGGCCTACGACATCCGCGGCATCGTCGGCAAATCCCTCACCGCTGACGTGGTGCGCCGCATCGGCCACGCCCTCGGCTCCCTGGCCGCCGAAAAGGGCCAGACCGCCATCGCAGTCGGCCGCGACGGCCGCCTCTCCGGCCCCGAACTGGCGGGCGCCCTGATGGACGGCATCTGCGCCGCCGGCATCGACGCCATCGACGTGGGCTGCGTGCCCACCCCGGTCACCTACTTCGCCGCCTACGAACTGGGCTGCAATTCCTGCGTCTCGGTCACCGGCAGCCACAACCCGCCGGACTACAACGGCCTGAAGATGGTTGTCGGCGGGGAGACCCTGGCCCTGGACGCCATCCAGGACCTCAAACGGCGCAGCGAGGAAGGCCGCCTGCGCACCGGCCAGGGGCAGAAACGCAGCGCCGACGTAAAAAGCGCCTACATCGAGCGCATCGTCGGCGACGTGAAGCTCGCCCGGCCCATGAAAATCGTCATGGATTGCGGCAACGGCGTTGCCGGCGCCGTGGCGCCGGAACTCTTCCAGCGCCTCGGTTGCGACATCGTGCCCCTCTTCTGCGAGGTGGACGGCAACTTCCCCAACCACCACCCGGACCCCTCCAAACCCGAGAACCTGGAGGACGTCATCCACGCGCTGAAAACCACCGACGCCGAAATCGGCATCGCCTTCGACGGCGACGGCGACCGCCTGGGAGTGGTGACCAAGGATGGCGAAATCATCTACCCCGACCGCCAGCTCATGCTCTTCGCCGCCGACGTGCTCTCCCGTGTCCCGGGTGGGCAGATCATTTACGACGTGAAATGCACGCGCCTGCTCGCCCCCTGGATACGTCAGCACGGCGGCACGCCCCTCATGTGGAACACCGGCCACGCCTTGGTGAAGAAGAAGCTCAGGGAAACCGGCGCCCCGCTCGCCGGCGAAATGAGCGGCCACACCTTCTTCAAGGAACGCTGGTATGGCTTCGACGACGGCCTCTACACGGGGGCACGGCTCCTCGAAATCCTCGCCCGGGCCGCCAACGGAAACCCGGTGCTCAAGGCCCTGCCCAACTCCCCCAGCACCCCGGAACTCAACATCAAGATGGCCGAGGGCGAACCCTTCGCCCTCATCGACAAGCTCAAGGCCGCCGGCAAGTTCGAGGGGGCCAGCGAAATCATCACCATCGACGGCGTGCGGGTCGAATACCCCGACGGCTTCGGCCTGGCCCGGCCGTCGAACACGACGCCGGTCGTTGTCCTGCGCTTCGAGGCCGACACCCCGGCCGCCCTGGAGCGCATCCAGGCCGGCTTCCGCCGGGCCATCACAGCCGTCTGGCCGGGCGTCCAACTCCCCTTCTGACCCCCCGAGGAATCGCCATGCTGCTCACCACCACCCCCACCATCGAAGGCCGCGGCATCACTGCCTACCACGGCGTCGTCACCGGCGAAGCCATCATCGGCGCCAACT
>SSTB01000176.1:2500-3658 GCA_009469665.1 Azonexaceae bacterium | reverse complement strand
AGCAAATCTCAAAAAGCCGTCTCAGTTCGGATTGGGCTCTGCAACTCGAGCCCATGAAGTTGGAATCGCTAGTAATCGTGGATCAGCATGCCACGGTGAATACGTTCCCGGGCCTTGTACACACCGCCCGTCACACCATGGGAGTTGGTTTTACCTGAAGACGGTGCGCTAACCGAAAGGGGGCAGCCGGCCACGGTAGGGTCAGCGACTGGGGTGAAGTCGTAACAAGGTAGCCGTAGGGGAACCTGCGGCTGGATCACCTCCTTTCTAAGGATGGTTCTTCAGAGAGCTCACGCTCGCTATCGAACCGTTTTAGAAACATTCAGGGGCCAACAGTTTCAGGATTGTTGAGCTCCATTGGCGGGATTTCGCCGTCTTCGTTTCTCTTTCTTCGCGGACGAACACGCGCCAGGGGCTGCGCTGTGCGTTGGCGCTTGGCGCCGATCGCACGCGAGCAAGATCCCTAGTCCTTCACAGGATAAGCGTTAGGGGCTTGTAGCTCAGTTGGTTAGAGCGCGCGCTTGATAAGCGTGAGGTCGGAAGTTCAAGTCTTCCCAGGCCCACCACTTTCATCGAGCGTGGCATTCGTCTTCTGGTTACGGGGCCATAGCTCAGCTGGGAGAGCGCGTGCTTTGCAAGCATGAGGTCGTCGGTTCGATCCCGTCTGGCTCCACCAGATGGTTTGATCGCCTACACCTTGACCGTCGTCCGCGAAACATCACTTCCGCAATCAATTGCTCTCACCAAGAGCATCGATTGCGTGATTTCTGACATCGTAAAGAGGAGATCGATCCGAGTTGGATCGTGCATGAACAGTTGCGCGATTCTTCATTATCTCCGGATCATTTTCGGCGCTTGCTTTCAGCCGTGAGGCAGATGGCGAGTTGTAAAATGATCCTTTTAGCCAAGCTTGACCGCCTGGCTATCGGAACGATCTTACGAAGCAAGCTGGTCTTTCTAGTCAATGTCCGGCCGCAACTGAGCATTCATCGAGGGTGCGCGTTCGGGATCTCGATCCCAAACAGATGTGCGGCATACATTCTGCCGAGTGTGTGGACATTGATAATGAGAGCAATCAAGTGCCTTAAGGGTGTTCGGTGGATGCCTTGGCGCTGAGAGGCGACGAAGGACGTGCTACGCTGCGATAAGCCGTGGGGA
>SSTB01000175.1 GCA_009469665.1 Azonexaceae bacterium | reverse complement strand
GCGCTCAGGTGCAGTTTTTCCCCCATTAGAACGGCAGCGGCAGGGGTTGAGCGCTGCGAGCAGAATGCTCAACCCTGGAGCATCTGTCAAATTTCGCAGCAACCCTGGCAGTGCCTAATCCCATGATTAGATCAGGGTTTCAAGTCGTCTTTTCTAAACACCTTGCGCCTTGGTCGCGACAACCCATGCATATAAGTGCATAGGCGGCGGCATTTTTCGGTCCTGGTCCCCGTTCAGCCGCGAATTACCCCAGCAGCGCTTTCAGTGCCGCGACAACCAGCAAGGTATATCCTGCCGCCACGGCATCGTCGGCCATAACGCCGAAACCGTTCTTGACGTGCTGATCGAAGTACCTGGCCGGCTGGGG
Organism: Azonexaceae bacterium; assembly: GCA_009469665.1. Next base: position 19,934 of record SSTB01000175.1, on the reverse strand, counting down.
CTTGACGATGTCGAAGAAGCGAAAGAGGGCGAAGGCGACTGCCTGCCACAGTATCCCGGTCGGCGTCAGCAGCAGCACGATCCAGAAGGGAACGATCTCATCCCACACGATGCTGCCGTGGTCGGGATCGCCCAGGCTGCGGCCGGCAGTGTCGATGGCCCAGAAACCGACTACGTAGGCGAGCACGAAGGCGATTCCCAACTGCACTTCGCTGCAATAGGGGCGAAAGAGGACGAAACTGAGCCAGGCGAAGAGCGTTCCGACAGTGCCGGGCGCCCACTGGGAGAGGCCGCTGCCGCAGCCGCAGGCGATGAAGTGGGCCGGGTGGGCGAAGAGGAAGCGCAGGCTGGGCGGGGTGTCGGCCATATCTCAGGCGCTCGGAAAGTGGTCGTAGCCCTGATGGTCAAAGGCGATGGGTTGACCATCCGGGTCGAAGACGGTCACGCCGCCCGCCGGGCCGGCCTGCATTTCGCCGATGCACCACAGGGGCAGTTCCAGGTCGGCGGCGATCTTGCCAATGGCCAGTCTCTGGTCGGTCGGGGCGGTGAAGCACAGTTCGTAGTCGTCGCCCCCCGCCAGTTGAGCGTCCAGGGCCAGGGCCCGGGGGATGGCGTCTGGCGTCTGCCCCTTGGGCAGGTGGGGCAGCTGGACGAGGCGCACCGCGGCGGCCAGACCCGAACGCTCGGCAATATGGCGCAGATCGGCCAGGAGGCCGTCGGAAACATCGATGGCGGCACTGGCGATGCCGCGCAGCGCCAGACCCAGGCTCACGCGGGGCTGGGGCTTTTCCAGGGCAGCGAGGCACAGCCGGCGCCAGGGCTCGGGGAGTTCCGCCTTGCCCTTCAGGTGGGCGAGGCCGAGGCCAGCCAGACCCGGCCGGCCGGAGACCCAGATGTCGTCGTGGAGGCGGGCGCCACCCCGGCGCAGGGCCTGGCAGGGAGGTACCTCGCCCAGGGCGGTGATGCAGAGACTGAGCGGGCCGCGGGTAGTGTCGCCGCCCACCACATCGACGCCGAAAGCCCTGGCACAGGCAAAGAAACCCTCGGCGAAGGCGGCGATCCAGGCCTCGTCGGCAGCGGGCAGGCTGCCGGCCAGGGTCGCCCAGCGCGGCAGGGCGCCCATGGCGGCCAAGTCGGAGACGTTGACCGCCAGAGCCTTCCAACCCAGGTTGCGGGGGTCGGTATCGGGGAAGAAATGGGTGCCGGCCACCAGCATGTCGGTTGTGACGGCCAGTTCCATGCCCGGGGTCGGGGCCAGCAGGGCGCAGTCGTCACCGGGGCCGAGGACGGCCCCCGGCGTGGGCCGCGTGAAGTAGCGGTCGATGAGGGCGAATTCGGACACGCCGTCCCCTTCAGTGCCTGGGGATTCCTGGGGCGCGCCCGAGCGGGCGCACTTGGGTCAGGTGAGCGGGGGCGAAGGGAATTTTCACGGGCGCTCAGCGGCGAGGCTTCTTGGCTTCGATTTCGACCGTCCGCAGGTCGGCGGCCAGCTTGTCCAGAACTCCGTTCACGTACTTGTGGCCGTCGGTGCCGCCGAAGGCCTTGGCCAGTTCGATGGCCTCGTTGATGATGACGCGGTAGGGCGTTTCCGGGTGGTGATTCAGCTCGAAGGCGCCGATGAGCAGGACCGAAGCCTCGACGGGGGAAAGCTCGTCGAAGCCGCGGTCGATGTGGGCGCCGATCTGGCCGGCTAGGGTTTCCCGCTGCGCGAGGACTCCCCGCACGAGTTTCTGGCAGAAAACCTTGTCGGCTCTCTCGAAGCCTTCGAGCTCCGGCAGATGGGCTTCGATAGCGGCTTCGTCCTGACCGCCGACCCGCCACTGGTAGAGGCCCTGCAGGGCGAATTCCCGTGCCCGGCGGCGGGCGGACTTGGCGGGCGCCTTGGCGGTGCCGGATTCCTGGGGCTTAGCGGTCATCGGTGAGGGCTTTCAGAAGATTGGCCATCTCGACGGCGGCCTGGGCGCAATCACTGCCCTTGGGTTGCATGCGCGCCAGGGCCTGGTCGTCGTTTTCGCAGGTAAGAATGCCGTTGGCCACTGGTACGCCGGTGTCGAGTTGCACCTCCATCACCGCCCGGCAGGCGTCGTTGGACACCACCTCAAAGTGGTAGGTCTCGCCGCGAATGACCGCCCCCAGGGCGATGAGGGCGTCGTATCTGCCGCTCTGGGCCATGGTCTGCAACACCAGAGGGATTTCCAGTGCACCCGGCACGGTGGCAATGGCCATGTCGGTATCGGCCACCCCCAGGCGCTTCAACTCGGCCACGCAGGCCGAGAGCAGTCCCTCGCCCACGTCCTGATTGAAGCGGCTCATGCAGATGCCGACTTTGAGACCGGCGCCCTTGAGGTTGGTGTCGTATTCGTAGAGCTTGTCGAAGCGGGGCATTAGTTCAGTTCCGAGGGGCAGGTGACGAATCCTGTAACTTCGAGGTCGAAGCCGGTCATGGAGGGCATGCGGCGCGGGCTGGAGAGCAAGCGCATCTTGGTCACACCCAGGTCGCGCAGGATCTGGGCGCCGATGCCATAGGTGCGAGGATCCCACTTCGCCTGACCCTTGGGGGCGTTTCCGGTGAGGCGGCTGAGCAGGGCCTCGCCGTCTTCCGGTCGGTGCATGAGAACGATGACGCCATGGCCCCTTTGCGCCAGGGCGGCCTGGGCCTGGTCGATGGAAAAGGACTGTCGTTTGCTGCCCGGATCGAGGAAATCGAGGACCGACAGGGGCTCGTGCACCCGAACCAGGGTTTCCTCCCCGGCCGGGATGGTGCCTTTGACCAGGGCCAGATGGGTGGCGCCGGAGGCCCGGTCCACGTAGGCGTGGAGGACGAATTCCCCATGGGGAGTCTGGATGGGCTTGGCCGTGACCCGCTCCACCAACTTCTCGGACGCAGCCCGATAGTGGATGAGGTCGGAAATGGTGCCGATCTTGAGGCCGTGCTGCCGGGCAAACTCCAGCAGTTCGGGCAGGCGCGCCATGGTGCCGTCGTCATTCATGATCTCGCAGATGACGGACGCCGGCTCCAGGCCTGCCAAACCGGCCAGGTCGCAGCCCGCCTCGGTATGGCCGGCACGCACCAGCACGCCGCCTTCCCGGGCGGTGATGGGAAAGACGTGGCCGGGCTGGACGATGTCGTCGGCGGTGGCGTTCTTGGCCACGGCCACCTGGATGGTACGGGCCCGGTCGGCGGCGGAAATGCCCGTGGTGACTCCCTCGGCGGCCTCGATGGACACGGTGAAGGCGGTACCGTACACGGTGCCGTTGTTGCGCGCCATCTGGGTCAGGCCCAGTTTTTTGCAGCGGGCCAGGGTGAGGGTCAGGCAGATCAGTCCGCGGCCGAACTTGGCCATGAAATTGATCGCTTCCGGCGTGATGTGCTCGGCAGCCATGACCAGGTCGCCTTCGTTTTCGCGGTCTTCCTCGTCCACCAGGACGACCATGCGGCCGGCCTTCAATTCGGCGACGATCTCGTCGGTGGTGGAGATGGCGGGGTGCATCGGAGCCATGTCAGCTTTCCGGGTTCAGCAGTCGCTCGCAGTAGCGGGCAATGAGGTCCACCTCCAGATTCACCTTGCTGCCCGGTTGCAGGCGGTTGAGCGTGGTGCGTTCCAGGGTGTGGGGGATTAGGTTGATGGTGAAGTCCGTTCCATTGACCGTGTTGGTGGTGAGGCTGGTTCCATCGACGGTGATTGACCCCTTGCGGGCGATGTACTTGGCCAGACCCTCCGGCGCCCGGATTTCCAGGAGGCGGTTGTCGCCCACCGGGTCGAAGCGCAGCACTTCGCCAACACCATCGACATGGCCGGAAACCAGATGGCCGCCGACCACGTCGGCGAGGCGCAGCGCCTTTTCCAGATTGACCGGGCCGGGAGCGTGGAGGCCCACGGTGCAGGCGAGGGTTTCCGGCGAGACATCGACGCAGAACTGCCCACCTTCCCGGGCCACCACGGTGAGGCAGACGCCGTTGTGGGCAATGGAATCGCCGAGAGCGACATCTGAGATATCCAGCCCGCCGGCCTCGACGGTCAGCCGAAAGCCCGCCTCCCGGGGGGTGAGCTGGGTAATACGGCCGACGGCGGCGACAATGCCGGAAAACATGGGGATCCAGGGGGACTTGCAGAGAGGAGCCGGATTTTATCATGTCCCCCGCCGGGCCCGCCGGATCAGCGCTTCGCTTGGCACCAGCGGCGCAAATCCTTCATCCCATTTTGTTGCGCAGTCCGTGGAGCAGGCTAATAGCCCAAAATACCTATAGTGGGGCTAGGGGCTTTCTGCACTATAATTTCGGCACCCCCCCTTTTTCCGGTTCGCGTCGCCCCAGATGGATCGCGACATCGTCGCCCCCGCCCTGCCCTGCCCCACCGGCCACGCCGAGATCGATCTCGAGCATAGCCTGCTCCTGGCCTGCGTGGACCGCTTAAACACGGTGTGCCGCATCCCCGACAGCCGCTGCAGTTGCCGCGATTGCCTGGTCAGGATGCAATCCGAGTGCCACGCCGATCTGGGCAACCTGCTCGGTGACCTGCTCATGTACCTGGTGGACCACTTCCGCACCGAGGAAACCCTCATGCGGTCCCACGGCGTCGCGCGCATCGCGCCGGATTTCTGCGAACGGCACAAGGAAGACCACGCGGCCATCGCCCTGACCATCCAGGAACTGACCGCCAGCCTGGATCCCTTGCAGACGGCCGATCTGGTGCGCCGCCTGCACCGCCTGCTGTCCTACTGGCTGCAGGACCACATCGCCCGCCACGACGCGGTGCTGGTGCGCTTTTTTCCCACCACCGCTGCTTAGGGCGTGTTCACGGTAAGCGACGGACTGCCGGTACTGGGAGCACACCCTAGTCAGTCTTTGTCCCGCTGCATCAAGCGGGCGATGAAGTAGGGAAAAAGCCCCGAACCGATCAGGGCAAGAGCGGAAACCAGCAGCGCAAGTCCCGCCATGGGGTCTTCCAGGATGGATTGCAGGGTGGCGCCAAAGCCGGCCAGACTCACCAGCCCGGGAAGGGCCGTGAGCACCCCTAGAGCGCACAGAATCACGAAGCTGGCGGGATGGCGTCTCATGCCGAAACTTGTTCCAACACAGGGCAAGTCCCGAACGCCCGCCAGAACGCCGTTCGCCTTTGCGTGTCATGGTCCGCTGCGCCCCACGGAGCACCCCCGGAACATGCGTGGACTCCGCGCAGGGTATCTCCAGGCAGTACCATCATTACCCCCGCCGTTCTGAAAGACAGGCGTCAGGATAGCCCGAAACGGCACCCGCCTCCTCGGGGACGAAGACCCTCCCGCCGCCAAGATCGGCGCAGCGCAGGGGCTGCCGGTAGAGTCGGGTCAGACCATGCGCGGTCAGCATGTCGGCCACCGGCCCGCATTCCGCCTCGCCTTCTCCGTACAAAAGCAGAGCGCGCTGGCAGTAGCGGTAGGCCAGGCCCGGGTCGTGCAGCACCATGACGACCCCCACGCCACGGGCGCGCGCCAGGCCCTTGAACAGTCCGAGGATCGCCACCTGATGGCACAGATCGAGATGGGAAAGCGGCTCGTCGAGAAGGTAAAGGGGGGCCGCCTGGGTCAGCAGGGTGGCGATGGCCAGCCGTTGCCGCTCGCCCCCCGACAGGGTATCCACCCCGCGGGACTCCAGACCGGCCAGGTCGACCTCCGCCAGCGCGGCGCGGGCCAGTTGTGCATCCGCCTCGCTTTCCCAGTCCCAGCGGCCCAGGTGGGGATGGCGTCCGGTCAGGGCGGTTTCGAGAACCGTGGTGGCAAAGGGGTCGCCCCGCTGCTGCCCGAGCCAGGCCCTGCGGAGCGCGGCAGCCCGCGGCGGGAGTCGGGTCGTCGATTCTCCTCCCAGCAGCACCTCCCCCGACCGGGGGGGGCGCAAACCCGCCAGGGTCGACAGCAGAGTCGATTTGCCAGCCCCATTGCGTCCCAGAATGGCTAGGCATTCTCCGGCCCCGAGCGCCAGGTCGAGGCCCTGTACCAGTGTCCGGCCGGCCACGGCGACACAGAGGGAACGGGCTTCGAGCAGGGGCGCGCTCACCGGGGCTGCCTCGCCAGCACCAGGAGAAAGACCGGGACGCCGATGAGGGCGGTCAGAACGCCGACCGGGAGTTGCTGCGGCGCCACTACGGTCCGGGCCAGGGTATCGGCCGCCACCAGCAGCGCTCCCCCCGCCAGGACGGAAGCAGGCAGAAGCAAGCGCTGATCGCCCCCCGCCAACAGGCGCACCCCATGGGGCACCAGAAGGCCGACGAATCCTATGGCGCCGGCGGTAGTCACGGCCGTTGCGGTGGCCATGGCGGCCAGGAAATAGACCAGAAAGCGCAGACGACCTACCGAAACCCCCAGGGCCTGGGCCTCCAGTAGCCCGCGGGCCAGAAGATTGAGTTCCCGGGCCTGCGGCAGGCAGAGCAGCAGACACGACCCAAGCACGAGGAGGGGCATCTGCCATTCACCCGCCGGACTCAGGTCGCCCATCAGCCAGAACAGCATGCCACGCAGGCTGGCTTCGGGCGCCAGCGCCAGCAGCAGGGAAATGAGGGCGCCGCAGCCGGCGGCAACGATGACCCCGGTGAGGAGCAGCCGGGTCTGGGTCCAACTGCCGTCCCCGTGGGCGATCCCGAACACCGCCAGCATGGCGGCCAGGGCGCCGGCAAAGGCCAGGGCATCCACCAGGCCGGCGGAGAGCCCCAGCAGCATGGCCACCAGGGCCCCCACCCCCGCACCACCGGATACCCCCAGGACGTAGGGATCAGCCAGGGGATTGCGCAGCAGACTCTGCATCAGGGCACCGGCCAGAGCCAGCAGCCCGCCGCAGGCAAAACCGGCCAGCGCTCGAGGTAGGCGCAATTGCCAGACGATGTCGGCGGCGGGCCCCTCGCCTCCGACGAGCAGCGCAGCCAGTTCTCCGGGCCCTAGCGCCACGGAACCCACCGCCAGGGCCACCCCGAGGCTGCCCAGCGCGAGAAACGCGAGGCCAAGCAGGATCAGGAGAGCGCGGCGGCGGGTGGGCAAGATCAGAAGCTATAGCGCAGGTCGGCGAAGAAGCTTCGCCCATCGGCGGGATAGTAACTGGAGCCAAAGCCGAAATCGTAGGCCGTAGGCGCGTAATGTCGATCGCCAATGTTCTGCACTCGCGCCCGGGCGGTCCAGTTGTCCCGCTGCCAGGTCACGACGAAATCGGCCACTGTGTACGAAGGCAGGCGGGAGCGTGCATTGGCGGTGTCTCCCCCGTAGTAGCGCTGGCCGACGTGCTCGGCCAGCAGGGCCAGATCCCAGCCAGGGGCAGGCAGGAAATGCAGCCCTGCATGACCCTGGATGCGGGGCACGAGGGGAATGCGCTTGCCTTGGTCGACCCCGTCCCGGAAGACCGCGGACTGGAGGTTCGCCCCGCCGCTCAATTGCCAGTTGTGGCCCAGCGCGAGTTTGCCATTGGCTTCCACGCCCCGGTGCCGCGTCTTGGCCAGGTTCTCGTTTTCGAAGGTCAGTGCGTTGAAGGCGATTTCGTCCTCCATGCTCAGCGAGTAAGCGGTGAGCGCGAGGCTATGACCGGCGCCGCTCCACTGCCCGCCGACATCGACGAAGCGGCCCGTTTCCGGCCGCAGGCGCTGGTTGATGAAGCCGGTGAAGGTGGTGAGTTCGTCCAGATTGGCAAAGCGGAAGGTGGTCCCCGCACGGGTGAACAGACGCAGCCCGGCCAGGGGTCTGTAGCTCAGGCCCACTTCGCCGATGCGCTCGCTGTGGTCGTTGGTGAGCCGCGGCCCGGTGCTGTCCCGGGCGGTCTGATCGATGGACTGGTGGCGGGCGCCCAGGGTCAGGGTCAGCGACCCGGTGAGATCGGTGCGATTCTGAACATAGACGCCGCGGCTCGTCTGGTCGATGCGCACCACCTTGTTCAGCGCACCATGGGGCGAGGCGTAGCGATGTGACTCCAGTTCGCCGTCGTAAAAATCGACACCCAAGGTCGTGGTACTGGAAAGCGCGCCCAGGCCATGCTGCCAGCGCAGGCGCGGGGTAAAGGCGAGGGTGTCGGTCTCCCGCCGGTCGTAGGAGAAGAAATTGGAAATCCAGGACTCGTTGGCCGTTTCCGCCAGGGACAACTCGGCCGCCAGACTCAAGCTGTCCGTAATCTGCCAGTCGACGCCAGGGCGCACGAAATTGCCCCGGCGCTGGGCAAAACTGTCCAGGGTCTCGGCCTGACGGGGATCGTCACGGTAGCGCGCCTCGCTGAGCACCCCCGGTAACCCGCTCTCCAGCTTGGACCAGCCAAGTTCGACGAAGGCTTCCCCGCGCCCGAAACGGTAGGCGAGGCGGCCGCTGGCGTTGTCGCGCTCCTGCACATTGTTGCGCCGCCAGCCGTCCGTGGCCTGATGATTGGCAGAAAGCGCCAGATCGAATTCGCCCAGGCGGCGGGACAGATTGGCGGCGAACTGCCGCCCGTCCCGGCTGCCCAGGCCGAGCACCACGCTGCCGCCATCCCTGGCCGCGCCGGTGACGATGTTGATCACCCCCCCCACCGCGTTGTCCCCGTAGAGGACCGCGGCGCTGCCGCTCATCACCTCGACGCGGTCGATACTGTCCAGGGGCACCAGACCCCAATCGACGCTGGTGGAATCCAGAGGATTGAGGCGCTGGCCGTTCAACAGCACCAGGGTGCGCTGGGCGGCACCGTCGCCGAAACCCCGCATGTCCAGGGCCGTGTCGGCGCCGATGGAACCATAGAGGGGGCGCACGACGACGCCGGCGACGTGGCGCAGCACGTCCGGCAGCGTCGTGGCGCCCGAGCGGAGGATTTCGTCCCGCCCGACGACCAGCACGCTGGCTGCAGCCCCTAGGGCGGATTCGCTGAACCGGCTGGCGGTCACCACCACCGGGTCCAGACGGGATTCCTGCTGAGCGTGCAGTGGAGGAAGGAAAAAGGCGGGTACGAGCGCCGCCCAGAGCTTGCGATGGACTTTCATGATTCTCCCTTAGCCGGCGTGCGTCCCCGCGCGCCGGAGGCTGATGGATGAAGCGCCGAGAGAGAATGGGCAAAGCCCGGTACCGCCTCCCCGCGGCCCTTCGCTGAATGTGCAAGGCCGGTATCCGGGCTCGCGAGTCTTGATTTGCCGCCTTCCCAGGCCGAAACCCAGTGGCGTGAGGGCAAATCCGCACTCGCTTACCGTTGCGGGGGCAGCAGCGGAATGGTTCCCTGACGGAACGCACCGCTTTCCCGTTTAACCGCGTTCGGAACGATCCTCCCGCGGCACCTGACACGGCCGTAATTATAGCAGCGGCCCTTCCGCCCGGGCTGGGAAAAAGCGCCACGGCTCCGAACAATCCACTTGCAGAACATGGGCTTAATCCTTGACGGCATTTTGTTTTTCCCCCTATAGTGCGCCCCATGAATAGTGAACTGGATGCCCTGGAAGGCAAGATCGAGCAGGTGCTCGCCGTCGTGCACCGGCTGCGGGCCGAAAACGAAGTCCTGCGCAACCAGTTGGCCACGGCGGAGTCCGAGCGCCTTTCACTGCGCCAGAAAATCAATACCGCCCGCGACCGCCTGGAAACCCTGGTGGGCAAACTGCCGGAGGACGCCTGAAGTGGACGGTGAGACGAATCACCTGGACGTGAAGATCATGGGCCGCGAGTACCGCGTGGCCTGCCTGCCGGAAGAAAGGGATGCCCTGCTCGCCGCCGTGGAGCTGGTGGACGGGCGTATGCGCGACATCGCCCAGCGCACCCGCAACACCATCGCCGAACGGGTCGCCGTCATGGCAGCCCTCAACATTGCCCACGAACACCTCTCCGCCCCCCGGGCCCTCCCCGGCGAAGCAATCGCCGAAGACGACGATTCGCTTGCCAGTTGCGAGGCAAAGCGTAGAATCGACGCCATGGGAGCACGGCTAGACACCGTGCTGGGACCGCAAAGCCAGCTTGATCTGTGACGGCCGCGGCCCCGACCGCCGAGTGTCCCCTGCGGTGTTTGTCAAGGCCATATATTCCTTGGACCAATGCTGATTGGCATCGGTTGCGAACCGTCGAAACCGCTGTTGTGAGCCTCCTTCTTCGGAGGCGCCTGATGCGGGAGGAAAGCAACCACTCTGAACCCAGGTTCAGGATGCCGGCCTGACGGCACTTGCGGGGGCCAGTTTTTCTGGCAAGCGTAACGGGTGGCAGCGATCCTGCCGCCCGTTTGCTTTTGAAGGTGCCCGATGCCTTACTGGCTAATGAAATCCGAACCTGAAGAGGTTTCCATTGACGATCTGGCTGCCCGGCCGGGTCAGACGGTGCCCTGGTTCGGCGTGCGCAATTACCAGGCGCGCAACTTCATGCGGGATAGCATGGCCGTCGGCGATCTGGCCTTCTTTTATCACTCGGGCTGTGCCGAGCCAGGGATCGCCGGTATCTGCGCCGTGTGCTCTCTTCCCTACCCCGATGCCACCCAGTTTGATCCAGCTAGCGCCTACTTCGATCCGCGGTCGCGCCCCGAGGCGCCGCGCTGGCAGTTGGTGGATGTGCGTCTGGTGAGCAAGACTGCCTTCGTTCCCCTCGCCCGCCTGCGGCAGTGTCCTGAACTGGCCGCCATGCGCCTCCTGGCGCCGGGCAACCGGCTGTCGATCACGCCGGTGAGCGCAGCGGAATGGGCCTTCATCACCGCCTCGTTGATGGAATCCCCGTGACGCTCTGGTGGCTCCTGTACCCGCTCTTGGGCATGTTCGGGGGATTCGTCGCCGGGCTGTTCGGCGTCGGCGGGGGTATGACCCTGGTGCCCTTCCTGTACATGATCTTCGCCGCCCAGGGTTTCCCCCAGGAGCACCTCATGCACCTCTCCCTGGGCACCTCGATGGCCACCATCGTGCTCACCTCCCTGTCCAGCATGCGTGCCCACCACGCCCACGGGGCGGTCGATTGGGCCATCGTGCGGGCCATGGCGCCTGGCCTCGTGCTGGGCACCCTGGGGGGTTCCCTGGTCGCCGGCTGGGTGCCGACACGGCCCCTGGCGGCGGCTTTCGTCTGCATCGTGTACTACGCCGCCGCCCAGATGGTGCTGGATGTCCGCCCCAAGCCCCAGCGTGGCCTGCCAGGCGCCACCGGGCTTTTCGCCGCGGGCGGCGCCATCGGCATCGTCTCCAGCCTGGTGGCGGCCGGGGGGGGCTTCCTTTCCGTCCCCTTCATGATCTTGTGCAACGTCGCCATGCACACGGCCGTGGGAACTTCGGCCGCCATGGGTTTCCCCATCGCCCTGGCGGGCTCAATCGGCTATGGCTTCGCCGGCTGGGGGGCGGTGGGGCTACCGCCCTATACGCTCGGCTACGTCTATCTGCCAGGCTTCGTCGGCATCGTCGCCCTGAGCATGCTGATGGCTCCGGTAGGCGCGCGCCTCGCCCACCGGCTGCCCATCAAGAAGCTGAAACGCGCCTTCGGCGTCTTCCTCGCCCTGCTGGCCAGCAAGATGCTGGCCAATCTCCTGGGCTGATTTGCCTTTCAGCCCGCTTTTGGGCATCGTTGCCGCGTCTCGGATCTCCCTCACGCTATGAAATACCACGACCTGCGCGACTTTATCGCCCAACTCGAAACCCGGGGCCAACTGCGCCGGGTGGGTGTCCCGGTGGATCCTCATCTGGAAATGACCGAAATCTGCGACCGCGTCCTGCGCGGCGGCGGCCCGGCGATCCTCTTCGAGAAGCCCACCGGGCACGGCATTCCCGTTCTGGCCAACCTCTTCGGCACCCCCGAGCGGGTGGCCCTGGGCATGGGCGAGGAAGGCGACTGGAAGACCGCCCTGCGGGAGGTGGGAAAACTGCTGGCTTACCTCAAGGAACCGGAACCGCCCAAGGGGCTCAAGGATGCCTGGGAGAAGCTGCCGGTCTTGAAACAGGTACTCAACATGTCGCCCAGGACCGTGTCCTCGGCCTCCTGCCAGGAAGTGGTGTGGGAAGGCAAGGACGTGGACCTCTCCCGTCTGCCCATCCAGCACTGCTGGCCCGGCGACGTGGCACCCCTCATCACCTGGGGCCTGGTGGTGACGCGGGGGCCCCACAAGGCGCGCCAGAACCTGGGCATCTACCGGCAGCAGGTGCTCGGACCGAACAAGGTCATCATGCGCTGGCTGGCCCACCGCGGCGGGGCCCTGGATTTCCGCGACCATCAACTGGCGAAACCGGGCCAGCCCTTCCCGCTGGCCGTGGTCATCGGCTGCGACCCGGCCACCATCCTGGGTGCCGTGACGCCGGTGCCGGATTCGCTTTCCGAATACCAGTTCGCCGGCCTGCTGCGGGGCGGCAAGACCGAGCTGGTCAAGTGCCTGGGTTCCGACCTGCAGGTGCCCGCGTCGGCAGAGATCGTGCTGGAGGGCGTCATCCACCCCGGCGAAACGGCGCTGGAAGGCCCCTACGGTGATCACACAGGCTACTACAACGAGCAGGCCGAATTCCCGGTCTTCACCGTCGAGCGCATCACCACGCGCCAGAATCCCATCTACCACAGCACCTACACCGGCAAACCGCCGGACGAACCGGCCATCCTCGGCGTGGCGCTCAACGAGGTGTTCGTGCCGCTCCTGCAGAAGCAGTATCCGGAAATCGTCGATTTCTACCTGCCGCCGGAGGGGTGTTCCTACCGCATGGCCCTGGTCAGCATCCGCAAGCAGTACCCCGGACACGCCAAGCGGGTGATGTTCGGCATCTGGTCCTTCCTGCGTCAGTTCATGTATACGAAGACCATCGTCGTGGTGGACGACGACATCGACATCCGCGACTGGAAGGAAGTCATCTGGGCCATCACCACCCGCATGGACGCCACCCGGGATACGACCCTGGTGGACAACACGCCCATCGACTACCTAGACTTCGCCAGCCCGGTGGCCGGTCTCGGCTCCAAGATGGGACTGGACGCCACCAACAAGTGGCTGGGGGAGACCCACCGCGAATGGGGGCGGCCCATCGTCATGGACGAGGCGGTTAAAAAACGGGTCGATGGGATGTGGGACGCGCTGGGTCTGTGATGGCCAGCGCCCTTGTTGTCACGCCGGTGGATCTCGACGATCCCGCCCAGGCCGCCGCTTGGCTCGACCTCCTCGACCACTACGCCCGTGACCCCATGGGCGGCGGCAGCGGGCTGTCGGTCTACGCCCATGACCATCTGGTGGGCGAACTGCGCGGACTCCCCAGTTTTCATGGCGCCCTGGCCTGGCTGGGCGGACGGGCCGTGGGGCTCATCAATTGCTTCGCCGGCTTTTCCACCTTCGCCGCCCGGCCGCTCCTCAACATCCACGACATCGTCGCCCACACCAATGTGCGCGGCTCCGGCGTCGGCCAGGCCTTGCTGGTCTGGGCCGAGGGGCGGGCGCGGGAGCTGGGCTGCTGCAAGCTGACCCTGGAATTGCTGGCCAATAACCGGAGTGCCCTGCAGGCTTACGAGCGGGCCGGGTTCGCCCCCTACGTGCTCGATCCGGCAGCCGGGACGGCGCTGTTCCTGCAAAAGCTGCTCTGATGCGCCTGCCAACTCTGACCGAAGGGCGCCTCGTCCAGCGCCGCAACCGTTTCGTGGCGGAGGTGGAGATCGCCGGTGCCGTGGTCGACGCCCATTGTCCCAACACCGGCTCCCTGTTCGGCTGCAAGGCTCCGGGAAGCCGGGTGTGGCTGTCGCCGGCGGAGAATCCGGAACGCAAACTGCGCTGGACCTGGGAGATTGTGGAAGCCGTTCCCGGCGTCCTCGTCGGCCTCCATACCGGCCGTCCCAACGGCTTGGTGGAGGAGGCCCTGCGGGCCGGCGGGGTGCCGGCGTTGGCCGGCTACACCGGGTTTCGCCGCGAGGTGCGCTACGGCCGCGAGAACAGCCGCATCGACCTGCTGCTGGAAGGCGCCGGCTGGCCACCCTGCTACGTGGAAGTGAAGAACGTCACGGCGGCGGTGGATGACGGTATCGGCTTCTTTCCCGATGCCGTCACCGAGCGCGGCGCCAGGCACCTGCGGGAAATGATGGGGGTGGTGGCCGACGGCGCCCGGGCCGCCCTCGTGTTCTGCGTGCAACGGGGCGACGTGACGGAGGTCCGCCCGGCCGACGCCATCGATCCGGTCTATGGACAGACGCTGCGCGAAGCCCTGTCCGTCGGCGTCGAAGCCTACGCCCTGGGGGCGGAAGTGACTCCGGCCGAGATCATCCTGACCCGCAGCTTGCCCGTGGTCACGCCTGGCCCGCCTCGGCTGTAAAGAGGGAATGCGCGACAACCTCGGGGGTTCTGTCGTTGTCGTTTGCCGAAGCAAGGTTGAGTGGTGACCCGAAAAACGATTGGGCTGGAGTAACCGATGGGCCTTCTCGGCGTCCTTCACCGGAAGGCGGGGGCTGGCAATGAGCGGTCATTGGGATTTGGCTCCGATTGCGAACGCGACTGCCTGTCATGTTGGCGTTTGCTAATATTGCGAGAATCGGCGATGCTGAAAACCCATGGCTTCGACCGAGTCTTATGTTTGCGAGCTGAAGACGAGGGAGCGCAGCAGTTTTAAGCACAAGAATCATCGAAACCCATGAATTACTTGCGTCATCATTTCAGCCTCCTGTTCCTGCCCGTTGCTCTGATCGTCATCGCGGGGGCCTGGTTTTACGGGCAGGCCGCCGTAGACCGGGAGATCGGCCGGCTACAGACCCAGGAAAGCTTGAGCATCGGACTTGGCGGTGCGGCACTGAAGGGCAGGTTCGATGATGTCGCCCGCGATCTCTCTTATCTCGCCACTTCGAGCCCCCTGCATGCCGTGCTCGACTCCGGGGATGCCAAGGCCATCGCGGCGCTCGAGAACAATTTGTTCCATTTCTCGGCAAGCAAGCGTATCTACGATCAAGTACGCTGGATCGACGAAACCGGAATGGAGCGGGTACGCGTTGATTTCCGTGAGGGGGCGGCTGTCGCCATCCCCCGGGCGCAGTTGCAGCCCAAGGGGCAACGCTATTTCTTTACCGACACGATCAAGTTGAGTCCGGGCGGAATATTCGTTTCTCCTCTCGATCTCAACATCGAGCAAGACAAAGTTGAAGTACCGCACAAACCCATGCTGCGCGTGGCGACCCCTGTGGTTGATGGTCAGGGCAGGAAACGTGGCATCGTCATCCTGAATTATTTTGGCCGCATCCTGCTCGACGCTTTCGCGGCCTCGTCGGCAGCAATTGCCGATCACGCGATGGTGCTCAACAACGAGGGGTATTGGCTCAAGAGTCCGGTCCCCGAGGACGAGTGGGGATTCATGTTCAAGCGCCCCGAGCACTCGCTGGCGGCACGCACTCCCGAAGCCTGGAAGCACATTCGCGGCAAAGACGCCGGCCAGGTCGAGCTTGCCGATGGTTTGTGGAGCTGGCAGACGGTCTACCCGCTGGTCGAGGGGCAGCGATCGAGCAGCGGTTCCGATGAGGCGTTCCAGCCCAGTCGTGGCGACGTCGATGCGAAGCTCTACTTCTGGAAAGTGGTCGCCCACGTTCCGGCCGCGAAGCTCGCGGAAGTCCGCCAAGCGATCTTGCAGCCGTTGATTGCGGTGGTGGCACTCCTGCTGGCGGGGATTGCCCTGGCCAGTTGGCGCGTTGCGCAAGACTGGAGCGCTCGCCGGGAGGCCGAGGAGGAAGTCCGCAGAATCAACACGGGGCTATCCGAAATGGTCGCTGAGCGGACCCGTGAGCTTGAGCAGCACCGCGATCGGCTAGAAGAACTGGTGGCCGAACGTACGGCCGAACTCGAGTTGGCCCGGGACCGCTCCGAAGCGGCCAGCAGAGCCAAGACCGCCTTCCTCGCGAACATGAGCCACGAGATCCGCACCCCGTTGAACGCGGTGCTTGGCATGGCGCATCTGCTGCGGCGCTCGCAACAGACTGCCAAGCAGAAAGATCAGGTGAGCAAGATCCTGATTTCAGGTCAGCATCTTCTCGAAATTCTCAACGACGTGCTCGACCTGGCCAAGATCGAGGCAGGCAAGCTCGTGGTGGGCGAAGCTCCGGTCAGCGTCGACGCGGTGCTTCAGAACGTCGTCTCGATGATGCAAAGCCGGGTCGACGAAAAGGGTCTCCAGTTGGGCGTCGAGGTCGATCGTCCGCTGCCCATCCTGTTGGGGGACAACGGAAGACTGCAACAGGCATTGCTGAATTACGTCGCCAACGCGGTCAAATTCACCGAGCGTGGTCGCGTGATCGTGCGTGCCAGGCGTGCGGCTGAAAATCCGGAAAGCGTGACTTTGCGCTTCGAGGTCGAGGATACGGGGATCGGGATCGCCGCGGAAGATTTGCAGCGGCTGTTCTCTGCCTTCGAACAGGCCGATAACTCGGAAACTCGCAAGTACGGTGGAACCGGACTGGGACTGGTCATCGTGCGCAAATTGGCCCACCTGATGGGGGGGGAGGCCGGAGCCGAAAGTACACCCGGCGTGGGGAGTACCTTCTGGTTCGAGGCACGCCTGCGCAAAGCTTCCGCGTCGGGTCTGGAAGCTGGGGTTTCGGTTCCCGAGGATGTCGAGAAACTGCTCCGCTCGGGGTATTCCGGCCGTCTCATCCTCCTCGCCGAGGACGATCCCATGAACCGCGAAGTGACCCTGGCTCTACTGGAGGAAGTCGGTTTGCGGGCCGATACCGCGGAAGACGGCGCAGAGGCAGTGCGCTTGGCGAAGGAGCATGAATATGCGGTGATCCTGATGGATCTGCGCATGCCGAAGCTCGACGGTCTCGAAGCGACCCGGCAGATTCGCCTCCTTCCTCGGCATCGCGCCACGCCCATTCTTGCTCTTTCCGCGAATACCTTCATGCGGGATCGCCAACGCTGCATCGATGCCGGGATGAATGACTTTATCCCCAAGCCCGTCACACCTGAACACCTTTTCGCCGCACTCCTGACCTGGATGCGGGGGGATAAAGACGTTTTCGGCACCTCAGGCTCGTGAAGGCAGCTGAATCCCTCGGCTCACCGTCCTGGGGGCGCCTAGGGGGCAACCGGGTTCTTCGCCTGGCCTTCATCGGCTGGTGATCAGCCTAATCGATCACCCCCAGGCGGCCATTGTGGCTGCCCATGTACCAGTAGCGGCCGCGGGCGTCGATGATCGCCTTGCGGATCCCCACTCCCTGGGAGGGCAGGCGGATGACCCGGAACTTTTCCGCGGCCGGGTCGAAGAGGGCGACGGTGTCGGTGGCGATTTCGTTGGCCCAGACCCGGCCGGCGGCATCGACGGTGACTGCATAGGGGCCGCCCCCGGCCCCTGCCGGCATGGGATAGCTTGCGACCACCTTGCCGACGGCAGGATCGACCTTGAGGAGCCGGCCGTCGCCGTAGGCGGTGACCCAGAGCATGCCATTCGGGGCAATCGCCATGCGGCGAGGCTGGCTGCCGCGTCCGGTGGGGAGTTCCGTCCAGGTGCCCGTGGCGGGGTCGAGCCGCCCCAGGCTGTCGCCCTGGAAGCGGCAGAACCAGATCATTCCCCGGCCGTCGACGGCGATGCCGTAGGGATTGCCGGAAGCGGGGTACTCGACAATTCGGCCCGTCTTGCGGTCCAGTCGGCCGATGCGCTGGCCGCCCTGGACGGTGAACCAGATCGTCCCCATGGCGTCGAGCACTAGGGTATGGGGGTCGCCGCCCGAGGGGGCGGGGTATTCGGTGACCTTGCCGGTGGCCGGATCGAGGCGGCCGATGGTGCCGTTGCCGTTGCCGGTGTACCAGACGATGCCCTCGGGATCGACCAGCAGGCCGTGGGGGCGGGCGCCCCTCGGCAGCGTCCATTCGCGGAAGGTTTCCGAGGCGGGATCGAAGCGGGCGATGCGGTTGCCGGCCATGACGGCGATGAAAATGCTGCCGTCGGGCGCCGGCGCGGGGTCGCGGGCGAACTCCGGAGTCGGTACGGGCCATTCGCGCACATGACCGGAGATCGCGGGCAGGGCGCCGGCCGTGATGCCATAGTTGGAACCGCCGGCGAAGGCCGGGTGGGATGCCAATCCGGCAACGATCAGCGCGGGAAGGAGCATGGATCTCATAGCGGGCGGCGGAACGTCGATGAGCATACCGCCAAGACCCCGAGAAACCTGGTTGGTTCTAATCCGCTTCCAGGATCGGCGGAATTTCTCCGCTTTGACGCTGGGCCACCCACAGCAGCAGGGCGTCGATGGCCGGGCCGCCGGCCTGGGCGCGGGGGTGGTTGATGAGGAAGACCACCGCGTAGCGGCGGCCCTGGCTGTCGAGCGCGAAGCCGGCGGCGGTCTTGACGCCGTCCAGGGTGCCGGTCTTGATGTGGGCGCGGCCGCTGGCCGTACTTTCCTTGAGCCGCTTCTTCATGGTGCCGTCGATGCCGACAATGGGCAGCGACGAGACCAGTTCCGGCATCACCGGGCTTTTCCAGGCATCCTGGAGCAGGCGGTCGAGGCTTTCGGCGCTGATGCGCTCCTGGCGGGAGAGGCCGGAACCGTTTTCGATGACCAGTTCCGGGAATTTCAGATTGCGGCCGGCCAGCCAGTCGGCCACCCGCCGCCGCGCCCGTTCCGACGTGCCGGGGCCGGTTTCATTGCCCAGGCTGAGGAAGAGCTGGCGGGCCATGACGTTGTTGGAGAATTTGTTGATGTCCCGCACCACGTCGGCCAGGGGCGGCGATTCCTGGACCGCCACCGGGCGGGCGCCGGCGGGAAGGCTGCCGGAACGCACTTTGCCCCCCAGGCTGCCACCCAGTTCCTTCCACAGCGCGCGGAAAAGGCCATCGACCTGGGCATTGGCGTCCAGGGGAGCGAGGTTGAGGGTCTTCTCGCCGCAAAGCGGGCTGTAGCTGCCGCTGAATTCCAGACGCTGGCTGCCGCTTTCGGCGATCAGGCGGGTGACGATGGCGTCCTTCCAGTCGCTGCTGCAATCGCCCTTGGCTACCTGCACGCGGTTGTCGATGGTCAGCCCCTCGGCTGGGGTTTCAGCCAGGACGCGCACCTGCCGTCCGTCGCTGGTCAGGGTGAAGCGCAGGGCGCGGAAATTGACCAGCAGAGCATCGGGGCCCACGTTATAGGGACGCATGGGTTTGTCGTCGAAGGCGCCGGGATCGACGGGGGGCACGTCGAAAACGCTGCGATCGAGCACCAGGTCGCCGACGATGTGCTGCACGCCACGCCCGCGCAACTGGCGCAATAGGGCCCAGAAGTGTTCGAGGGCGAACTTGGGGTCGCCGCCGCCCTTCAGGTAGAGGTTGCCACCCAGTTTGCCGTCCACCGGATCGGCCTCGGTGTAGGCACTGGTCTTCCAGGTCCATGCGGGGCCAAGAAGGTCCAGGGCGGCATAGGTGGTCACCAGCTTCATGACCGAGGCGGGATTCATGGCCTGACGGGCATTGTGGGACACCAGGGTGAAGCGGGAGTCGACCGGATGGACCACGACAGCCACGCTGGCAGGCGGAATCTGCGCAGCCTTGAGGGCCGCGAGCACGGGGGGCGGCAGCCCTTCGGCGGCCCGGCCAGACGCGGGGAGTGCAAGAGCCAGGGCGATGGCACCCAGGAAGAGCGGGCGCTTCATGCCAGCGCCGGATAGTCGATGTAACCCTTCTCTCCGCCCTGGTAGAAGGTTTCCGGGTCCGCCGCCGCCCAGGAGGCCTCCCGGGCGACGCGGGTTTCCAGGTCCGGGTTGGCGATCCAGGCCTTGCCGTAGGCCACCGCGGCGCAACGGCCGGCAGCGACCCAGGCTTCGCCCCGAGCCCGGTCGAAGCCGCCATTGCTGACGATGGGCATGGTGGCGAACTCCCGGAAATGACCCGCCACATCGGCCAGGCCGCCCGCCACGCCGTCGAGCTGGCCCGGCATGAAGGGTTCGGTCAGGTGCAGATAGGCCAGGCCGTAGGCGTTGGCCCGGCGCACGATGGACTCCCACATCGGCACCGTATCGGCGGTGACACTCATGCCGTGGATGCCGTTCAGCATGGGATTGAGGCGGAAGCCGACCCGGTCGAAGGGCAGCGCCCGGCCCACCGCGTCCAGGACTTC
>SSTB01000174.1 GCA_009469665.1 Azonexaceae bacterium | reverse complement strand
TCGGACCCACCCCTTCCCTTCCCGAACAGGACCGTGAAACGAAACCGCGCCGATGATATTGCACACCCCGTGTGAGAAAGTAGGTCATCGCCAGGCTCCCATACAGAAACCCCCTCCAGCTCAACGCTCGAGGGGGTTTCGCATTTTAGAAAAACACAAAGCATTCGGGCGGCCCAGGGAAATTCGACCGCCATGCTGTGCTAGAATCCTCGCTGGCGGGTCTCCCCGCATTGCAGGGTGGTGAATCTGGTCAGGTCCGGAAGGAAGCAGCCACAGCCATTGACTGCAAGTGCCGGGGGTTAGGCTCGCCATTTCCATTTTTCAAACTGCTTCCCGCTTTGATGTCGGACTAGGGACATGAGCTATCAGGTTCTCGCCCGCAAGTGGCGGCCGCGCAATTTTGCCACCTTGGTCGGGCAGGAGCATGTTATACGGGCGCTTTCGCACGCCCTCGGAGAAGGGCGATTGCATCACGCCTATCTCTTCACCGGTACGCGCGGGGTCGGCAAGACCACTTTGGCGCGCATCCTGGCCAAATCCCTGAATTGCGAAGCTGGTATTTCCGCGCAGCCTTGTGGTCGGTGTTCGGCCTGCGAAGAGATCGACGGCGGGCGTTTCGTAGATCTTTTGGAGGTCGATGCAGCGACCAATACCAAGGTTGACGAGATGCGGCAGTTGCTGGAGAACGCTGTTTATGCGCCTACCCGTGGGCGCTTCAAGGTGTATGTGATCGACGAAGTACATATGTTGTCGAATTCCGCCTTCAATGCCATGTTGAAGACCTTGGAGGAGCCCCCTGAGCACGTCAAATTCATTCTGGCCACGACCGATCCCCAGAAGATTCCGGTGACCGTCCTCTCCCGGTGCCTTCAGTTCAATCTCAAGCAGATGCCTCCGGCGGCCATCGTTGGGCATCTCGGCCGTATTCTCGAGGCTGAAGGTGTCGAGCACGATCTTCCTGCCCTGCAGTTGATTGCTCGATCGGCTTCAGGAAGCATGCGGGATGCCTTGTCGTTGCTCGATCAGGCGATCGCCCATGGTGCCGGCAAGGTTGAAGCCGGCCCGGTACGGGAAATGCTCGGCACGGTGGACCTCGACTACCTCTTCCGCATTCTCGAAATGCTTGTCGATGGCAACGCCGAGGGCCTGATTCATGTGGCTGACCAAATGGGGCTGCGCAGCCTCTCTTTTTCATCAGCGCTGCATGAACTGGCGTCGCTTCTCACCCGCATTCAGGTCGCCCAGCTTGCACCGGGAGCCGTGCCTGACGAAGAGCCGGAAAGGGCGCGACTAATTCAGTTGGCGTCTTTACTGGATCCCGAGTTCGTCCAATTGGCCTATCAGATCGTGGTGGTCGGGCGAAATGAATTGGGCCTGGCGCCAGACGACCAAGCAGGGTTTCTGATGACCTTGCTGCGCCTTTTTGCCTTTCGGCCAGAGAGCGCGGAACAGCGCGTGCTCGCGGTTACGGCCTCCGTTCGGCGCGAGGCTGCGGTGTCCCGGGGGGGGCAACGCGCCGAGGCGATGGCCGGAGGGAGTGCCGGATCAGTGCCGGTTCCGTCAGCGTTTGCAAAGGTGGTTCAGGTTGCCCCGGCCGGTCCTGGGGGCGTGCATCCCGTCGATCCGGGCGAGGGCGAGTCCTCCTGGCCTCAGATCGTCGCTCAATTGCCAATCAGCGGGATGGCAAGGGAACTTGCACAGCAGTGCGAACTCCGCGAATTGGGTCCCGCTGCGTGCTTGTTGCGCCTCCCGCCCGAGCAGCGGCATCTGCTCATGAAGCCTGCACAGGACAAAGTTCAGCAAGCCCTTGGCGAGCATTTCGCGCGGCCCATGGCCCTGCGGATCGAAGTGGCAGCCGTCGAATCTGCCACGCCCGCCGCAAGCGCACAGCGGGAGAGGGTTGAACGCCAGGGGCGGGCGGTAGCTGCCATCGAAAGCGACAGTTTTGTCCTTGAAGCCCTCGAAACCCTCGATGCGACGCTGGTCGAGTCCTCAATCAAACCCCTTTTCTGACGGAGCCAAATAAATGATGAAAGGCGGAATCGCTGGGCTGATGAAGCAAGCCCAGATGATGCAGGAGAACATGAAACGGGCCCAGGAGCAGTTGGCCCAGACCGAGATCGAAGGTCAGGCCGGCGCGGGCATGGTTAAGGTGGTGATGACCTGTGCCCACGATGTCCGGCGGGTGAGCATCGATCCGTCGGTTCTAGAAGACCGGGAGATGCTCGAAGACCTGGTGGCTGCGGCCGTCAACGACGCGGTACGCCGAGGTGAGGCACTCACCCAGGAAAAGATGGCCGGGTTCACTGCCGGGCTGAATCTTCCGCCGGGCTTCAAGCTTCCCTTCTGATCCGTGGGCGTTCCCTCAAGCCTCGAGCGCTTGATCGAGGCCCTGCGCTGCTTGCCGGGTGTCGGTCCGAAATCGGCCCAGCGCATGGCTTTCCACCTGCTGCAACGGGATCGGAGCGGGGCGCGGGAGCTTGGGGATGCGCTTCTTGCATCCCTGGAGGCCCTGCGGCACTGCGAGCTTTGCAACAACTTCGCCGAGGCGACGGTATGCGCGCTCTGTGCTTCGCCACGGCGCGATGGGAGCCTGCTCTGTGTCGTTGAGTCCCCGGTAGATATGAACATGATGGAGCAGACCCATGCCTATGGGGGGCTCTATTACGTCATCATGGGTCGCCTTTCGCCCATGGAAGGAATCGGAGCGCGAGACCTCGGACTTGAACGACTCCTTGCCCGTGCCCGGGACGGAATTGTCCGGGAAGTCATCCTCGCCACGAATTTTACCAATGAGGGAGAAGCGACGGCGCACTACCTTACAGCCCTCCTCAAACCTGCAGGGATTGGTGTGACGCGCATTGCCCGTGGGGTTCCGGTGGGCGGTGAGTTGGAGTATGTGGATAGCGGTACCTTGGCGCAGGCCCTGCGCGAGCGGCGCGCCTGCGTGTCCTGAGAGCGTCCGATGGCTTCAAAGTAGGGGCCGGGTGGCGTATAATCAACGGTTTGATTCAAACCCAACAACCTTATCCGTCTAGGGGTCAGCCAAATGAGCAATGAAGGAAAAATGGACTGCGGGAGGCGGCGCCTGATCGTCGCCACCGCGGCAGTGGGCGGGGCGGGGGCCGTTGCGGCGCTCGTGCCGTTTGTGTCCAGCCTTTTGCCGTCGGAACGCGCCAAAGCCGCCGGTGCGCCTGTCGAAGTCGATATCGGCAAACTTGAACCGGGCCAGATGATGACCGTGGAGTGGCGCGGCAAGCCCGTCTGGATCATCAACCGCAGCAAGGAAATGTTGGAAACACTGCCTAAGCTGGCCGATGCGGTTGCCGACCCCAAGTCGGAAAAGGACATGCAGCCGGATTACGCCCGCAACGATACCCGTTCGATCAAGCCCGAACTCCTCGTGGTGGTGGGCATCTGTACGCACCTCGGCTGTTCGCCTTCGCAGAAGTTCAAGAAGGGTGCGGAGGAGGGTATGACCGCGGATTGGCTCGGCGGATTCCTGTGTCCCTGCCACGGTTCGACCTTCGACTTTGCGGGTCGCGTCTATAAGGCCAAACCCGCACCAACCAACCTCGAGGTTCCGCCGCACTACTACATGTCCGACAGCCGTATCCTGATCGGCGAAGACAAGAAGGGAGCGTAACAAATGGCCGCTGGCAATTTCGACAAGTACAAGTCCGACGGCACCCTGGCCGGGAACCTGATGGAATGGGTTGACGCCCGTTTCCCGGCGACCTCCATGTGGAAGGGCCACCTGTCCGAGTACTACGCGCCGAAGAATTTCAATTTCTGGTACTTCTTCGGATCCCTGGCGCTGCTCGTTCTGGTCATCCAGATCGTTACCGGCATCTTCCTGGTCATGCATTACAAGCCGGACGCTGCCCTTAACGCCTTCGGCGTTCCCGTCGCGTTCGCCTCGGTCGAGTACATCATGCGCGACGTGCCGGGGGGGTGGCTCATCCGCTACATGCACTCCACCGGCGCTTCCGCCTTCTTCATCGTGGTCTACCTGCATATGTTCCGCGGCCTGCTCTACGGTTCCTACAGGAAGCCCCGCGAGCTGACCTGGTTGTTTGGCGTCGGGATCTTCCTGTGCCTGATGGGCGAAGCCTTCTTCGGCTATCTGCTCCCATGGGGCCAGATGTCCTACTGGGGCGCCCAGGTGATTGTGAACCTCTTCGGCGCCATTCCCGTGGTCGGCAACGATCTGTCCATCCTGATCCGCGGCGACTTCGTGGTGGGCGACGCGACTCTCAACCGATTCTTCTCCTTCCACGTCATCGCCTTCCCGCTAGTTCTTCTCGGCTTGGTGGCGGCGCATGTGCTGGCCCTGCACGAAACCGGCTCCAACAACCCGGACGGCATTGAGATCAAGGCCAACAAGGACGAAAACGGCATCCCCCGTGACGGCATTCCCTTCCACCCGTATTACACGGTGAAGGACATCGTCGGCGTCGTGGTCTTCCTGATGGTCTTCTCGGCGATCATGTTCTTTGCCCCCGAGGGTGGTGGCGCCTTCCTGGAAACGCCGAACTTCTATCCGGCCGACCCGCTGAAGACCCCGCCCCACATTGCGCCGGTCTGGTACTTCACTCCCTATTACTCCATCCTGCGGGCTATGGTGTGGAACTTCTTCGGCCTCGACGCCAAATTCTGGGGTGTGGTGGCCATGGGAGCTTCCGTGGTGGTGTTCGCCTTCCTACCCTGGCTGGATCGCAGCCCGGTCAAGTCGATCCGCTACCGCGGCCCGATCTACAAGACCATGCTGACCGTGTTCGTCATCTGCTTCGTCATCCTCGGTTACCTGGGTACCCAGTCGCCGTCCTACTGGGGTGAAAAGATTTCCCAGGTGTGCACGGTCTTCTACTTCGGCTTCTTCTTCGCGATGCCCTGGTGGTCGCGGATGGATAAATTCAAGCCGGTTCCCGATCGCGTGACGATGCAGTGAGGATCAACAACATGAAAAAACTTCTCATCGCCTTCCTGTTTGCACCGCTGCTGGCCATCGCGAGTACGAGCGTCCATCTCGACAAATGGCCGGGTTCGGTTAGTGACAAGGCCGCCCTGCAGAACGGCGCCAAGCTGTTCGTAAACTACTGCCTCAACTGCCACGGCGCGTCCTACATGCGCTACAAGAACCTGACCGCTCTTGGTCTGACCGAGCAGCAAGTCAAGGACAACCTGATGTTCACCTCCGACAAGATCGGTGGGCTGATGACCGTGGCTGCCCGGGCGGACGAGCAGAAGGTGTGGTTCGGGGCCACGCCGCCGGACCTCACCATCATCGCTCGTGCCCGGGGCGATCTTGGCGCGCCCTACGCCGGGTCGGACTGGCTCTATACCTACCTGCGTTCCTTCTACCGCGACGACAACCGTCCCACCGGCTGGAACAACGTGGCTTTCGAGAACGTGGGCATGCCCCATGTGCTTTATGGGCTCCAGGGCCAGCAGGTGCTCAATCACGAGACCCACAAGCTCGAACTCGCCGTCCCCGGACAGATGTCACCCACCGAGTACGACAAGGCCGTTTCCGACCTGGTCTCATTCATGGTCTGGATGGGCGAGCCGCAGCAGGAATTCCGCAAGACCATCGGTTATTTCGTACTCGCCTTCCTTGCTGTTCTCTTCGTCGTCGCCTACGCGCTGAAGAAGGAATACTGGAAAGACATTCACTGATCCGTCCTGGATCAGACCACGGCATCGCCTCCCCTCGGAGTACGGCGGGAGGCGATGCCGAAGCGCTTTTAAGGGCTTAGCAATCATGATGAACCTTTACTCGGGCACCACCTGCCCATTCAGTCACCGCTGCCGCATCGTCCTCTACGAAAAGGGCATGGATTTCCAGGTCATCGACGTGGACATGTTCAACAAGCCTGAGGATCTCGCGGTCATCAACCCTCACAACCGGGTGCCGGTATTGGTCGAACGCGATCTGATCCTGTTCGAGCCGAACATCATCAACGAATACATCGACGAGCGTTTTCCCCATCCCCAGTTGATGCCGGCCGACCCCATCATGCGGGCCAGGGCGCGGCAGTTGCTGGTGGGTATGGAGCGAGAGATATTCAGTCACATCGAACCTATCGAAAAGAACGCCAAGACGGCGGACAAGGCCCGTCAGGAAATTCGTGCCCGGCTCACGGAAATCGTGCCCATCTTCAGCAAGCAGAAATTCATGCTGGGAGACGAATTCTCCATGCTCGACGTCGCCATCGCCCCGCTCATGTGGCGTTTGGATCATTACGGCATCGACCTGGGCAAGGCCGCGGCGCCGCTCATGAAGTATGCCGAACGTATCTTCAGCCGTCAGGGCTTCATTGATGCCTTGACGCCGTCTGAGAAGGCCATGCGCAAGTAAGCCATGGACCTGCCCTCCACCAAGCCCTATCTCCTGCGTGCCCTTTGGGAGTGGTGCTGCGACAACGGATTTACCCCCTATCTCTCTGTTGTGGTGGATAGCAGGACACGGGTTCCTCGGGAATTCGTGCGGGATGGACAGATCGTCCTCAACGTAGGGCCCGAGGCCACGAACCGTCTGCAGATCGGCAATGAGTTGGTCGAATTTCAGGCACGCTTCGGTGGCGTGGCGCGGGAACTCTCGGTTCCCATCGAGCAGGTGGCCGCCATCTACGCCCGGGAGAACGGCGCCGGCATGGCCTTCGAAGTCGGCTCTCCTGCGGGCTCGCCCGAAGTGCAGTCCGCAGAATTGCCCCGCGTCGAGCCGGTGCCCGCTGGGGCGGCGGAAGCGGGGCCGAGGGCTCCGGACGACCCGCGCCCCGAAGGGGGGCGCCCCCACCTGCAACGCATCAAATAGGCGCCTGCCGGAGCGGCGTTGCCCCGCTTTGGTGCGCTTTACCGGGCACGCACCTGTTGCTACCGGCTAAAGCCTTGATTCACGGGCATGGCACGGGGGTTGCTCTCTCCCGAGCAGAGAGAAAATGCCATGAAAAACGAAACCCGAACCACCTGCTGCTACTGCGGCGTCGGCTGCGGCGTCATCGTCGAAACCCAGGACGGCACCATCACTGGCGTGCGCGGTGATCCCGACCACCCGGCCAACTTCGGCCGTCTGTGTTCCAAGGGTGCCTCACTGCACCTGACAGCCGGGCTCGATCATCGCCTTCTGGCACCCGAGATTCGCACCGTGAGGGGCCGTCCTGGAAGTGCCATTTCCTGGGGGCAGGCCCTCGACACAGCCGCCGGCCGCTTTGCCGAAATCATCCGCGCCCATGGGCCCGACTCCGTCGCTTTCTACATCTCCGGCCAACTCCTGACCGAGGACTATTACGTCTTCAACAAACTCGCCAAGGGCTTGATTGGCACCAACAATATCGATACCAATTCGCGGCTGTGCATGTCCTCGGCCGTGGCTGGCTACAAGCGTACCCTTGGGGCGGACGCTCCGCCCTGCTGCTACGAGGACGTCGCCGCAGCTGGCATGCTGTTCATAGCCGGTGCGAATCCGGCTGTGGCGCACCCCATCGTCTTTCGTCGCATCGAGGACGCCAAGGCCGCCAACCCCGCCCTGCGCATCGTGGTGGCCGATCCCCGCCGCAGCGAGACTGCGGCCATGGCGGACCTGCATCTTGCCCTGCGTCCAGGAACCGACGTGGCGCTGATGAACGCCATGCTCCACGTCCTGATCGCCGAGGATCTCATCGATCGCGACTTCATCGCACGCTGCACCCAGGGCTTTGCCGAAGTCGAAGCCATCGCCGCTGCCTATCCGCCGGGAGAAGCCGCGCGCATCTGTGGCCTGCGTTCCGAGGACATCGTCAAGGCTGCCCGCTGGTTCGGCCAATCGGCGGCGCCCCTGTCTCTCTACTGCCAGGGTCTCAATCAGTCGGTACACGGCACCGACAACAACGTCGCCCTGATCCATCTGCATCTGGCTACCGGCAAGATTGGCAGACCCGGTTGTGGCCCCTTCTCCCTCACGGGCCAGCCCAACGCCATGGGCGGCCGCGAAGTGGGCGGACTGGCCAATCTGCTCTCGGCCCATCGGGATCTCTCGTCGCCCCAGGACAGGGCCGAAGTCTCGGCCCTCTGGGGCGTGCCCTACGTTCCGGGCCGGCCCGGCAAGACCGCCGTCGATCTATTCAGCGCACTGAAGAGCGGAGAAATCAAGGCCGTCTGGATCGCCTGCACCAATCCTGCTCAATCCATGCCTCACCAGGCCGAAGTGCGCGCCGCCCTGAGCGCCGCCGAATTCGTCGTCCTGCAGGAAGCCTATGGCAATACCGATACGGCGGCCTTCGCCGACCTTCTGCTTCCAGCCACCAGTTGGGGCGAAAAGGAGGGTACGGTGACCAATTCGGAACGCCGCATCTCTCGTGTTCGCGCCGCCGTCCCAGCGCCTGGCGACGCCCGTCATGACTGGCGCATCGCGGTGGACTTCGCACGGCGCCTGGGCGCCTGCCTCCAGCACGATGGCGCCGACCGCCTCTTCTCTTACACGACGCCGGAGGCCATCTTCACCGAACATCGGGAAAGCACGCGGGGTCGGGATCTAGACATCACTGGGCTTTCCTATGATCGCCTGGAGACGCAGGGGCCGCAGCAGTGGCCCTGTGCCGAAGGCGCGGCCGGCGGGCAGGCCAGGCTGTACTCCGACGGAGTCTTTGCCACAGCAGACGGGCGCGCCCGCTTTCATCCGGTGCGTCATCGGGCGACTGCGGACATTCCCGATAGTCGTCTGCCCCTCAGCCTCCTCACCGGGCGCCTGCGCGATCACTGGCACGGCATGAGCCGGACGGGAAACGTCCCGCGGCTCTACAACCATGAGGACCAGCCGGTGCTGGCCATGCATCCCTGCGACCTGCGCCATCGGGGTCTGGAGAGCGGCGACATCGTGCGCGTCCAAAACGATCGCGGCGAGGTCCTCGTACAGGTCGAGGAACGTGCGGGCCTCGTGAAGGGCCGGGCCTGGCTGCCCATGCACTGGGGTAGCCGCTTCATGAGTTCCCCGGGGGCCAACGCCCTCATGCCTGCTGCCTGCGACCCGGTTTCCTTCCAACCGGAACTCAAGCACGCTGCGGTGCAGGTTAACAAGGCCGACCTGCCCTACCCGCTGGCGGTGATTCGCCGCTGCGCCAATATCCCCGAGGCCCTGGCGCTGCTGGAAAAGGTTCGGGTGCTATTGGAGGCCTTCCCCTTCGCCACTGTCGGCCTCTACGGGCATTCCAGCGCCCTGGTGGTCTTTCGTGCGGCGACTACCTGGCCGCTGCCCGAGGCGGGCAGTCTGACCGAGATCGACCGCCTGTTCGGACTCGAAGGAGATGAGGGCGCCATCGTCTTTTCCGACCCGCGCCGCGGGATCGCCAAGAAAGCCATCGCCGAAGGCGGCCGACTCCTCGGCGTGCGTCTGGCCGGAGAGACCCTGGCCGTGAGCTGGCTCAAGGACGCCATGGCCGAAGACGATCTCGACCCCGCCCTGATCCGCTTCGCCCTGGCGCCGACCCCCAAACCCCCCATGCCGCTCGTGGCGCGGGAAGTCGTGTGCAAATGCGCCGACGTCAGTGCAACACAGATCAAGGCGGCCGCCGCCGCCGGAAGTACACTGGGGCAGATGCAGGAAGCCCTCAAATGTGGAACCTTCTGTGGTTCCTGC
This sequence comes from Azonexaceae bacterium, assembly GCA_009469665.1. The sequence goes on along the minus strand of SSTB01000174.1, from coordinate 7,290 downwards.
CTGCCCGAAATCAAGCGACTGGTCGCGGAATCCGCCCAGGGGGAACCCCAGGTGGTCTGACGCCGGCAACGAGGAGACACCATGAATTTCACCCATGTTATCCGGGAGATCGGCAGAGGCGCCGAAGGCTCCCGCGATCTGGGGCGCGACGAAGCCGCCCAGCTCTACGCGGCCATCCTGGACGGAGGCGTCCCCGATCTGGAGATGGGCGCCATCATCCTCGGGCTCAGGGTCAAGGGCGAGTCGCCGGACGAGCTGGCGGGCTTTCTCGCCGCAGCCAATGCCCGGGTCAATGCCCTGCGGGTGCCCCGGGGCCGAGTGAGGCCCGTGGTTCTGCCCAGCTACAACGGCGCGCGCAAGGAAGCCAATCTGACCCCCTTGCTGGCGCTGCTCCTCAAGCGCTTTGGCGTTCCCGTGGTCGTCCATGGCCTGCTCGAAGGTTACGGACGCGTGACCAGTGGCCACATCCTGCGCGAACTCGGCATCATGCCCTCGGCGACCCTGACCCAGGCGCAATCGGCCCTGGACGAGCAGGGCCTCGCCTTTCTGCCCATAACCGCCCTTTGCCCCGGACTGGCCAGCCAGTTGGCGCTGCGGGCGCGCATGGGGGTGCGTAACAGCGCCCACAGTCTGGTCAAGATGATCGATCCCTTCCGGGGTGAGGGCGTCATCGTCGCCGCGGCCACTCACCCGGCCTTCATCGACCTCATGCGCGACATCCTTGCGGGGGAGGGCGGCCGTGCCCTCTTGCTGCGGGGCACTGAGGGGGAGCCCTACGCTAATCCCAAGCGCCGCCCGCGACTCGAATACCTCCACGACGGTGCCTGCGACGTGCTTTTCGACGCCGAGCACGACAGCCTCAAGGCCCTGCCCGCCCTGCCGGAGAGTGCCGATACTGCGGTGACCGCCCGCTGGATCCGTAGAGTGCTCGACAATCACCTCCCCTTGCCGCTCCCCATCGCCAATCAACTGGCGTGCTGCCTCTACGCCAGTGGTTACGCCGAGGATTTCAACCAGGCCAAGGCCATCGTTGCCGTGGAAGGCAACGGGCTGGCCATGGCAGGCGCCTGACTTCAGTCAAAGCCTCAGGGACCGGCACAGACGGCCCTCGAGCGCTGGAAGGGCGCACCGCCATGACTCACGACGCACCGCAATGGTGCGATGCACAATCCGGGTCTCCGGAAAAGTCCTTATAAAACCGCGGCCTGCCGCGCTGGCACGGGGATTGCAGTAAGACTCCCGACAGCGAACAGACCGCCAGCGCCGGTGGTCGGGGCCGCAAGGCTCCCAGTGGCAACGACGTCATGCGCTGAACAGACTTGTTCCGCCCGTCCCGGGCGCTTGCATAGATGGAGTCGCCATAATGAAAAAGCCTCGTCTCGTCATGATCGGCAACGGCATGGCCGGTGTTCGCACCGTCGAAGAGCTGTTGAAGATCGCCCCCGAACACTACGACATCACGATCTTCGGCGCCGAGCCCCACCCCAACTACAATCGCATCCTCCTTTCGCCGGTGCTGGCCGGCGAAATGACCATCCAGGAAATCATTCTGAATGAACTGGACTGGTACAAGCAGAACGGCATCAACCTGCATGTGGGCAAGAAAGTGGTCAAGATCGACCGGGTGAAGCGCCAGGTCATCGCCGACGACGGCACCACCGAGCCCTACGACCGCCTCCTGCTTGCCACGGGCTCCAATCCCTTCATGCTGCCCATTCCGGGCAACGATCTGGCAGGCGTCATCGGTTATCGCGACATCAAGGATACCGACGAGATGATCGAGGCCGCCAAACTGCACAAGCACGCGGTGGTCATCGGCGGCGGCCTCCTCGGTCTGGAGGCCGCCAACGGCCTCAAGCTGCGCGGCATGGACGTGACCGTGGTGCATCTGGGCTCCTGGCTCCTGGAGCGCCAACTCGACGAGGTCGCCGGCAGGATGCTGCAGAAGTCCCTGGAAGACCGGGGCCTCAAGTTCCTGCTAGAAAAGCAGACCGAAGCCCTCATCCAGGGTGAGTCCGGCCGCGTCGCCGCCGTACGCTTCAAAGACGGCATGCAGATTCCCGCCGATCTGGTGGTGATGGCTGCGGGTATCCGCCCCAACACGGCCCTGGCCGAATCCTCCGGCATCTACTGCAACCGTGGCATCGTGGTGAACGACACCATGCAGACCTACGATCCCAAGATTTACGCGGTTGGCGAGTGCGTCAGCCATCGCGGTATTGCCTATGGGTTGGTTGCTCCCCTCTTCGAACAGGCCAAGGTGGCGGCCAACCATTTGGCGGGATACGGTATTGGCCGCTACACCGGTTCCGTTACGTCAACCAAACTTAAGGTCACCGGCATCGACCTCTTCTCCGCCGGCGACTACATGGGCGGCAAGGGGACCGAAGAAATCATCCTCAACGATCCGGCGGGCGGCGTCTACAAGAAGCTCGTTATCAAAGAAAACAAGCTGGTGGGCGGCGTTCTGTACGGTGATACCGCTGACGGAGCATGGTATTTCCAGTTGCTCAAGGACGAGCGGGATATCCACGATCTGCGTGACCATCTGATCTTCGGCCAGACTGCTGGCGGCGATGCCGGTCACCAAGGCCAGAACAAGGCGGCCATGATGGCCGATTCGGCGGAAGTCTGCGGCTGTAACGGTGTGACCAAAGGCGCCATCGTCAAGGCCATCAAGGAAAAGGGTCTATTCACCCTCGACGAAGTCAAGAAGCATACCAAGGCAGCCTCGTCGTGCGGCTCTTGCGCTGGCTTGGTTGATCAAATCCTCGCATCGACCATTGGCGGTGCCTACACTCCTTCCAATTCCGATAAGAAGCCGGTCTGCGCCTGCACGGACTGCGACCACAATCATGTTCGGAAAGTCATTCGCGAGCAAGGTCTCATGTCGATACCGGAGGTCATGTCCTTCCTCGAGTGGAAGACACCGAATGGCTGCGACAAGTGTCGTCCGGCACTGAACTACTATCTGATCTCGACCTGGCCGCATATCGCCAAGGACGATTCCCAGTCCCGCTTCATCAACGAGCGGGTCCACGCCAACATCCAGAAGGACGGCACCTTTTCGGTGGTGCCCCGCATGTGGGGCGGCCTCACCACCCCGTCCGAACTGCGGGCGATTGCCGATGCCGCTGAAAAATACAACGTGCCGACCGTGAAGGTAACGGGTGGCCAGCGCATCGACCTTCTGGGCGTGAAGAAGGAAGATCTCCCTAAGATGTGGGCGGATCTCAACGCTGCCGGCATGGTTTCCGGCCACGCGTACGGCAAGTCCATCCGCACCGTGAAGACCTGCGTCGGGGCCGAGCACTGCCGCTTCGGCACCCAGAAGTCCATGTCCATGGGCGTCAAGCTGGAAAAGATGCTCTTCGACATGTACGCCCCCCACAAGGTCAAGCTGGCCGTCTCCGGCTGCCCCCGTAACTGCGCCGAAGCCGGCATCAAGGACGTGGGCGTCATCGGCGTCGATTCGGGTTACGAGATCTACGTGGCCGGCAACGGCGGCATCAAAACCGAGGTCGCCCAGTTCCTGGTCAAGGTGAAGACGGACGAGGAGGTGCTGGAATATTCCGCCGCCTTCCTCCAGCTCTACCGCGAAGAAGGCCACTACCTGGACCGCACCTGCCACTACGTGGAACGGGTCGGCCTCGATTACATCAAGAGCAAGATTGTCGAGGACGACGAGAACCGCAAAGCCCTGCATGCCCGCTTGGTCGATTCGCTGAAGAACGCGAAGGATCCATGGGCCGAGCGTGTGGCCGGCAAACAGAACAACGAATTCGAAATTCTTGAAGTTTAAGGAGAGCGCTGTGAGTGATTGGAAGCAAGTGTGCACCCTGGAGGATATTCCCCGCCTGGGCTCGCGGGTGGTTCGCCACGAGGAAGATGGCGGTGTGATCGACATTGCCATCTTCCGCACCCAAGGTGAAGTGTTCGCGCTCCGCAACAAATGTCCCCACAAGGGCGGTCCCCTCTCGGAGGGCATCGTCCACGGCAAGCAAGTGACTTGCCCTCTGCACGGCTGGAAGCTCTACCTGGAAACCGGCGAGGCAGTCGCCCCGGATGTGGGCTGCGCCCGCCGTTACCCGGTGAAGGTCGAAGACGGGCTCGTCTTCTTGACCGTTTGACACACAACATCTATTTCTTACTGGAGAACTAAATGGCCTATCTACAACCAGTTGAATTTGTGACGAAGATGGTCGACGCCGGCGAGTCGAAAATCTTCATGTCCACGCGCGATACCGTTATCAGAGCTTACATGGCTGGTGCGATCCTCGCTCTGGCCGCTGCATTCGCGGTCACCGTCGCGGTTAATACGCAGAATCATCTCATCGGATCGCTCCTTTTTCCGGTTGGATTCTGCATGCTGTACCTGCTTGGGTTTGACCTGCTTACCGGCGTATTTACACTCGCGCCTCTTGCCGTCCTGGATCGTCGTCCTGGCTGCACCTGGGGTGGGGTCATGCGCAATTGGACGCTGGTCTTCTTCGGGAATTTCGCGGGCGCGCTGACTGTTGCCGTGTTCATGGCGATCATCGTGACTTTCGGATTCACCGAAGAACCCAATGCCGTCGGTCAGAAACTCGGCGTCATCGGCGAAAGCCGTACCGTGGGTTATGCCGCCCATGGCGCTGCCGGGATGCTGACGCTGTTCATCCGCGGGGTCATGTGTAACTGGATGGTATCCACCGGTGTTGTCGCTGCAATGCTCTCGACGTCGGTTTCCGGCAAGGTCATCGCGATGTGGATGCCCATTCTGGTGTTCTTCTACATGGGATTCGAACACTCCATCGTCAATATGTTCCTCTTCCCATCCGGCCTGATGCTCGGTGGCAAGTTCACGCTGATGGACTATTTCATCTGGAATGAAATCCCGACGGTAATCGGAAACCTGGTCGGCGGGCTGACCTTTGTGGGTGCTACACTCTATTCGACTCACTACAAGACAGCGCCGAAGCGGGCTGCCTAAGCCACTCACCTGGTACTAAACAGGCCCCTGTCCGCGGAGGACAGGGGCTTTTTGCATGAGGGAATCGCTTGCGATGAGCCGCCACCTAGTCGTTGCAACCGGGCAGCATTCGGACAAGGGACGCAAAGAGACCAACCAGGATTTTCATGGCATTCTGATTCCCCGCGAGCCGCAACTCAGTGCGAAGGGAATCGTCGTTGCCCTCGCCGATGGCGTGAGCAGTAGCGCAGTAAGCCGGGAGGCAGCAGAGGCCGCAATCGCAGCGTTGCTGGAAGACTACTACTGTACGTCCGAGGCCTGGTCGGTCAAAAAATCGGTCGAACATGTCCTCGTTTCGGTGAATAGCTGGCTGCACGCCCAAACGCAGCGTAGCCAGCATCGCTATGACCGAGAGCGCGGCTTTGTATGCACGTTCAGCGGCATCGTGTTCAAGTCGACTACCGCCTACCTCTTTCATGTTGGGGATACCCGCATCTACCGCCTGCGGGGGGCTTCGCTGGAACAGATGACGGAGGATCACCGTTTGCGCCTCTCCTCCCAGGAGAGCTTTCTGGCGCGAGCCCTGGGTATGGACCGCAAGATCGAAATCGATTCTCAGGCGCTACCTCTCGCCATCGGCGACATTTTTCTGGTGATCACAGACGGAGTTTACGAATTCATCGACCACGAAATCGTGATTGGAGCAATTGCCGAAGGCGCCGGAGACCTGGAAAAGGTCGCACGGCGACTGACCGAAGTGGCCTTCGCACGCGGCAGTGCCGACAATCTCAGCGTGCAATTGGTGCGCATCGACGATCTGCCGGCGCCGGAGTCTAACGAAATTTACCGGCAACTGGGGGATCTCCCTTTTCCCCCCGTGCTGACGCCCCGCATGCTCTTCGATGGGTTCGAAATCGTCCGGCCGATCAAGCAAAGCAGTCGAAGCCACATCTTCCTGGCTGTGGATAAGAACTCCGGCGATCGCGTCGTCGTGAAGACACCCTCGATCGACCAACGGGAAGATCCAGCCTATCTGGAACGGTTCCTTCTTGAAGAATGGATCGCGCGGCGTATCGAAAGCCCTCACGTCCTCAAGGCCCAGGCGCTGACCCGCAAACGAAACTTCATCTATGTTGTCACGGAATATGTAGATGGCATTACACTGGCACAATGGATGATCGACAATCCGCGGCCGGACCTGCAAGCCGTGCGCGGCATCGTCGACCAGATTGCGCGGGGATTGCAGGCCTTCCATCGCCTGGAGATGGTTTATCAGGATCTCAAGCCGGACAACATCATGATCGATGGCACCGGCACCGTAAAAATCATCGATTTCGGGGCGACGCGGGTTCCGGGAGTCGAAGAGATCAGCACGCCAATCGGACAAATCAACCTCCTCGGCGCGGAACAGTATGCGGCGCCCGAATACTTCCTCGGCGAAGCAGGAAATGCGCGGTCGGATCAGTTTTCACTCGGCGTCATCGCCTACCAGATGCTTGCCGGTACGCTGCCCTATGGCGCCACCGTCCCTCGGGCACGTACGAAAGCGGCACAGAAGAAGCTTTCCTATAAGAGTGTTCTCAATGAGGATCGGGAGATCCCGGCCTGGGTAGACGATGCAATCCGCAAAGCGGTGCATCCCGATCCCTTTTCCCGTTATGAGGAAATATCCGAATTCGTCTTCGATCTGCATCACCCCAATCGCGAATTCCTCAACAAGACTCGGCCCTCGCTCTTGGAGCGCAACCCGGTGCTGTTCTGGAAGGCGATTTCATTCATGCTCCTGCTTGCCTTGGTTGCTGTGGGGGCACTCAAGACCGTCCGCTGAATGGCTCGGCTCACGCTTTGCTGCACCGCAATGAAGATTCGTGCGCCGGATTGGTGCGCGACGCGTCCGTTTCATGGGAAATAGTGTTTTATAATCAATGCAATGTGTTCATGGCATGGCTGTTGCTAAATAGCTCTCAGCACGGCGATGTTCCCGTCAACGGCGGCGGGGAAATGATGACGAAATCATGCGCTGACATTTCCCTCAATGCTAATCCGACTTCGGTCGCCAACGAGAGCACGCACATGGACAAGAAATCCTTCCTCAAGGCCGGGCACACGCCCACGCTGTTCGCCGCCTTCCTCTTCTTCGACCTGGCCTTCATGGTCTGGGTCTTGCTCGGCCCCCTGGGTGTTGCCATTGCCAAGGATCTCAACCTTTCCCACGCGGAAAAGGGCTTGATGGTCGCGACGCCGGTACTGGCCGGCGCCGTCCTCCGCATCGTCATGGGCATCCTGGTGGATCGTTTGTCTCCCAAGAAAGCGGCCATCATCGGACAAGTGATCGTCAT
>SSTB01000173.1 GCA_009469665.1 Azonexaceae bacterium | reverse complement strand
ATCGAGCGTGAACTCGAAGGCAACAGAACCGTCAGCCAAACGGCCGAAGTTGGTGTACCATTCGCCACCAGTTGTTCCGAATGCCATACGACCAGTGTCTTTCGGACAGTATTCGTACGGGATCTGGTACTCGATGATCGCTTGCGGTGAAGCCAGCGGATCTTCGAGATTATAGTCCGGATCATCGGAATCGATGTACACGTAGAAATTATTCGGGGCCAGGAAGTTCATTCCCGAGCGATCGAATTCAAACGTAAAGTTCTGGCCCAAGCCGGCCGGTACTGCGAAGTTCACAGTCGCACCGCCAGAGGCAGGAACAATCCAGTCAACCCATGTCGGAGGAGCAAGTGCTTCCGAATTGGCCTTGGCCGGCTTGACATCTCTAAGCACTGCTGCTTGGGAGATAATCTCGCCATCCGCATCCATAACTTCGGCAACGCCGCTCAAACCCTTGTCGGCAGCGCGCTCGACGACACTATACAGATCGTAATCCATAAGTGATTCGGCAAGTGACTGCGCCTTCAGGGCAAGGTTCGGATTGACATCGGTAACTCTGCGGCGTGCGCTCGGCGGATCGCCGGCTTCAAGCGTCGCAGTAACGTTAAGAGTCGCGCAACCAACGTTCTCAACCGCATCGAGATCGGTTCTCTGTACCGGTGAAGATTCATTGGTATTGGTACCAGTGAATGCAACAACCAATTCAGGAATCGCCATACGCGGACGAGGACCACCGTTCTTGAAGGCAAACAAGCCGCCAGGACCGGCGCTGTGGTTCGTGAAACGAGTCGAGAATACGAGATAGGTTACGTTGTCGGAACCCTTCGCAATGGCAGTACCATTCGGCATGCCGGCGGTCAAATAATAATCGACCAGGGCAACGCCGGTATTACCATCAACGATTCTCCAATGAGCATCGGTGTTCAGGAGGTCATACGTACCGTACACGACGTACGGGTCGCAAGTGACAGCAATCGACTGGAAGACGTTTTCGTCATAGATACTAGCCGTGCCGCCTCTGGACCAAACGGTGCTATTGGCAAAGTTAACCGCACGAACGCCACGGGATCCGGACGGGCCGGAGAAACCGTTGTTCAAGCTGGCAAAGTACGCTCTGGAACCGTCGACTGCAGTGTTGCCGCCGAAGGCATTCTGACCAATCAGGAAGTACTGCGCCCAGTTCGGCACACCAGTGGTCGGGTTGAGATTCTGGCGATAACCAGAGAATCCGCTCGCGGCCGGGATGGTCTGACTGAACGTGGCATGGACAAACAGATTGGTGCAGCGGAACGCCGGAGCCGAAGCATACGCTTCATGAAGCGTCGGAATGTTCGGGCTCTCGAATACCCAGTTCTGGGTGAACGAACCACCGGGGCTAATGGAGCGAACTCCACCAATACCGGTCGTGGCGTTTGTAAGGTTCGCAGCGTTAGCTACAAACAATTGGGCTCCGTCTGTCGAGATAGCGCCGGTGATGGCACCCTTCAACAGGTTCGAAGTCAGGATTTGAGCAAAGTAGTTGTTAGCGCCGGTAGTGGCATTCAGGGAGTACAACTGGCCGTTGGCATCGCCGAAGTAAACTTCGTTGCCGCGGACAATGTTACCACCGTAGGTGACCAGACCCGGGACGCCCGGCAACGGATTGCCGACGCCAAGACCACGGGCCCAAATCAGGTTACCGGTCAGGAGGTCGGCTTTCGCGAAACCTCTAAGACCACCGGTACCGAAGTACAACGCACCACCATCGATGGTGAGCTGGCTACGAAGACCGGTATTGATAACCAATGCATACTGTGCAGCTAACGCACCAGCTTTGGTATCCCAAGCGAGCAAGCCGGTGAGCAGGTTGACGGCCTGGATGCGGTCGTCATGTGCACAAACGACGAGGTCATTGGAGATAACCGGGCTGGAGAAGTTGCTGGCGCCGGTGCCAACGAACGACCACGCGCTGACAATACCGCAAAGGTCGCCCAGAGTCAACTGGGACTGGCCGGTACGGGCATAGTCATGCGAGAAGGTCGGCCACTGATCGGTCGCCGAACAGGTAATCGGGCAGAATCCCGGCGGCAAGCAGCAGACATCAACGTTGATCAAGAAATCAACATCAACACCCCAGCTATTGGCCATCAACCACCAATTACCGGAATAGAATTCGCCCGATCTGCCGGAACCGCTATTGCCGTCGTCAGACAGAATCGCGAGAACGTCAGTCGGTGCGTTTTGAATGGTCGTGTAACCGATATGATAATCACCGGTGATGATCAAGTTCGCGGGCACCACGTTGATCGAGGTGTAAGCCGGGAAATAAGCCGTCACGGGATTAATAATATAGGTCGTAATAACGGACGTCGGATACGTGCCGTTCGAATTCCAAATGTACACTTCTGCACCTGGAGTGCCGACAGAACCGGAAGCGTCGAACGCCAGGTTGACGGTCTTCAGTGAACAGTAACTTGCGTTGGTGAATCTCTGGTTGCGGAATTGATCACCATAAACATCCGGTTCCGGCCAATAATAGAACGGAGAACCAGCATAGTTAAGGTTGTCGCAAAGGTCCGCGACCGGAGCGCAGCAATAATCAACTTCGATTACCCAGTTATCATCATAACCCGGGTCAAAGTTGGCCATGTAGTCCCACGTAAGACCGCCGTCAACCGACGCCGTTCCACGAAGAACACCGGCACCATCCGGGCAAGCAGCCGGGACATCGCCCAAGTCGCCTACCGGTTGGTAATCTTCGGCCGCGTTTGTCGGACGATAGCCGACAAAATAATCAACGTTGTTGAAAACGAGCCCAAGACCGGACACGTCAACGGAGGTCAAGCCAGGTGAGAACACGATGGCCGGATCCGCGACATGAACGCTGCCAAGGACAGCGCCCGGGAGGCCGCTGGCGTTCGAATACACGCGCACATCAATACCACCGGTATAAGCCGCAGTACCGAATGACGAGATACGAACACGAACGGTCTTAAGCGTGCAAACGCCTTCCGACGTGAAACGCTGGGCCGGCCAGAAACCGGGCCAACGGAACGCCGGGGTGCAATACCATTCCTGGCTACCGCACACAGAGGCAGGTCCTAAAGAGTAGCAGCAGGTTTCAGTTTCCTGAACCCAGAACGGATCGCCGCCTACAAAGACGCCGCCGTTACCATACCAGGCACCACCGTACCACAAGCTTGTGTTCGTTGCCGTTGTAGCATCGTCCAACAAGCCGGCGTAGTTATCGCCGGGAAGGGTCGAGATGTAACCGGTGTGATATTCGCCACCATTAATGACCACATTCGGGAAGAAATCAGTCGAGCTGGGATACCAAAGTATCGAAGCGTGACTGATGTTAGTCGTTGAAATTACAGCACCAGGAAGACCCGTACCGTCATCAGCCCACACATAACCTTTAATACCGCCAGAACCCGGAGTCGAGCTGCCAGCTTGGTACATTACGAGTGAGACTGTTTTCAGCGTGCACACATCAGCGCCTGCATCCCAACGAACGGCCTGACCGCCACCAGCCGAGCCGAAATAGCTCGTGATGGTTCCGTATTGTGCATTCACACCGCAAGTAGCGAGGTGCGAACGATTCAACGGGCCAGGATTCGGTATGGGAGTAGCGGAAGCACTGATCGGCGTAGTCGGCGGGTGGATCAGCTGCGGATTGTAGAGTGTTCTACCCGCACCTGGAATCCCGACAACATGCGTGCCGCGCTTAAATTCGTTCGGATCTTTGGTAGCCAGAGCCACACTGCAAAGGCTAACTAGGAAAGCCATTACAAGTACGACCACCAAAAGTTTTTTGAACATGTACTTCCTCCTTACAAAGTTAGGAAAATACGTGAGTTTAGATGTAGTAGCCTTCCGAAGACGAATCTTCAAGAAGCGCCGACAAATGTGTTCCGTCCGGCTGTGACAGATCATGTAGTCTGACACAGACGCGAGCAGGATTTTTGAGTCGGCGTTAACCCGGTAACTTGTCTAGGGTTTGCGGGTCCAGGCCAACTACATTGATCCAATGATTCCTAATTTTGGAGTCTGGGGTTAACCACTTAGTTCGTGTTCGACTGAATGTCGCACAACTTTAGTTATCCCCGGTAACGAGTCGTACACTGAATAGTCAAATTCTCTTTATCTACTGTGAACCGCCCTTGGCGATTTCACCTCCTAATACATGTGCCTTTATATCATAAAGACAGTTAGCGATTAACGACAAGTAACGAGATGAGATTTGGTGATTTGGAGTTTTGGAGCAGACGCGCCAATAGGCAAACAGTTCTGAAGTAAACAGGGAAAACCGTTAGCAAAGTGACAAACGTCAGGAAAATTGAGACTTGTGCTGTTAACGTAATGTTAACGAACTTGAAAAGTGCTTGAGATGCTTTAGGATAATGTACGGTGGGTACATTAGAACGTTCAACCAACCAGCCACCAATGTATCAGAAGTTCCCGAATTGTCAAGGATATTTTTGCAGTTCAGCGGGTTAATTTGACCAATCTGGTCCAATTCCGCTCCGCATCCCCATACCTACTTTTGCTGCCCGTGCCGTAGGGGCGTGGT
>SSTB01000172.1 GCA_009469665.1 Azonexaceae bacterium | reverse complement strand
GAGGCCGGGCAGCGGCAAGGGGGGCGGGTGCCCATCCTGCGCCATCCGGATGTACGCCGCCTGCTCATGGCGATGCGCTCGCGCATCGAGGCCATGCGGGCGCTGGCCTATGGGGTGGCGGCAGCGCTGGATGAGGCCGACCGCCATCCCGATGGCGCGATCCGCGCAGAGGCCCGCGCCTTTGCCGAACTCCTGGTCCCGGTGGTCAAGGGCTGGTGTACCGAGAACGCTGTCGATATTGCCTCCCAGGGAATTCAGGTGCATGGCGGTGCGGGCTACATCGAGGAAACCGGCGCCGCGCAGCATCTGCGCGACGCACGCATCACGGCGATTTACGAGGGGACCACGGCGATACAGGCCAACGATCTGGTCGGGCGCAAGCTGCTGCGCGATGGCGGTGCGGCCTTGGCTGCCCTGGTGGCAATCATGCGGCGGGACGCACATGCCGCGGGCGCTGATCCCGTCGGCCAACGGCTGCTAGACGCCATCGATGCGCTGGAACGGGCGGGTGCCTGGCTTGTGGCCGAGGGAAACCGGAATGTGGTGGCCGCACTGGCCGGGTCAGTCCCTTTCCTGCTGTTGCTGGGTTCCACGGCGGGGGGCTGGCAGATGGCGCGGGCTGCGGCCATCGCCACGGAGCGGCAGGCGGCGGGTGACACCGCGCCGTTCTGGAGCGCCAAGCTGGCCACGGCACGCTTCTACGCCGACCACTTCCTCACTCAGGCGCCGGGCATGGCCGCCTCCATCTGCGAGGGGGCGGCTGCTACCCTGGCTATGCCAGACCAGTGCTTTTGAATTGGACCCGGTTGCGGCCGGCGGATTTGGCTTCGTAGAGCGCTTGGTCGGCGCGGCGCATTACGGCGTCGAAATCCGCTTCTTCCGGGTGCCACTGCGCCACGCCGATGGAGACGGTGATGCGCAACGCTTCGGCCCCGGGCACAGAGAGGGGGGAGGCTTCCACCAGATGCCGGATGCGCTCGGAGAACTCCTCCGCTCCGGCGAGGGCCGTGTGCGGCAGGATGAGGGCGAATTCCTCGCCCCCCAGCCGGGCGAGCAGGTCGGTGTCGCGCAGGGAAGCGGCGATCAGGCCCACCAGGCCGGTCAGGGCGGCGTCGCCGACGGGATGGCCATGGACGTCGTTGATGCGCTTGAAGTGATCGATGTCGATCACGGCCAAGGAAAGGGCGCCGCCGTGGCGCCGGGCGCGCTCGATTTCCACCTTGGCCAGTTCGTCGAAATGGCGGCGGTTGGCGATGTGGGTCAAGGGGTCGGTGGTGGCCAGGGTGCGCAATTCCCGGCTCAGTTCCCGCAGGCGACCCATCTGTTTCTGGCTGGCCGAGGCGAGGCGCCAGATGACCAGCCCCCCCAGGCCCAGGAGGGTCGCCCCCACGAAGCCCATGGCCAGCGACCCGAAAAGCGATGCCCTCCAGTCGGCAAGAATCTCGCTTTCCGCCATGGACGAGGAGGCGATGACCGGATAGCGCTCCAGACGCCGCAGGTGGATGAAGCGCGGCGTGCCGTCGAAGGGGGACGGCGCCCGGGCGCTGGCTTCGACGGGAATGTCGCCCTTTTGTTGGGCGATGATGGGGATGATCTCGCCGAAGTTGCCTTCGCCCGGTACGCGGACCAGGGTGGTGCCGTCCAGAAGGATCAGGGCGGCCGCCTGGGTTTCGCTGCGCAGAATGCCTCGGATATCGTCGGCCAGGGCACCCAGGTCGATGAGCACCACCGCCACGCCCTGCAGCTTGCCCCTGTCGTCCCGCACCGCCTGGCTGAGGCCGATGAACCAGCGGCCGTCGTGGACGCGGGACTTGGCCGGATGGCTGACATGTCGCGCCGGAGAACCCGGAGTCGCCACCGCCGTGTAGTACTCGCGATCGATGACGGAGGGAGCCTTGCCCTGGCCCGACCAGTGGCGAATCACCCCGGCGCCGTCGAGCACCAGGATGTCCATGATGGCGCAGTCCAGACCGGCCAGGCGGCGCAATTCCGCATCACCTGCCGGGTTGCCCGATTGCAGCTCGTCGGCCAGGTGTTGGGCGACCAGAAAGTACTTGTCGAAGGCGCTCTGCATGAAAGCGCCAAAAATCCGGTTATTGAGGCGTACGCGCTCCTCCCCGTGGCGCAGTGCGCGCTGATGGCGGTCGTGAGCCTCGTAGCCGACGACCCCTGCCATGAGCAGCATGGCGGCGAGGGTGAAGGCCAGAACGAGGCGGGGGCGGAAGGAAAGGGGGCCGAAAAGGGCGCTCAAGGGGTTCAGGGCGGCGGGAGTGGCGGGAGACTATCCGGGAGTGGTGGGATGCTTTCCCGCAGTCGCCCGCGGATTGTCCGGACCGCTCGCAGCGGGGTCAAGCGCAAAGACTCCTGGTTTTCCTGAAGCCAACTTTCGGCCTTGCAGCCGGAGCGGTACGCGCCTTGAGCAGGGCCTTGAATTCGGGCTATAATCGCCGGCTTTTCAACCTTGCTCCACCGCAAACGCATGGCGGGGGGCTTTTGCCACAAGGAGTTTGCATGCGCCATTACGAAATCGTCTTTATCGTCCATCCGGACCAAAGCGAGCAGGTGCCCGGCATGGTCGAGCGCTACCGCGCCATCGTCACCACCCGCGGTGGATCGATCCACCGCCTGGAAGACTGGGGACGCCGGCAATTGGCCTACCCCATCCAGAAAATCCACAAGGCTCACTACGTGCTCATGAACATCGAGTGCGACGGCGAGACCCTGGGAGAACTGGAGCACTCTTTCAAGTTCAACGACGCCGTGCTGCGCCATCTTACCGTCAAGATGAAGGCTGCCGTGACTGCTCCCTCTCCCATGATGAAGGAAGAGAAGTCCAAGTCCCTGCTGGGCGGCGGTGAAGCGGCTCCTGCCGAAGCAGCGGCAGCCTAAGGTTCAGGCACGGGAAGGTAGGCTGAACCGCGTCGAACTCTCCGGCCGGTTACGCGAGCGCAAGGCGCTGCGTTATACCCCCGCCGGAGTTCCTGTTGGCGAAGGTGTCTTGGAACACGCTTCGCAGCAGGAAGAAGCCGGCGCACCGCGGCAGGTGGCTTGTGAAATTGCCGTCATGGCCTTGGGCGAACCCGCCCGCTGGCTTCAGGCGGTACCCCTCGGTGGGACGGTCCGAGTGACCGGATTTCTGGCAGCCCGGAGCCGCAACGGCAAGACCCCCGTGCTCCATGTGAATACGATCGAAATTTTGGAAGGAAACGAAAATGGCACGATTCTTCAAGAAGAAGGATGACGACAAGAAAAAGAAGCGCGGCGGAGGTCTCTTCAAGCGCCGTAAGTTCTGCCGCTTCACGGCGGAGAAAGTGGTCGAGATCGACTACAAGGATGTGGATGTGCTGAAGGAATACATCCAGGAAAACGCCAAGATCATGCCGGCTCGCTTGACCGGCACTAAGGCCGGCTATCAGCGCCAGTTGGGCACCGCCATCAAGCGCGCCCGCTTCCTGGCTCTGCTGCCTTATACCGACAATCACCTGTAATTTCCGGGGAGACGAAACATGCAAATCATTCTGCTCGAAAAGGTGGTCAACCTGGGCAACCTGGGCGACATCGTCAAGGTCAAGGACGGCTATGCCCGCAATTTCCTCATTCCCCGCCGTATGGCCAAGCGTGCTACCCCGGCTGCCAAGGCCGAGTTCGAAGCGCGCCGCGTCGAGTTGGAGAAACTGGCCGCCGAGAAGCTGGCTGCCGCCCAGGGCGTCGCCGAGAAGCTGGCCGGCGTTACCGTCAGCGTGGCCCGCAAGGCCGGCATGGACGGCCGTCTGTTCGGTTCTGTCGGCAATATCGATATCGCCGAGGGCCTGAAGGCCGCCGGTTTCGATGTGGATAAGGCGGCCATCCGCCTGCCCGAAGGCCCCTTCAAGGCCATCGGCGAGTTCCCGGTCGATGTGGCCCTTCATACCGATGTGCTGGCCAGCATCACGGTTGCCGTGGTTGCCGAATAAGGCGCTCCGCTCCAGCAAAAAGGCCTCGCAGTTTGCGAGGCCTTTTTTATTGGTGCGCCCGGCTGGCGCCGGTTCGCCGTCAAACGAAGGAAACGTCGTTTTCGAGGGAGAAGCGGCCGCCGATTAAGGTGGCGATTTCCACCGCGTCGGCGCCGCCGACGCCGTCGCCGTCATAGTAGAGATGGCCGACGCCGCCCACCAGGTCCTGGGTGTAGCTCAGGGCGTCTGCTCCGGCCGTGAAAATCGAAGCATCCAGGATCAGGTCGTCCTTGCCCGTGGCGAAAAGATTGATCTGATCGACGCCATCCAGGCTGTCGAGGATGAAGTCGTCGTTACCGCCATCACCCCACAACTGGTCATTGCCCGCGCCGCCCACCAGGACATCGTCCCCGCCCCCGCCCTTGAGAAGGTCATTGCCAGCCCCGCCGGCAAGCTGGTCATTGCCTCCTTCGCCGATCAGGGTGTCGTCATCCGCGCCGCCGCTGAGGCTGTCATTGCCGCCGCCGCCCCGCAGGGTGTCGTTGCCCGCATCGCCCGTCAGGGTGTCATTGCCGCCATCGCCCTTCAGATGGTCATTGCCGGCACCGCCTGCCAGGGTGTCGTCGCCCCCGCCGCCGGAGAGTTCATCGTCGCCCTCTCCGCCGTCAAGGTTGTCGTTGCCGCCATCGCCCTTGAGACGATCATTGCCCGCGCCGCCCAGCAGCGTGTCGTTGCCCGCGCCGCCGGAGAGATCGTCGTCGTCATCGCCGCCGTCAAGAGTGTCGTCGCCGCTGTCGCCCTTCAGACGGTCGTCGCCTGCAGCACCCAGCAGCGTGTCGTTGCCGCCGTCGCCGTGGAGCGTGTCGTCGTCGTCGCCGCCATCCAGGATGTCGTCGTCGGCACCGCCATTCAGAATGTCGTCTTCGCTGCCCCCGGTTAGGCTGTCGTTACCCCGGCCGCCGTTAAGCCGATCCCGACCGCTGTCGCCCTGCAGCGTATCGTCCCCGTCGTCGCCGCTCAAGGCGTCGTCTCCGTCACCGCCGACCAGCGTGTCGTTGCCGGCGTCGCCGGAAAGGGAGTCCTTGCCTGACCCGGCGTTGAGCAGATCGTTGCCCTTGCCGCCCTTGAGGCCATCGTCGCCGCTACCGCCGGAAAGAATGTCGTCGCCGTCGTCGCCGGAGAGCGTGTCACTGTCGTCGCCGCCGGAGAGCAGATCGTCGTCTGATCCACCAGAGAGGCGGTCCCGGCCGCGTCCGCCGAACAGGCGGTCCTCGCCGGAATCGCCGCGCAGGCGATCGTTGCCGTCGTCACCGAAAAGATCATCGTCGCCGCCGCCACCGGACAGGTCATCGTTGCCGCCACGACCGTGGAATTCGTCGTTGCCGTTACCGTGCCGACGGTTGTCGCCGCGGTGATCATCACCGAACTCGTCGTGGGCACCATGGTCGTCTCCTCCGGGGTGCTCGTTTTCGTCTTCACCCAAGTCGTCGCCGACCAGGTAGTCGTCGAGATCCCCGAGACCCAGGAAGCCGGCGAAGGCAGCGTAGGTCAGATCGAGGCCCGAAAAAGTGAAGGTGGGAGTCGTTGCACCTGCAAGATAGGCCTCCAGCCCGGTGACCACGCCAACCGGCGGGGTGCCGGAGAACGTTCCCTGCAGGACGAGCCGGCCACCGTTCGGGTTGGGCGTGTCGTCCTCGGTACTGACCAGAGCCAGCGTGACCGTCGTTGCGGTAGATTCGCTGATCGAGAAGGCATCGATGTGATCGACGAAGTCTTCCCAGCCGGCGCCGAGGGTGTTTTGAGTAAGGGTGATCATTGTTTGGCTCCGAGTTGCGGGCGGGAGAGAAAGTGGGAACGGGTCATTGCAGGAGGGT
>SSTB01000018.1 GCA_009469665.1 Azonexaceae bacterium | reverse complement strand
GGCCGCCCCCCAAAGCGGCCCGAAGACACGCTCGAAACTCGAGAGCTGCTGGTGCGCGCCGGACTGGAGGTGCTCACCGAAAAGGGGTTTGCGGCGACGGGCATTGACGAAGTGCTCAAACGGGTCGGCGTACCGAAGGGGTCCTTCTATCACTACTTCGATAGCAAGGAAGCTTTCGGAGCTGCACTGATTGATCGTTACGCGAGCTACTTTGGCCGCAAGCTGGAGCGCCACTTCATTGACGAATCAATGACACCGCTCGATCGCCTGAGGGCGTTTGTCGATGACGCACAAGCCGGAATGGCGCGGCACAATTTCTGCCGCGGCTGCCTGATCGGCAATCTCGGTCAGGAGATGGCGGCCTTGCCGGAGAGCTTCAGAGAGCGTCTTAACGCCGTGTTTGACGACTGGGAGCGACGCCTGGCACGTTGTCTCGAAGCGGCGCAACGGGATGGCCAGATTCCTGCCGCGGTGGATTGCACGCAACAAGCCAGCTTTTTCTGGATCGGCTGGGAAGGTGCGGTCTTGCGCGCCAAACTCGAACGGAGTGCCAAACCGCTCGATATCTTTGCACGTGGATTTTTCAACGGGCTGCAGCGGGCCTAATTTTTTTAACTGTTTATAGACGATCGGTCTAAATTATAAAGGAGCTGAACATGTTCAAAGGCATTCTGATCGAGAAGGATGACGCCGGCTATCGCACCAATCTCCGGGATATTGACGATACGCAGTTGCCCGAGGGCGACGTCACCGTCCGCGTCAGTCACTCAACGCTCAACTACAAGGACGGTCTTGCCATTACCGGTAAGGGGCCGGTGGTTCGGCGCTTCCCGATGGTGCCGGGCATCGATCTCGTCGGCACCGTCGAATCGAGCACCCACGCCGATTACCAACCGGGCGACAGTGTGCTGCTTAACGGCTGGGGCGTCGGCGAAGGACACTGGGGCGGCCTCGCCCAGAAGGCGCGTCTCAAGGGCGACTGGCTGGTGCCGCTGCCCAAGCAGTTTTCGCCGCAGCAGGCCATGGCGATCGGCACCGCCGGTTACACCGCCATGCTGTGCGTACTGGCGCTGGAGCGCCACGGAGTGAAGCCAGAGCACGGAGAAATCGTCGTTTCTGGTGCAGCCGGTGGCGTTGGCAGCGTGGCAACCGCAGTCCTGGCGAAGCTCGGTTATACGGTGGTGGCGATCAGCGGAAGAAGCGAAGAAGCCGATTACCTCAAACGCCTGGGCGCCAGCGAAGTGCTCAATCGGGCGGATTTCTCGTCGCCGGGCAAGCCACTGGGCAAGGAACGTTGGGCAGGCGCTGTCGATGTCGTCGGCAGCCACACCCTGGCCAACATCTGCGCCACCACCAAGTATCGCGGCGTGGTGACGGCATGCGGGCTGGCCGGCGGGATGGACTTCCCGGCGACGGTGGCGCCGTTCATTCTGCGAGGCGTGACGCTGGCCGGTATCGACAGTGTGATGTGTCCGCGCCCGGATCGCCTTGAGACTTGGCGCCGCTTGGGTATCGATCTCGATGTTTCCAAGCTGGAGATGATCAGCACGGAGATTTCACTCGCTGACGCCATTCCGACAGCTGCGAAGCTCATCAACGGTGAAATTCGCGGTCGCGTGATCGTTGACGTCAATCGCTAAGCGTTGGTGACTCGCCGTTGCAGTCAGGCAGTTTGGCCATGTGCCTAAGTTCGGCACAGGCCAGATTGCGTGAATAGGGTGCGCGGCGGGTTTCGGCATAGATCGGCCTTGGGGTGTCCGCATTGGGGGGCTAACCGGCCTTGGGAACTCACGAACGTCAACGACTCCAATGGCCGAACAACCGCCCCACTACCCACCCAACCCGATTTCCCCAAACCCCAACGCCAGGAACCTCCCATTTACCCCAGCTGGGCACCCGATTTACCCCCGCCGTCGCCGGGCCTCGAAGAGGCAGACGCCGGCCGCCACGGAAACGTTGAGGCTTTCCACGGCGCCGTGCATGGGGATGCGCACGAGTTGGTCGCAGGTTTCGCGCGTGAGGCGGCGCAGGCCTTCGCCTTCGGCCCCCAGCACCCAGGCGGTGGCTGCGGGCCATTGGGCGGTGTAGAGGTCGCTTGCCGCTTCGCCGGCGGTGCCGACCACGGTGATGTCTCTTTCCTTCAGTTCCCGCAGGGTACGGGCCAGGTTGGTGACCATGACGTAGGGGACCGTCTCGGCGGCGCCGCTGGCGGTCTTGACCGCCACGTCGGTGAGGCCCACGGCGCGATCCTTGGGGGCGACCACGGCGTGGACGCCGGCGGCGTCTGCCACCCGCAGGCAGGCTCCCAGGTTGCGGGGGTCGGTGACGCCGTCGAGGATGAGGAGAAAGGCGGGTTCTTCCAGGGTATCGAGAACGTCGTCCAGGTGGGCCACCTGCCGCCCGCCTTCGATGCGGGCGACGACGCCCTGGTGGCGGGCACCGGGCAGCATGCCGTCGAGGCGCTTGCCGTCGCTCGCGATCACCTTCACCCCCTGAAGATCGGCGTGCTTCAGCAACTCCTTCGCACGGGCATCCTGACGCTCGGCGTCGACGAAGATTTCCTTGATCGAGTCCGGGTC
>SSTB01000017.1 GCA_009469665.1 Azonexaceae bacterium | reverse complement strand
GATCGATATCGGCCCGGTTGAGGAGACCCTCCTGCCCGGCCACAGCACACCCTATTGCACCATCCGCACCAGCGTCGGCGTGGTCACCGAGCGGGTGGCGGAAGCCGCATCTGCGGCCGGACGCGTCTTCGCCGTGGACCCAACCTCGGCCTCCGCCTCCTGCATCGGCGGCAACATTGCCATGAACGCCGGCGGCAAGAAGGCGGTGCTGTGGGGTACGGCCCTGGACAACCTGGCCTGGTGGAAGATGGTGACGCCGGACGGCAACTGGCTGGAAGTGGAGCGCCTCAATCACAATCTGGGCAAGATCCACGAGCAGGAAACCGTCCAGTTCCGCCTGAAGCGCTTCGACGCCAGGAACTACAAGCCCCTGGGCGAGGAAGTCCTAACCTTGCCCGGCGCCGCCTGCCGCAAGGACGGCCTGGGCAAGGACGTCACCGACAAGTTCCTCGGTGGCGTCCCCGGTGTGCAGAAGGAAGGGACCGACGGCATCATCGTCGCCGCCCGCTGGGTGCTGCACAAGATGCCGCCGGTCACCCGCACCGTCTGCCTGGAATTCTTCGGCCAGGTGCGCGAGGCGGTGCCCTCCATCGTCGAGATCACCGACTATTTCAAGCCGGGCGGTGCCGGCAATGCCGCCGGCGTGCTGCTGGCCGGCCTCGAACATCTCGACGAGCGTTACGTGAAGGCCGTCGGCTACGCCACCAAGGCCAAGCGCCATGGGCGGCCGAAGATGGTCCTGATCGGCGACATCGTCGGCCACAGCGAAGACGCTGTGATGACCGCCACTTCCGAGGTGGTCCGCATGACCAACAGCCGCGGCGCCGAGGGCTTCATCGCCGTCACCCCGGAGACGCGCAAGAAGTTCTGGCTCGACCGTTCCCGCACGGCGGCCATTTCCCGCCACACCAATGCCTTCAAGGTGAACGAAGACGTGGTCATTCCCCTGCCGCGCATGGGCGAATACTGCGACGGCATCGAGCGCATCAACATCGAGCTCTCCATCCAGAACAAGCTGGCGCTATGCGTCGCGTTGATCGAATTCCTCAAGGGTGAATTGCCTCTGGACCGCGGCGACGTCGCCCTGGATACCGACGTCCTCATCGGCGACCGTCGCCAGGCGGCGCTGGATTACGTGGAGGCGGTGCGCCTGCGCTGGGAATGGCTGCTGGAAAACCTCGATCTGCCGTTGGCGGAAGCCGAATCCCGCTTCCTCTCCTACGGCGTGCAGGCCGGCGAACTGACCAACAGGGCCACCAGTCCGCGCCTCTTCCACCGCCTGCAGGATTACTCGGTGCGTGTTTCCTGGAAGCTGGAGCTGAAGGCACGCCTCTCGAAGATCTTTGACGGCGCGGTTTATCGCCCCGTCCTCGACCGCATTGCCGCCATCCACAAGGAAGTGCTGCGTGGCCGGGTCTTCGTGGCCCTGCACATGCACGCCGGCGACGGCAACGTACATACCAACATCCCGGTCAATTCGGACAATTACGAAATGCTCCAGACGGCCAACCGGGCCGTGGAGCGCATCATGCACCTGGCCCGTTCCCTGGACGGGGTGATTTCGGGCGAGCACGGCATCGGCATCACCAAGCTGGAATTTCTCACCGACGAGGAGATCGGTCCCTTCCGTAGCTACAAGGCCAAGGTCGATCCGGAAGGCCGCTTCAACAAGGGCAAGCTGATGCCCGGCGGAGACCTGGCCAACGCCTACACGCCCTCCTTCAGCCTGCTCGGCACCGAATCGCTGATCATGGAGCAATCCGAGATCGGCAAGATTTCGAACATGGTCAAGGACTGCCTGCGTTGCGGCAAGTGCAAGCCGGTGTGTTCCACCCACGTCCCGCGGGCCAACCTGCTTTATTCGCCGCGCAACAAGATCCTCGGCACTTCGCTGCTGATCGAGGCCTTTCTCTACGAGGAGCAGACCCGGCGCGGCGTTTCGCTGCAGCATTTCGACGAGTTCAACGACGTCGCCGACCATTGCACCATCTGCCACCGCTGCGAGAAACCCTGCCCGGTGGATATCGACTTCGGCGACGTCACGGTCGCCATGCGCAACTTCCTGCGCGAGCAGGGCAAGACCCGCTTCAATCCGGGCAAGGCGGCGGCGATGGCCTTCCTCACGCTCAAGGATCCGGCCACCGTCAAACTGATGCGTACGGCGATGATGTCCTGGGGATTCAAGGCCCAGCGCCTGGCCCATTCGTTCGCCAAGGGCATAGGCCTGGTCAGCGACACGCGCAAGGCGCCGCCGGCCACTCTGGGCGCACCGTCGGTGAAGACCCAGGTCATCCACTTCCTCAATCGACCGATGCCGGGCAACCTGCCCAAGCGCACTTCCCGGGGCCTGCTGGACATCGAGGACGACACCGTCATCCCGGTCATTCGCAACCCGCAGAAGACCACCGAGGAGTCGGACGCCGTCTTCTACTTCCCGGGCTGCGGTTCCGAGCGCCTGTTTTCACAAGTGGGGCTGGCCACCCAGGCCATGCTGTACGAAGTGGGCGCCACTACCGTGCTGCCGCCGGGCTACCTGTGCTGCGGCTACCCGCAAACGGCGGCCGGCGAGGAGGACAAGGGGCAGAAGATCACCATCGACAATCGGGTGCTCTTCCACCGGGTCGCCAATACCCTCAACTACCTGGACATCAAGACGGTGATCGTGTCCTGCGGGACCTGCATGGACCAGCTGCAGAAGTACCAGTTCGAGAAGATCTTCCCCGGCTGCCGCCTGCTGGACATCCACGAATATCTGTTGGAAAAGGGCGTCAAACTCGAGGGCGTGAGCGGTACCCGCTACATGTACCACGATCCTTGCCACTCGCCCATGAAGACCTACGCGCCCCTCAAGGTAGCCAACGACCTCATGGGGCAGAACGTGCCGCTGTCCGACCGCTGCTGCGGCGATGCCGGTTCCTTCGCCTACGCTCGTCCGGACATCGCCACCCAGGTGAAGTTCAGGAAGCAGGAGGAAATCGAAAAGGTCGCCGGCGCCCTGCGGGCCGGCAGTTTCTCCGGCGACATCAAGATCCTCACCTCCTGCCCCGCCTGTTTGCAGGGGCTCTCCCGCTATGATGACGACGCCGGAACCCAGGCGGATTACATCGTGGTCGAGATCGCCCGCCGCCTGCTCGGCGAGGACTGGATGAAAGACTACGTCGCCAAGGCCAATCGCGGCGGTATCGAACGGGTACTGCTCTAGGATCGTTTTCGTCAAGCGGGCGCAAGGGCAATTCGGGCACAGTCGAATTGTCTCGGTTTCACAACATTCAGCTTTTTTTGCTGCGCCGCAATGTGAAATATTACCTTAGGCATAGATTTGCCATGGGCTATGCTTCAAGGCAAGTGCTGAATAGAAGGATTCGAAGCCATGCCCGGTTGCGAATTGTGCCAAAACGACGGTGGGACTGTGCTGTGGAAATCCACGGCATGCCGCGTCGTCGACGTGGCCGACCCCGACTATCCGGGCTTCTGCCGGGTGATCTGGAACGATCACGTCAAGGAAATGACCGATCTCAGCGCCCCCCAGCGACGCTATCTGATGGACGTGGTCTTTGGCGTCGAGGGGGCGGTTCGCGAAGTCTGCAACCCCCACAAGGTCAATGTCGCCAGCCTGGGCAATGTTACGCCTCACCTGCACTGGCATGTGATTCCGCGGCGCTGCGATGACCGCAATTTCCCCGAACCGATCTGGGGAGCAGTGCGCCGCCCCGAAGCGCGCGCGAAGCCGGTAGACAACGACCAGCTGATCGCTGCCCTGGAAACCTTTTTAGCGGGTGTTGAGGAGGCGTCATGAGCGCCGTCCCCGTCGTTTCGATGATCAATATCCCCGACCTCCGCTCCGGTCTCGCCTATCTGGCCCGTTTGCCCCTGGCCAATCCGCCGGCCGCCGAACGCGAATTGGTGAGCTTCCTCGACTGGCTGCTCGCCGCTCCGCCGGATGCGAAGGATCTTTTCACGCTGCTGGAGCAGGCCAGAATGCCGCTTTCCTTCGTCGAGGAGGAAATGGCCCGGCGCTACCACAACAAGCCCTTGGTCCTTGGGGAGGTCGAGGAGGAAGCCTTCCAGGAAGTCGTCGCCGCCTGGCGCCGCATGGGGAAGGCCTATGAGCTTTGCGCCCGACTCCAGAACCCGGAACCGGGACCCGAATACCGCACGCGCGTCGCCACCATCCTGCATCGCTGCCTGTACTACACGGGCATGGTGATCCTGGAGCATTACCGCGCCCGCCGCGAACTCCCACCAGGGGTTTGGCTCGATCTCCACGGATATTACGAAACCTCCGAGGAATGGGGCGTTGCCATGACGCCGGTGGAGGACGCTCTCGACGGGGAGCGCAAGGCCACCCACTGTACGGCCATCTACGCGATGCTGCTGCTGATCGAATCGGCCAGCCCCTACAGCCATACCATTCGCGACCTCAACCTCGTCCGGCG
The DNA here is from genome assembly GCA_009469665.1 of Azonexaceae bacterium. Next base: position 28,739 of record SSTB01000017.1, on the reverse strand, counting down.
CTGGGCCGGCCAGTGGGCTCCGCTGGTTTCCGTCGTACGCCTCGAAGACAGTCACCATGTCCCTTCTTACGTGCTGGAGCTGATGAAGGATCGCCCGCTCCATCCGCCCCAAGGGCTGGAGGCTCCCGGAGAGGATGGGCGCCGTCTCGAAACCGGTCGCCTGGCCATCCAGCTCAATACTAGCCTGTCCCAGTTGCGGCAACGGGTTCTGCCCTCCAAGCTCGGCCTCGGCGAGGAAACTCCGGGGCACGTCATCCGACTGCTGGAGCAGGTCTCGCGGCCCTGGACACAGCAGGCGGCGCCCCGCCGGTTCCGGCGCTTTCCCACCTCCGGAACAGCGCGGGTCGCAGCGGGATTCGAAGCCATGCACTACTTCGTTTCCCGGCGAGAATTTTGCCAACCGGAAGCGGCGAGGACTTATTCAAGAGGAGAGTTTGACGCCCTCTTCACTTTCCGAGATCGAATCAACCCTCAGGCACCGCTGTCGATCCGCGAGCAAATCAATTTCCCGGTGGACGACTGGGACGTCATCAACCATTCGGCCAACGGTTTCCGGCTGGCGCGCAGCGCGGCCGGTCAAAAAGTCGGCCATGACCAACTGCTCGCGCTTTGTCCACCCGACGGCGAAAACTTCATCCTGGCGGTCTCCTGCTGGCTGATGCAGGAACAGAGCGGCGGTCTGGTCACCGGCGTGCAGGTCCTACCGGGACTGCCCGAGGGGATTGCCCTGCGCCCCGAGGGGGGGATCGCCACCGGTGAACCTTACGTTCGCGCCTTCCTGCTGCCTCCGGTTGCCGCCATTGGCGAACCGGCTTCGCTGGTCGTCCCAGCCGGGACCTACTTGGCGAGTCGGGTACTGGATGTCCAGGACGACAAGGGCCACTGGCGGGCAGTCATGAAGAAGCTGGTGACGCGGGGCGGGGATTTCGAGCGGGTGACTTTCGAGATCGTTTGATCGGGGTTCCGCTTTCCGCCAAGGGAGTGCGGTAAACTATCGGCCTTGCTTCAGGAGAACGCCATGGCCGGCCTCGAACGCGACACGCCGATTCCGACCGATATCCGGTTAAACCAGAAATCCCACACCCTCTCCGTCCAGTACGATGACGGCGAGAGCTTCGAATTGACACACGAATTCCTGCGGATATTCACGCCCTCGGCGGAAGCCCGGGGCCATGGCCCTGGTCAGGAGACCCTCCAGACAGGAAAGCGCGACGTCAGTATCGAGCGCATCGAACCGGTGGGCACCTACGCCTTGCGCTTCGTGTTCTCCGACGGTCACGATAGCGGACTCTACTCCTGGGATCTTTTGCGCAATCTCTGCCTCCACCGGGACGCACTGTGGGCCGAGTACCTCCAGCTCCTTGAAGCCCGCGGCGCCTCGCGCGATATAGACACCACTTCCCGCCCCGCAGCCACGGGTGGCTGCGGCCATCACCACTAAGCCATGGCCGACGAAAAAACCCATTTCGGGTACCAGACGGTCGCCGAAGGCGAGAAGGCCCAACGCGTCGCTGACGTGTTCGATTCGGTCGCAGGTCGCTACGACCTCATGAACGACCTGATGTCCGGTGGCCTGCACCGGGTGTGGAAGGCCTTCACCATCCAGCGCTCCGGGGTCCGGGAGGGTGCCCGCGTCCTGGATGTCGCCGGAGGAACCGGGGATCTGGCCCTGGCGTTTGCCAAGCGGGTCGGCAAAAGCGGCCAGGTTTGGCTGACCGACATCAACGCCGCCATGCTCGCGCGGGGACGGGATCGCCTTCTCGACAAGGGTTACCTGATTCCCACCGCCCAGTGCGACGCCGAGCGATTACCCTTCCCAGACGATTGGTTCGACTGCGTCACCGTTGCTTTCGGGTTGCGCAACATGACCCACAAGAATCTGGCTCTGGCCGAAATGCGGCGGGTACTTCGCCCTGGCGGCCGCCTGCTGGTGCTCGAATTCTCCCAGGTCTGGAAGCCCCTGGCGCCGTTTTACGATTTCTACTCCTTCCAGGTCATCCCACGGGTCGGAAAGCTCGTCACCCAGGACGAAGCGAGCTATCGCTATCTTTCCGAATCGATTCGCGTCCATCCTGGCCAGGAAGAATTGAAGGCCTTGATGGAGCAAGCGGGTCTTGAGCAGGTCGAATACTTCAATCTGAGCTTCGGTGTGGTCGCCCTCCACCGCGGTTACAAGTTCTAAGACTCCCCGGAGATTTGCCATGAAGAAGATCTACTCCCTTTTCGCGACGCTCTTGCTTTCACTGTCGCTGGTGGCAGCTGGAGATGCCGAAGCGAAGCGTCTCGGAGGCGGTACCTCCCGCGGACTGCAGCGGGATTCTGTCACCCAGCAGCGCCAGGCCTCCCCTACCCCCTCGGGAGCGACCCAGCCCCAAGCGGCTCCCCAAGCCGCGCCACAGCCGGTTCCGGGGGCAGCGCCCCAGGCGCCCAAGCGTAGCTGGCTAGGCCCCTTGGCCGGGCTGGCCGCGGGCATTGGACTGGCCGCGCTGCTTTCGCATTTCGGCCTCGGTGAAGGGGTGGCCTCGTTCTTGATGATTCTCTTGCTCGTCGGCGCAGCCTTCTTCGTCATCCGCCTGCTGCTTGGTCGCCGGAGACCGCAGGCCGAGGTTTCCTCCCTCCAGTATGCGGGACACGGAGCAGGAGCCGGCAACTCCCCCCAGGCTTCCGGCCTCCCGGCAGAGCCCTTCGCCAAGGCAGTACCGGGTTCCGCTCCCGCCACAGCGGCGGTTCCTCCCGGTTTCGACAGCGAGGGATTCCTGCGGGTCGCCAAGGTGAACTTTCTTCGCATGCAGGCCGCCCATGACGCCGGGAATCTCGACGATCTGCGGGAGTTCACGACACCCGAGATGTTTGCCGAGTTGCGTCTCGATATCGACGACCGTAAGGGCATCCCCCAGGAGACTGACGTGATTGGCGTCGAAGCACGCTTGATCGAGGTGGTCACCGAAGGAAATCGGCATATCGCCAGCGTCCGGTTCTGCGGTACGGTGCGTGAGGAGCGGGGCGGCGCGGCGCTTCCCTTCGACGAGGTCTGGAATCTGGTCAAGCCGGCGGACGGAAGCCGCGGCTGGGCGGTCGCCGGCATCCAGCAAATGAATTGATTCCGTGCTCGAAAGCGCCGTTCTCGCCGCCCTCAATCATCTGCTTGCCGCCGAACCCTGGGCCACCGAGCGGCTTCGGGGTGCCGCCGGCAAGCGATGCCGCGTCGAGGTCGGCCCTTTCGGCATGGATATCGCCGTCGATGGCGACGGAAAATTCCGCATAGCCGATGCCGGCGGCGAAGCCGCGGTGCACATTCAGATCCCAGCTGACGCCTTGCTGAGTCTTCCCAACGGCGGTGCCGCATCGTTATTCGCGGCAGCCCGCCTGACCGGCTCGGCGGAACTAGCCGAGACGCTGGCGTTCGTCTTCCGAAACCTCCACTGGGACCTGGAAGGGGACCTCGCCCGTGTGGTGGGGGATATTCCTGCCCGCCGGCTGGCGAAGGCGGGGCGCAGCTTCGCAAGCTGGCAGCGGGAGTTCAGCGAGAGATTCTCCGCCAATCTGGTGGATTTCGCTTCCGAGGAAGGGAATTTGGTCGTGCCGCGGCGCGAGTTCGATGTCTTTCGCGCTGCTCTGGCAACCCTGCGCGACGATCTGGCTCGGCTGGAAAAGCGCCTGGCCTGAGGGAGGGCCCCCTGTTCGCGCGAGCAGCGTTGGCGCGGGCTAGCCTAGCGAGGGGTGTCCGCTGGCAAGGGCGCACCTTCTCACCCCAACTCCCCGGAGGTGTGGGGTGGGCAGGTGATTGGCCCGCCAAGGTCCGCGTACTTCCAGCTCGGGGGCTCGGGAAAATAAAAAAGGCAGCCGAAGCTGCCTTTTTTTGCCCTGGCGGGTTTAGTGCGTGTGCTTGCGCAGACGCTGAATCGCCTGGAGCTGAGCGATGGCTTGCGCCAGCTCGGCTTCCGCCGCAGCGTAGTCGATTTCGGCCTGCCGGTTGGCAAGGGCTTCTTCGGCGCGCTTCTTGGCTTCCAGGGCCTTGGCTTCGTCGAGGTCGTGGGCACGGATGGCGGTATCGGCCAACACGGTGATCATGTCGGGCTGAATCTCCAGCATGCCCCCGGAGACGTACACCAGTTCGTAGTCGCTCTGGCCCTGCACCTTGAGTCGAATGGTGCCAGGCCGGATGCGGGTGAGGAGCGGCGTATGGTGCGGATAAACGCCGAGTTCGCCGGCTTCGCCGGGAAACACGGCGAATTCGACCACGCCGGAGAAGATCGATTCCTCGGCGCTGACGACGTCGCAGTGAACAGAAATTGCCATGACTGGCTCCTAATCTGGAGACGCGTTACTGCAGCGTCTTGGCCTTTTCGATGACTTCCTCGATGCCGCCCACCATGTAGAACGCTTGCTCCGGCAGGTGATCGTATTCGCCATTGACGATGCCCTTGAAGCCCTTGATGGTGTCCTTGAGGGACACGAACTTGCCGGGAGAGCCGGTGAACACTTCCGCCACGTGGAAGGGCTGGGACAGGAAACGCTGGATCTTACGCGCACGGGCAACGGCGAGTTTGTCTTCGGGAGACAGTTCGTCCATACCCAGAATGGCGATGATGTCGCGCAGTTCCTTGTAGCGCTGCAGCGTGCCTTGCACGGCGCGGGCCACTTGGTAGTGCTCTTCGCCAACCACGTGGGGGTCCAGCTGACGCGAGGTCGAGTCCAGAGGATCCACAGCGGGGTAGATACCCAGCGAAGCGATGTCACGAGACAACACGACGGTGGAGTCCAAGTGAGTGAAGGTCGTTGCAGGCGATGGGTCGGTCAAGTCGTCGGCTGGCACGTACACGGCTTGGATCGAGGTAATCGAACCAACCTTGGTGGACGTAATACGCTCTTGCAGACGGCCCATTTCTTCAGCCAGCGTAGGCTGATAACCCACGGCGGAAGGCATACGACCCAGCAGCGCGGACACTTCGGTACCGGCCAAGGTGTAACGGTAGATGTTGTCCACGAAGAACAGCACGTCACGGCCTTCGTCACGGAAGGCTTCGGCCATGGTCAGACCGGTCAACGCCACGCGCAGACGGTTGCCGGGCGGCTCGTTCATCTGACCATAAACCATGGCCACTTTGGACTCGATCAGGTTGTCTTGCTTCACGACGCCTGCATCAGACATTTCGTGATAGAAGTCGTTACCTTCACGGGTACGTTCGCCCACACCAGCGAACACCGACAGACCCGAGTGAGCCTTAGCGATGTTGTTGATGAGCTCCATCATGTTCACGGTCTTGCCCACACCGGCGCCACCGAACAGACCCACCTTACCGCCCTTAGCGAAGGGGCAGACCAAGTCGATCACCTTGATGCCGGTTTCCAGCAGCTCGGTCGAGGGAGACAGTTCGTCGTAAGCAGGAGCTTTGCGGTGGATCGAAGCGGTTTGCGCTTGGTCCACAGGGCCACGTTCGTCGATGGGGTTACCCAGCACGTCCATGATACGGCCCAGGGTAGCAGGACCCACGGGCACGGTGATGGGGGCGTTGGTGTTGCTCACGACCATGCCGCGGCGCAGGCCGTCGGACGAGCCCAGCGCAATGGTACGGACGATGCCGTCACCCAGCAGCTGTTGCACTTCGAGGGTCAGCGGGGAGCCGTCCATCTTGAGGGCGTCGTACACCTTGGGCATTTGGTTACGTGGGAATTCCACGTCAACCACGGCGCCAATGCACTGAACGATCTTGCCCACTGCTTGTTGCGTGTCAGCCATTTTTCGTTCCTTCAATCAATTCAAAATCTTCGGATCAGACCGCTGCCGCACCGGCAACGATCTCGGACAGTTCGGTGGTGATCGCGGCTTGACGGGTCTTGTTGTAGACCAGCTTCAGTTCCTTGATCACGTTGCCGGCATTGTCGGTAGCGGCCTTCATGGCCACCATGCGGGCCGACTGCTCCGAAGCCATGTTCTCTGCCACAGCCTGGTAAACCAGCGCTTCAACGTAACGGGTCATCAGCTCGTCGATCACCAGCTTGGCGTCAGGCTCATAGATGTATTCCCATGCATGAGTCTGTTCGCCTTCGAACTCGTTGGCCTTCAAAGGCAGCAACTGCTCCACCAGGGGCTCCTGCTTCATCGTGTTGATGAAACGGGTGAAGCACAGGTAGACAGCGCTGAGTTCGCCAGCGACGTAAGCGTCGAGCAGCACCTTGACCGGGCCGATCAGCTTTTCCATATGGGGGGTGTCACCCATGCCGACCACTTGCGCGACGACATTGGCACCGATCCGGTTGAAAAAGCCTGCGGCCTTGTTGCCGATGGCGACCACGTCCGCCTTCACGCCCTGACCTTCGAGCTCCTTGAGCTTGTTGGTCACGGCGCGCAGCACGTTCGTGTTCAAACCACCGCACAGACCCTTGTCTGTGCTCACCACGATGAAGCCCACCTTCTTGCCGTCAGCGTTGCGCTGCATGAAGGGGTGGACGTACTCGGGATTGGCCTTGGCCAAGTTCGCCGTGATGTTGCGCACCTTTTCAGCGTAGGGGCGAGCCGCAATCATGCGATCTTGCGCCTTGCGCATCTTCGAAGCCGCGACCATTTCCATGGCCTTGGTGATCTTCTTGGTGTTCTCGACGCTCTTGATCTTGTTGCGTATTTCCTTGCCTACGGCCATGGTGCGCTCCTTTAGGCGAAGGTCTTCTTGAACGCGACGATGGCCGACTGCAGTTCAGCTTCGGCGTCCTTGTCCAGGGCCTTCTTCTCTTCGATCTTGGCGAGCAGCGCGGCGTGGCTGGTCTTCAGGAACTGGTGCAGACCAGCTTCGAAGGCCAGGATCTTCTTGACTTCGACGTCGTCCATGTAGCCCTTGTTCACGGCAAACAGGGTCGCGCCCATCAGGGAGATCGACAGAGGTTGATACTGAGCTTGCTTCAGCAGTTCAGTCACTCGGGCACCGCGGTCCAGTTGCTTGCGGGTTGCAGCATCCAGATCGGAAGCGAACTGCGCGAACGCAGCCAGTTCACGGTACTGCGCCAGGTCGGTACGGATACCGCCGGACAGGCTCTTGATGACCTTGGTCTGAGCAGCACCACCCACGCGAGACACCGAGATACCGGCGTTGATCGCAGGACGGATACCAGCGTTGAACAGGTTGGTTTCCAGGAAGATCTGACCGTCGGTGATCGAAATCACGTTGGTCGGAACGAAAGCGGAAACGTCGCCAGCTTGGGTTTCAATGATAGGCAGGGCGGTCAAGGAACCGGTCTTGCCCTTCACTTCGCCGTTGGTGAAGGCTTCGACGTAGTCGGCGTTCACGCGAGCGGCACGCTCCAGCAGGCGGGAGTGGATGTAGAACACGTCGCCAGGGAAAGCTTCGCGTCCGGGAGGACGACGCAGCAGCAGCGACACTTGACGATAGGCCACAGCTTGCTTGGACAGATCGTCATACACGATCAGGGCGTCTTGGCCACGATCGCGGAAGTATTCACCCATGGCGCAGCCGGAGTAGGCCGACACGAACTGCATGGCAGCCGAGTCAGAGGCCGAAGCCGCCACGACGATGGTGTATTCCATGGCGCCAGCTTGTTCCAGAGCGCGCACGACGTTCTTGATCGACGATGCCTTCTGACCGATGGCAACGTAGATACAGGTCACGCCTTGACCCTTCTGGTTGATGATGGCGTCGATGGCGACAGCGGTCTTACCAGTCTGACGGTCACCGATGATCAGCTCGCGCTGGCCACGGCCGACGGGCACCATCGAGTCGATGGACTTGATGCCAGTCTGCAGGGGTTGATCCACGGATTGACGTGCGATCACACCAGGGGCGATCTTCTCGATGGGAGAAGACAGCTTGGCGTTGATCGGGCCTTTGCCGTCGATGGGCTGACCCAGGGCATTCACCACACGACCCACCAACTCGGGGCCGACGGGCACTTCCAGAATGCGGCCGGTGCACTTGACCGTGTCGCCTTCAGAGATGTGCTCGTAGCCGCCCAGGATCACGGCGCCGACGGAGTCACGCTCCAGGTTCAGGGCCAGACCGTAGGTGGGGACGCCAGAGGCGTCAGCGGGGAATTCCAACATTTCGCCTTGCATCGCGTCGGACAAGCCGTGGATGCGGACGATACCGTCGGTCACGGAGATGACGGTACCTTGGTTGCGAATGTCGGCAGCCGCGCCGAGACCTTCGATGCGGCTCTTGATCAGTTCGGAAATTTCTGCGGGATTCAGTTGCATTGCTTTGCTCCCAGTCTGGTCAAGGGCTGCTCGAAGGCAAACCTCGTTGACAACAACCGGTGGCGCAATACCACCGGCGGGGTTGAGCGACTATTCTTGGTAGAGGCCGGAGCTCCGGATTACGCCAGGAGGGCCGACTTCATGCGTTCCAGGCGGGCTTTGACAGAAGTGTCGAGCACTTCGTCGCCAACCACCACACGCACACCACCGATGAGGTCAGCATTGACCTCAACTTTGGCTTCCAGTTTGCGCCCAAAGCGCTTTTCCAGCGGTCCCATGATGTCTGCCACTTGTTCGGCATTGATGGGAAACGCGCTGAAGATCAACGCTTCAGACACACCCTGGCGGGCGTGCACGAGAGTTTGGAACTGTTCAGCCATCAGCGGCAGAGCCGCCAGACGGCCATTGTCCAGAACGGTGCGCAGGAAGTTGGCCACAGCCGGAGCCAGAGCCACCTTGGCAGCCTTCGTGATCACGTCAAAGACCTGGTCTTGGGTGACACGAGGGTTGTCAGCAAAGTTACGCAACTCAGCGTCGCTAGCGACTTGAGCGAGTGCGCTCGTTTGCTCAACCCAGGCAGACATGTCTGCCTCAGGCGCAGCCTTGAACAGGGCTTCGGCGTAAGGACGGGCGATGGTGGCAAGCTCGGCCATGATCACAGCTCCGATTTCAGGCGGTTCAGCAGGTCAGCATGGACCACAGCCGAAACCTCACGACGCAGAATCTGCTCAGCACCCTTGACGGCCAGACCGGCGACCTGCTCGCGCAGGGCTTCACGGGCTTGCACAGCCAGCTGATCGGCTTCTGCCTTGGCATCGGCAACGATCTTGTTGGCTTCGTCAGTGGCGCGCTTCTTCGCGTCTTCAACGATGGCGGCTGCACGCTTTTCGGCGTCGGCCAGTCGTTGAGCGATTTCGTCGCGCGACTTGGTGAGCTGATCCTGGACGCTCTTGTTGGCGTTCGCCAATTCCAGCTTGGCCTTGTCAGCCGCAGCCAAACCGTCAGCGATCTTGCTTGCGCGCTCGTCGAGTGCCTTCGTGATCGGGGGCCACACGAATTTCATCGTGAACCACCACAGGATCCCGAAAACCACGATCTGCGCGAACAGCGTTGCGTTCAGATTCACGGCTCGGACCTTTCTCGGTTAATTGAAATATTCAGTCGAGAAGGGACCGATTACTTGGCCAGAGCGGCGATGAAGGGGTTGGCGAATGCGAACAGCATGGCGATACCAACACCGATCAGGAAGGCGGCGTCGATCAGACCAGCCAACAGGAACATCTTGGTTTGCAGTTCGTTCATCAGTTCAGGCTGACGAGCGGTGGCTTCGAAGTACTTGCCGCCCATCAGAGCGATACCGATACAAGCACCGATAGCGCCCAAAGCGATGATCAGACCACAAGCCAGAGCGACGTTTGCCAACACCAGTTCCATGATTGCTCCTAAAAGAAAGGTTGGTTAAAAAAGAAAGAAAAAGGAAAGAGAGAACGTTTTATCGAGGGGCACCGATGGGGATCAGTGACCTTGATGTGCCTGACCGATGTACACCAGGGTCAACATCATGAAGATGAAGGCCTGGAGCGCAATGATCAGAATGTGGAAGATGGCCCAAGCCGAACCGGCCAGCACACCCAGGATCCACAGGCCGGCACCACCGAAGGTGATGGCCGCGCCAACGGCGCCACCCAGCAAGGCGATCAGCATGAAAACCAATTCGCCAGCGTACATGTTGCCCCACAACCGCATACCATGCGAGATGGTCTTGGCGCCGAACTCAACCAGATTCAGGAAGAAGTTGGGCAAAGCCAGGGCAATGGTGCCACCCACGCTGTGAGCATGGAAAGGCGCCGTGAACAGTTCCTTGATGAAGCCGCCAATGCCTTTGATCTTCATGTTGTAGTACAGACAGATCAGCAGCACGGAAATCGACATACCCAGGGTGATGGACAGGTCAGCAGTCGGGACCACGCGCATGAAAGCGTGATGAGGATCGTGACCGGCGACCTTGTAATACTCTTCCCACAGGCGGGGCAGCAAGTCGACAGGCAGCAAGTCCATGGCGTTCATGAAGAAGATCCACACGAACACTGTCAGCGCCACGGGAGCCACAGCCTTGCGCGATTCCGCGTTGGGGATGATGCCCTTGGATTGTGTATCAACCAACTCAACCAGCATTTCAACGGCAGCCTGGAAGCGGCCGGGGACGCCAGAGGTGGCTGCGCGAGCAGCGCGCCACAACAGGAACACACCCAGCAGCCCCAGAGTGATCGACCAGAACACGGAGTCCAGGTTGATGTAGTTCCAGTCCACGATGGCTTGCGCCTCCGTGAAGTTCTGGAGGTGGCGCAGGTGGTGCCCGATGTATTCCGGAGCGGTTGGCCCGTGGTGGGCCACGTGTTCAGCCGTGGTGGCGACAGCGTCAGCAGACATCAGCAACTCTCGTCAAACAAAATTTTTCTTGCGGCCCTGCCACACGAGCAGAACCACCCCAATCACTTTCAAGCACAACACCAAGGTCACCAGCAAAGCAGCCCAATCCAGAGGACGAACCACCACCGGCGCGAGCGCCAACAAGGCACCCGACAAACCCAACTTGAGGATCTCCCAAACCAGAAGACCCCCAACACCACGCCCCGCGTTTCGACCAAATACACCCCGCGCCATCAAGAGGCCCGGGACAACGACCACCGCCGTCGCATAGAGCGACGACCAGAAAGCCGCAGATCGGTGAGACAAAGCCCCCCACACCAGCGCGACCAGCAACCCACAGCCTGCCTGGATGGCAAGAACCTGCCAAACCGACAAACTGGTTTGCTTTGCGAGCAAGGCCTGAGCCTCTTCTCGCGTCAGCTGCCGGACGGGGATTTCAGCATCCTGATCCCAATCAGAGTCTTCAAAACCTGAAGGTTGCGGGCTGCGCGCCCCGCTGGGCTGTTGGCTCGGGGGGTGCTGCATGACCTTCACAACCAAGAGACCGGCTGCGTCAGATGCTCATGCATCTCACACTGACCTGCCCCAGATTGACACTCTGTTAAGACAAGACGCCGACCTTGGTGTCGGCAAAACCTAAAGATTATACGCACTTACCCGGACTTCAGCCAAGCCCTATCTGTGCATCTCGTTTGAAACACCCTCAGTCCAAGGTGGAAAGTGTCACGCCTGACGCGTTTGATCGACCGCAGAAGCGCCTCTCAACGGGGTGCCTACAATATGGAGATGACTGCATCCAAGCCCCAAACGCCCTCCGTGGCACTGCCTCCACTGCACAACGATCAGTTTTTGCGCGCCTGTCTCCGCCTACCCACCGACTACACCCCCGTGTGGTTGATGCGACAAGCCGGGCGCTACTTGCCCGAATACCGAGCCACGCGCGATGTGGCGGGTAGCTTCATGGGGCTGGCCACCAACCCAGAACTGGCATGCGAAGTCACGATGCAACCTCTGCGCCGCTATGACTTGGACGCGGCCATTCTGTTTTCAGACATCCTGACCATTCCTGACGCGATGGGCCTGGGCCTGAGCTTTGCGGCGGGCGAAGGCCCCAAGTTTGCCAAGGTGGTGCGCGACGAAGCCGCCGTGGCGGAGTTGGCTGTGCCCGACATGAACAAGCTGCGCTATGTCTTTGACGCCGTCAAAACCATTCGCCGCGCCCTGGCCGACGACAAGGGCGTGGGCAAAGTGCCGCTGATCGGGTTCTCCGGCAGCCCCTGGACGCTGGCTTGCTACATGGTGGAAGGCGGCGGCTCGGATGACTACCGCCTGGTCAAGACCTTGATGTATCAACGTCCGGACCTGATGCACAAGATTCTGGCGGTGAACGCCGATGCGGTCGCGTTGTACCTGAACACCCAGATCGAAGCCGGCGCGCAAGCGGTGATGGTGTTCGACTCATGGGGCGGCGTGCTGGCCGATGGCGCCTTCCAGGAATTCAGCCTGGCGTACACACGCCGCGTGCTGGCGCAACTGAAGCGCGAGCACGAGGGCTATCGCATCCCGCACATCGTGTTCACCAAGGGTGGCGGATTGTGGCTGGACCAGATTGCCGACACCGGCTGCGACGTGGTGGGCCTGGACTGGACCATGAATTTGGGCAAGGCACGCGCCATGGTCGGCGACCGCGTTGCCCTGCAGGGCAACCTGGACCCGAACGTGCTGTTTGCCCAGCCTGAGCAGGTGGCCCAGCAGGTCATCCGCACGCTCGACAGCTTTGGTGCCCCGCGCAACGCCGATGGGTCGTTTGCCGGACACGTGTTCAATCTGGGGCATGGCATTTCGCAGTTCACCCCACCAGAGCACGTCACTGCGCTGGTCGAGACGGTGCACAGCCACTCGCGCAAGCAGCGCGCCTGATCGAATCAGGCGGCGTCTCGCTCACCCACGGCAGCCAACAGGGCTGCCAGCACAATCAGCGCGCCACCGGCCATCACATTGCCGGTGAGGGTGGCCCCGCCCCACAGCACGGACGAGCCTGAAGCGAAGATCACCTCGGTCAACATCAACACCGAGGTCAGTCGCACCGGCAAATGGCCTGCGCCGTATTGCAGCGCCAAGTTGGCCACGACGAAAACAGCGCTCATGGCCAGGACCAGCCCCCCCCAGGACCAAGACCATGCGGGCCATGCAGCCACCACCCCCGACTGACTCAAGCCCAGCGCCAAGGCGCCCGGCAACAAGGTGCACCCCGAGAACATGGCAAAGGCCCGCATGGCCACCGGCTGACTGGCTTGCTGACGCAACAGCACATTGGTCAAGGCAAAGCCAAATCCCCCGAGCAAGCCGAGCACTTCTGCAACCGAATGGAGTGTGGGCCAGCCTTGCCCTTCCGGCTTGAGAACCAGCATGGCCCCGCACAGCGCCAGCCCCATGCGCAAGCCTGCCTGCCATGTCAAGCTCTCCCTCAAGAGCACCCATGCCAGCAGCGCCGCCCAAAGAGGCATGAGATAAAACAGCAGGACGACGCGCACGACATCGCCAATGGACACACCCCAATTGAATGACGCGTTGGTCAGCCCAGCGACACAGCCCAGAGCCAACAGAGCTGGCTGACGTAGCACCTGCCCCACCACCGAGGGCCGCCACAGCACCAACAGGACCGCGCCGGCAGCGAAGAACAACATGGTGGCCCACAAGGGATGCAGCCCCGCCAACTGCAACTGACGCAACGGCCACCACGACAAGCCCCAGACCAAGGCATTAAAGACCAACGACAACGAAGCCAGACCGTTCACTCAGCGCCTTTCAATGACCAGAGGCACCAACTGCAAAGCCTCTTTCACGTTGCGTGCCGCGTCTTGCGCCTCCTGGCGCGAAGCGTAAGGCCCCACCTGCAGTTTGTACACCGCTGCCTCCTTGAAAACCGCCATCATCGGCGCCAAAGAGGCCGCTTCGCTGTTGACGCGCTGCTGCAAACGATCAACCCCTTCACGTCGCGACAAGGCCGCCAACTGCACCCAGTAGCCCTGCGCGGCTGGCGTGTAGGCCTTCACCCGCTCTTCACTCGTGGCAGGCGGCGCCACTGCCTCAGGTGCGGGCATAGCCTGCTCAGGCAGCGCAGCAACAGCTTCGGTCGCCGGAGCCCCTAATTCAGGCTGCTTACGCCAACTGCCAGAGCGAATGTCATCAAAGGTCAGGCGCTCGATTTCCACCACCGCACTGCCGGCCGAAGCGATGCCCAGCTTGACCGCAGCCGCGTAGCTGAGGTCCATGACCCGAGAGGAATGGAAGGGCCCGCGATCATTGACACGGACAATGATCTCTTTGCCGTTGCGCACATTGCGAACACGTGCATAGCTGGGAATGGGCAAAGTACGATGCGCGGCCGTGACGCCATACATGCTAAAGAGTTCGCCGCTGGCTGTTTTGCGGCCGTGGAACTTGGTGCCGTACCAGGAGGCCACACCCTTCTCGCGCCACACCACATCAGAGGCCATCGGCTCATACGCCTGCCCGAGCACCACATAAGGCTTGTTTGGCCCCCCCTGTCGAATGGGTTCAATTTGCGGCTCGGGATCGGGCGTCGATGCGAGATCAGCCGGCGGGCTCATTGGCGCGCCATCGCGATCGGGGCGGGTGCCTCCCGGGCGTGTGGCGCATCCCGCGGCCAAGACAGCCGCCAGCACCACGACAACCCATGCCCCCATGCGCCACGGCCTCCCCTCTGCGGCCTGAGAAAATGGACGTTCCTGATTCATGGTGCGCACCATAACCGATACGCGGCACAGGTTTTGCACGGGAGTGATCCTGATGCATTCATCCGCCTGCACGGCACAATGTCACCTGTTAAAAAATTTTCACCGTCTGCGACAAGAAAATGACCCGATCCCTGGAACACGATTTCGACCACCCTTTCGAACGCGGCATGCGCAACCGCCGTGCCGCCCTGGGCGACGCATGGGTGGACAAATCCGTGGCCAAGGCCAACACCTTCAATGCCGAATTCCAGCACTTCATCACCGACTACGCCTGGCATGGCGTATGGGGGCGCCCTGGTCTGGACTGGAAAACCCGCCGAATCATTGTGCTGGCCGTAACCAGCGCCCTTGGCCGCTGGGATGAGTTTGAAATTCATTTGCGCGGCGCCCTGACCCCTGGCAACGCCCACACCTTGAGCGTGGAAGAAGTACGCGAAGCACTGATTCAGATTGCCATCTATGCCGGCGTGCCAGCCGCCAACACGGGTTTCGCACGAGCGCTGGGCATCATGCGTGAATTGGGCATGGAGCCCCCAGCTCATTCGGCAGATGTGGCCTGGCACCCAGGCGTGGGCCGTTCGGTCTTCACTACCACCCGCCCCAAGCTCCACTGCACCGTACGCGAAGCCCGCAACGGCAAGGCCGAGCACACGATTGTGCTGAGCCACGCTCTGGGCCAGGACAGTTCGATGTGGGATTTGGTTGCCAATGAACTGGCCACCACCTGCAATGTGATCTGCCCCGACACGCGTGGCCACGGCCGCTCGCAAACACCTGCTGAACCGCTGACCATGACCGAACTGGCCGCCGATGCGGCTCGCCTGATCGACGAGGTGGCCAACGGGGGCCCGGTGATCTGGGTGGGCTTGTCGATGGGCGGACTGATCGGCCAGGAGTTGGCCATTCGCCACCCAGACAAGGTGAAAGCGCTGGTGCTGGCCAATACCACCAGCAGCTATTCCGGCATGGGTCGCGAAGCGATTGGGCAACGCATTGCCACGGTCGAAGCCCATGGCCTGGGCGCCATCAGCACCAGCACCATGACTCGCTTTTTCAGCGATGAATTCCGTGCCAAGCAAGCTGCCACCGTGTCGCGCCACCAGCGCCTGCTGGAGTCGACCGACCCCGAGGGCTACACTGCCTGCGCGGCAGCACTGTGCGACGCCAACACCACTGCCCGCCTGGGCCAGATTCGCGTACCCACACTGGTGGTGGCGTCCAGCCATGACCAGAGCACCCCTGTGGAAACCGCCTTTGCTCTGGCTAAAGGGATTTCAGGCGCACAAATGGTGACACTGCAGGGCTGCGCGCATCTCAGCGCCGTGGAGCAGCCCCAAGCCTTTGCCGCCGTGGTGGGGGAATTTGTCGCAGGCATCTGATCCGCCCACAGCTCGCCCAAGTTGAAACTGGGGCGCCTTGCACTATGCTGGGCGCCCTTGCCTTTTTCTGACCTCGCTTGTCCCATGTCGTCTCACCAAGCCAACGGCCCCGCCACCATGAACCCCGCTCAGATGACGGCTGTTCAGTACGTGGAAGGACCGTGCCTGGTGCTGGCCGGGGCGGGATCGGGCAAAACCCGGGTCATCACACACAAGATCGCGCGCTTGCTGGCCCCCGGCCCGGGTGGCGACCTGGCGCCGAATCAGATCGCGGCCATCACGTTCACCAACAAGGCCGCCGCTGAAATGCGCGAGCGGGCCAAGGCGCTGATTGGTGCCCGGGCTGCAGGCAAGCTGCTGATCTGCACCTTTCACTCATTGGGCGTGAAGCTGTTGCGCGAAGATGGCGAAGCATTGGGCCTGAAGCCACAGTTTTCGATTCTGGATGCCGACGACGTGACCAGCATCTTGCGCGATGCCGGCGGCACCACCGATGCCAAACAAGCCCGCCATTGGCAATGGACCATCAGCCTGTGGAAGAACCAGGGCCTCAACAGTACGCAAGCGTTGTCCCAAGCCCAAAGTGACGACGAACAGGTGGCCGCCCGTGTGATGCGCTTGTACGAAGAGCGCCTGGCCGCGTATCAGGCTGTGGACTTTGATGACCTGATCAGCCTGCCGCTCAAGCTGTTGGCCGAGCATGAACACGTGCGCATGAAGTGGCAGCGCCAACTGCGCCATGTGCTGGTTGACGAATACCAGGACACCAACGCCACCCAGTACGAGTTGCTCAAACTGCTGGTCGGCCTGCAAGGCGTGTTCACCGCGGTGGGCGACGACGACCAGTCGATCTACGGCTGGCGCGGCGCCACGCTGGACAACCTGAAGAAGCTGCCGCAAGACTACCCTCACCTGAAAGTGATTCCGCTGGAGCAGAACTACCGCTCCACCAGCGCGATCTTGCGCGCAGCCAACAACGTGATCGCGACCAACCCCAAGCTGTTCCAGAAGACCCTGTGGTCAGACTTGGGCGAAGGCGAACCCGTCAAGCTGCTGGAGGCCGACAACGAGGAACACGAAGCCGAGCGTGCGGTGGCCCGGTTCATGGCCCTGCGCATGAACCTGCTGGAAAAGCACCCGGGTGACCCGGCCAAGACCGACTGGAGCAATTTCGCGATCTTGTACCGGGCCAACCATCAGGCTCGCCCTTTCGAGCAGGCCTTGCGACGCGCCAACATCCCCTACAAGGTGTCGGGCGGGCAAAGCTTTTTCGACAAGGCTGAAATCAAAGACCTGTGCGGTTGGTTGCGCCTGTTGGTCAACAACGACGATGACCCCGCATTTCTGCGCGCAGCCACCACACCGAAGCGCGGCATCGGCCACCAGACCTTGGGGGCCCTGGGTGAATTCGCCAGCAAGTGGAAGGTCAGCATGTTCGAGGCCCTGTTTGCCGACTCGCTGGCCGCCGCATTGAGCGCTCGAGCCCTGGGCTCGCTGCACGAGTTCGGTCGCTACGTGAACGATCTGGAACACCGCGCACGCCACACCGTTGGCGGGCAGGACGCGAAGGTGCTTTTGCTGGACTGGCTGAAGGAAATTGGCTACGAACAACACCTGTACGACAACGAAGACAACGAGAAGGTGGCCGCAGCTCGCTGGAACAACGTGCTGGACTTCGTCGACTGGATCGCGCGCCGTTGCGGTGGCGAGATCGAAAACGACGGCGGCATGACGGTGGAAACCGAAAAGAAGAGCGTGCTGGACGTGGCCCAGAGCATTTCGCTGATCACCAGCCTGGCCGAACGCAATGCCGATCAGAACGTGGTGACCTTGTCGACCTTGCATGCCTCGAAGGGTCTTGAATGGCCCCACGTGGTGCTGGCGGGCGTGAACGAAGGCTCTCTGCCGTTCAACAACGAAGAGAGTGAGATCACGGCCGAACGGGTGGAGGAAGAGCGCCGCCTGATGTACGTGGGCATCACCCGCGCCCGCCTGACGCTGGGTGTGAGCGTGCTGAAACGCCGCAAGAAGGGCCGCGAGTATGTGCAAGCCATCCCGAGCCGCTTCATCACCGAGATGAAACTGGGTGAAGGCGACGGCCCCAAGGAAGACCCGCGGGAAAAGCTGCGGCGCTTGCGAGAAGAGATGGCTGCACAAGCCAAAGCCCGCGCTCAAGCCGCGAAACCAGAGCATTGAACCGAAAGTGAGTAAACACTTTCATTCAAGTGAGGCCGAAAAAAAACCCGAGAGATGAATCTCGGGTTTCAAATCCACCATTGGAGGAGGGTGGAGGAGACAAACGAAACAAGCAACGATATGAGCTCTGGAGTTCAAGCAAGTTCACATCATTAGGGTTTATTCTAATCCCACGCACAAGCAAAATCAAGGGGTAACCCTAGGTACTTTGTCACACTTTGTCTGGAGACACGCATGGAATGCACCATCAACTGGCAACCGGCCTCGGGCATGGCCTTCATGGCTGAAACCGGCAGCGGCCACATCATCAACATGGACGGCGCCCCGGAAGGCGGCGGCCGCAACCTGGCGCCACGCCCCATGGAAACCGTGCTGGCAGGCACCGGCGGCTGCACGGCCTACGACGTGGTGCTGATCCTCAAGCGCGGACGCCACGATGTGCGCGGCTGCCAGGTCAAGCTCACGGCCGAGCGCGCGGACACCGACCCCAAGGTCTTCACCAAGATCAACATGCACTTCGTGGTGACCGGCGTGAATCTGACCGAAACCGCCGTGCAACGTGCGATTCAGATGTCGCACGAAAAGTACTGCTCGGCTTCGATCATGATCGGCAAGACAGCCGAAATCACCACCAGCTTCGAAATCGTCGCCGCCTGAGTTACGCGACGAACGTCAAAGGTAGTGCGCCGTGGTCGTCATGACCTTGGCGGCCAGCTTCATCAGGCCCCGCACCGGCGCCGGCAGGGGCGCCCCGCCAGCTTTCAGGGCCGCATCGGCATGCTCGATTTCGTCGTCGCGCATCTGCGCCACGATGGCCCGCGAGCGCTGATCGCCCGCAGGCAGGCGGTCCATGTGGCTGTTGAGGTGGTCTTCCACCTGGCGCTCGGTTTCCACCACGAAGCCCAGGCTGACGCGGTCGCCCGCACGCGCGGCCAGCAAGCCAATGCCAAACGCGCCGGCATACCACAAGGGGTTGAGCAAGCTAGTACGCCCGCCCAGTTCGCGCAAGCGCTGTTCAGTCCAGGCCAGGTGATCGGTTTCTTCCCGGGCCGCGGCGTCAAACTGGGCTTTCAGCACAGGGTCTTTCGTGCCCCAGGCTTGCGAGGCATACAAGGCCTGCGCGCACACCTCGCCCACGTGGTTGACCCGCATCAGCGCGGCAGCCGCCTTCTTCTCGGCGTCAGTCAGCTCCGCCCCCTCTTCCTTCGCTTGAGGACATGGGCGAGCCGCCGAATGCTCGGCCCAGACGGTGCGCACCGCCGTATCAAACGAGATCAACAGCCGATCGAGTGGGCTGTGTTCAATTCCGCGGGGGATGGTCGAGTGGGAGGACATGACGGAACCCTTCTTGTTCGGATGATGTTCAGGACAGCGGCAGCGGCAGTCGATCTTAGCGCCGCCACCTCCATGCCGACTAGCGCTGCATCAAACCTCGGCTGCGGGCAATCGACATGAGGATGCCCAGGGCCAGGCCCAGCGTGACCATGGCCGTGCCCCCATAGCTGATGAAAGGCAAAGGCACCCCCACCACAGGCAACATGCCACTGACCATGCCCATGTTGACGAAGGCATAGGTGAAGAAACTCAGCGAGAGGCTGCCGGCCAGCAGGCGCGAAAACAGCGTGGGGGCCTGAGAGGCGATGTACAGCCCCCGATAGATCAAGGCCAGGAACCCCACCATCAGCACCACACAGCCGATCAAACCGTGCTCTTCTGAGTAAGCCGCGAAGGCAAAGTCGGTGGTGCGTTCGGGAATGAACTCGAGGTGGGTTTGCGTGCCCTGCATGAAGCCCTTGCCCCACACGCCGCCTGAGCCGATGGCGATCATGCCCTGGATGATGTGAAAACCTTTGCCCAGCGGGTCAGCCGCCGGATTGAGCAAGGTGCAGACCCGGTTCTTCTGGTAGTCGTGCAGGCCGATCCATTTCACATCGGGCTGACACAGATCGGTCTGGTACACGACGATCAAGGTGATGCCAACCGCCCCTGCAATCAGAACCGGCAGGATCAGGCGCCAACTGAGCCCGGCGAAGAAAATCACGTACAAGCCCGACGACAGAATGAGCATGGCCGTGCCGAGGTCGGGCTGCTTGAGCACGAGTGCAGCCGGGATCATCAGCAAGGCGCCCGCCGCAGCAAAGTCGAGCGGACGCAGTTGCCCTTCACGTCGCTGAAACCACCACGCCAGCATCAAGGGCGTGGCGATCTTGAGGATTTCCGACGGCTGGATGACCACGCCCACATTGAGCCAACGCGTGGCCCCTTTCTTGGTGATGCCAAACAAGGCCGTGGCCACGAGCAAGACCACCCCCACGGTGTACAGGGGAACTGCCAGGGCAATCAATCGCTGAGGCGGCACCTGAGCCACCAGGAACAGCAGGCCCGCGGCCAGCAGCATGTTGCGCGTCTGATCGACAAACCGCGTGCCATGGTCAAACCCCACCGAGTACATGTTGACCAAACCCAGCCCACACATGCACAGCACAATCAGGATCAAGGGCAGATCGAAGCCCTCAAAGACAGGCTTGAGCCGCTGCAACCAGGACGGTTTGTCGAGTGCCACCTTCATGGGGTCTCCCGAGATGCCGCGGGTCTGACCACAGCAGGAATGGATGCCGGAGCCGCCGGCATGCTGGGCTTGGGCGCAGCGGGGGTCGGCGCACTGCCCGCGGGTAGCGGCGCAGAGGCGGCAACCACCGGCACCGAGGCCGCCGAGGCTGCGCGCGGAGCCGCCACAGATGGCGGACTGGCCAAGGCGGCGTCGGCGGTCACGCCAGAGACGTCATCACCGAAAGCATCCATGCCCTTGGGCAAGGGCACGTCAGCCGCTCGCCGTGGGGTGCCAATCGGCGAGGTGGCCTTGCCCTGCTGAACAGCCAGGATGTCTTCCTCGCTGGGGTACACCCCCAGCAAGAGGTAGTCCAGCACCCGACGTGCAATGGGGGCCGCTGCCGCCGCACCGAAGCCGGCGTTTTCGACAATCACGGCCATGGCCACGCGTGGCTCGTCGAGCGGTGCAAAGGCCTCGTACAGGGAGTGGTCGCGGCGGTACTCGTCCATGCGCGACGCCACATATTTTTCGTTTTGCCGCAAGCCCACGGCCTGCGCGGTCCCTGTCTTGCCCCCGCTGGCGTAACCGGCCCCCATGAAGACACGGGTGCCCGTGCCCTGCTGGGTCACACCGTACATCGCTTCGCGAATGAAGGCCGTGTGTTCAGGCTTGTATGGCACAGGAGGCAGCGCCACGCGATCAGTGGAGCGACGCTCGCGCGTCAGCACGTTCTCGATGTGGTTGACCAGGCGCGGCTCGAAGCGCTGCCCATTGGTCGCCACCGTGCCCAAAGCTGTCGCGATCTGCAGCATGGTGAAGCTGTTGTAGCCCTGGCCAATGCCCAACGAAATGGTCTCGCCGGCGAACCACCTCTTCTGCTCGGGACGGCGATAGGCTTTGCGCTTCCAATCGGTCGAAGGCAGGATGCCTGTGACCTCGCCTTTGAGGTCGATGCCTGTGAGACGACCGAAGCCCAAGGGCGCCATCTGGTCATGAATCAAGTCCACCCCGAGCTCATTGGCCAGCGAGTAGAAGTACACGTTACTGGACTCGACAATGGCGCGACGCATGTCCATGGCCCCACCGCGCTCGTTTTCCGGGCTGCGGAAGCGGTGTCCGCCAAACATGAACACCCCGTTGTCCATGATGATGGTACTGGGGTGACGCTTGCCCGTATTCAACGCCGCCAGAGCCATGAACGGCTTGTAGGTCGACCCGGGTGGATAGGTGCCGCGCAGGGCCCGGTTCAACAGGGGCTTGTCAGCCGACTCATTGAGTTCTTTCCAGTTATCGCTGTCGATGCCGTCGACAAACAAGTTGGGGTCGAAGGTGGGTTTGGAGACAAAGGCCAGCACCTCGCCATTGCGCGGATCAATGGCCACCAGGGCGCCGCGCCGGTTGCCGTACAGGCGTTCAACCAAGGCTTGCAGCTTGATGTCGATCGACAGGTGCACCGTATTACCAGGCGTGGCAGGGTTGGATCGCAAGCGCCGCACGGCTCGCCCGCCGGCGCTGGTTTCCACTTCTTCAAAGCCGGTGATGCCATGCAGCTCCGACTCATAGCTCTGCTCGATGCCCAGCTTGCCGATGTACTCGGTGCCACGGTAGTTGGCGTACTGCTCGTCGGGCCAGTCTTCCATGGCCTCGGCTTCTTTCTGGTTGATCCGTCCAATGTAGCCCAGCACATGGCTGGCCAGGTCCCCATAGGGATAGTGGCGGAACAAGCGCGCCTGCACATCGACCCCCGGGAAGCGGAAGCGCTGGGCGATGAAACGCGCCACCTCTTCGTCGCTCAGGCGCGTGCGAATGGGCACGGACTCGAAGCTCTTGGATTCTTCGCGCAAGCGCTTGAAGCGGCGACGGTCGCGAGGCTGGATGTCAACGATGTGCGACAAGGCTTCGATCGTGGCCTCGACGTCGTCGACCTTGGAGGGCGTGATCTCGAGCGTGTAGGCCGAATAGTTGTTGGCCAGCACCACACCATTGCGGTCAACGATGAGCCCGCGGTTGGGCACGATCGGCACCACCGAGATCCGATTGTTTTCGGCTTGCGTGGCCAATTCGTCGTGGCGCACCACTTGCAGCACCACCAACCGGAACACCAGCAGCCCAAAGCAGAACAACACGAAGCCGGCGGCAGCCCACAACCGGGCGCGAAACAGCCCGAGTTCGCGTTCGAGGTTCTTGAGCTCAGTCATGCGCCACCTGCCGCCCGACTCAAAGCGGACGGTTCTTGTCCCGGTCAGGCGGACGACGCTGAGGGGCCAACAACACAAAGGTGGCCAAGGGCCACATGGCAGATTCGATCATCGGCGCCAGCACGATGGACCAACCAGGGAAACTGGCGCCCGACAACATGCGCACCAGGATCGACACGGCATGGCCGGCCACAAACAGGGGCATGACCTGCAAGGCTTGAGACGCGGTGGTGAACCACAGCAAGCGCCGGTGAATGGTGATGGCAAAGAAACTCAGCAATGTGTAGGCCAAGGCATGCTGACCCAACAGCGCGCCCTGATGCACATCCATGATGACGCCAAACAGAAATGCGCCACCAATGCCGACTCGGCGCGGCTGATGCACGTTCCAGAACACCACGGCCACAGCCAACACATCGGGGACCCCAGGCCAGCGCCCCCAGGGCAAGAGATTGAGACCAAACGCGAGCAGCAGCGACAACCAGATGAATACCGGGTTGGCGGGCATCAACAGCTCATTGCCACGCGGCATCATCGGTGGGCTCCTTTGCGCGGCGAGGATGCCGCAGATGCTGCGGAAGCGGCAGACGCCGCCGCCACGCTGGCAGCCTCGGCACGCTCTGGCAGGTCGACCGACACGGGCTGCAACAACAGCACGTGATGCGGCTGATCCGGACGCGCCAGCGGCTTGAGGGTGATGCGCGCAAATGCTGAATCGGCGCGACGATCCACCGCCACGATCTTGGCCACCGGCATGCCGGCGGGGTAGACGCCATCCAGACCTGAGGTCTGAAGCAGATCACCCACCTGTACATCGGAGTTGCTGGCCATGAAGCGCAACTCCATGACATGGCTCTGCGGCGCGCCGTAGGCCACCCCGCGCTGCTGCGAACGCGCATTGAGCACCGGCACTGCAGCGTCCTTGTCGGTCACGAGAGTGACCTCGGCGGTCAGGGGGTAGACGCGAGTCACCTGACCCAGCACGCCCGCATCGTCCAGCACCGGCGACCCAAGCACCACGCCTTGCGAACTGCCACGGTCAATGACGACCTTGCGCGTGAAGGGATCCTGTGCGTCGTAAAGCACTTCCGCCGCCAAGGTTTTGGTATCGAGACGAGCACGAAGGTCCAGCAAGCCGCGCAAACGCGCGTTTTCCTGCTCGAGCTGTTCGGCACGCATGATGCGCTCGGCTTGCGCCGTCACCAGGCGCTGCGCGGTGGTTTCGGCCGCCAGGGCGGCGTCCAGGCCGGCAAAGTAATGATTGAGGGAGGCCCACCAACGCGACGGTGTCAAGGCCGCCTCTTGCAGCGGTTGAAACACTGTGGCCACCACCGCTCGCAAGGGCTGAGTCACCTTCCAGCGCACATCGGCGACCATCAGGACCACCGCCAGCGCCGAATAAAACATCAGGCGCGTGAACGCAGACGGCCCTTGCTTGAAGAAGGGCGGCGGCGTGCGCTCGAGGGTGGACAACGGCATGGGAGAGTCAGCCCCTCAGCGAACGCCTTACTCGTTGGTGAAGATGCTGCCCAGGCGCTCCATGCGCTCCAGCGCCATGCCGCAACCACGCACCACGCAGGTCAGCGGGTCTTCGGCCACGTGCACAGGCAAACCGGTTTCTTCGGCCAGCAGGCGATCCAGGTCACGCAGCAAAGCGCCACCGCCGGTCAGCATCATGCCGCGCTCGGCGATGTCGGCTCCCAGCTCGGGAGGCGTTTGCTCCAGGGCGTTCTTCACTGCCGAGACGATCTGATTGAGCGGGTCGGTCAGGGCTTCGAGGATCTCGTTGGAGGAGATGGTGAAGCTGCGAGGCACGCCTTCAGAGAGGTTGCGACCCTTGACTTCCATTTCCTTGACTTCAGAGCCAGGGAAAGCGGAACCGATTTCCTTCTTGATGGCTTCGGCGGTGGGCTCACCGATCAGCATGCCGTAATTGCGGCGGATGTAGTTGATGATCGATTCGTCGAACTTGTCGCCACCGACGCGGACCGAGCCCTTGTAGACCATGCCGCCCAGCGAAATCACGCCCACTTCGGTGGTGCCACCACCAATATCCACCACCATCGAGCCCGAGGCCTCGGACACAGGCAGACCAGCGCCGATCGCTGCAGCCATCGGCTCTTCGATCAGGTAGACCTCGGAGGCACCGGCCCCCAGAGCCGATTCGCGAATGGCGCGACGCTCGACCTGAGTGGAGCCGCAAGGCACGCAAATGATGATGCGGGGGCTGGGCTTCAGAACCGAGCGGGGGTGCACCATCTTGATGAACTGCTTGAGCATCTGCTCAGTGACCGTGAAGTCGGCGATCACGCCGTCTTTCATGGGGCGAATGGCTTCGATGTTGCCTGGCACCTTGCCCAACATGGCCTTGGCTTCGGCACCGACGGCCTGGATGGTCTTCTTGCCGTTGGGGCCGCCTTCGTGGCGAATCGACACCACGGAGGGCTCGTCAAGGACGATGCCCTTGTCGCGCACGTAGATCAGGGTGTTGGCGGTACCCAGGTCGATGGCCAGATCGGTCGAAAAATATTTGCGAAACATAGAGTACATGCGCAGCTGCTCCAGAGAGGCCCGAACCTGCTGTCGGCACACGCGGAGCCGAGCTCACGCGCCACACCGTCATGTCTTCGATGCCCCAGGCATCGAACGGTTCCAGCCTCTGTGATTTGGACACGCAGAGCCGGACTCAAAGCCCCCTCTGCGCGGTGAAATGGGTGATCATCACAAGCCCCGTCTTCGTGGGACGCTTCCAGCTTGTGGATAACCTAGGATAATACCCCAAGGACCCGCCTTTTCAGAGGGTGACACAGGCAAACTGGCCAGCAAGTCGCCCCTGTCGCGCCCCGTTTTCAACCTTGGAAGAACCTCATGGCTCTGACCTCTCAAGACGTCAGCCGCATTGCGCAACTGGCTCGCCTCGAATTGAGCGATGCCGAGCAAGGCGACATGCTGACGCAGCTGAACGAATTTTTCGCCATCGTCGAGAAGATGCGCGCCGTTGACACCTCGGGTGTCGAGCCCCTCTACACCCCGCTGTCGGCCATTGAAGACGTCACTCTGCGCTTGCGCGAAGACGCCGTGACCGAGACCAACCACCGCGAAGCCAATATGCGCAACGCCCCGGCACAAGACGAAGGTCTGTTCCTGGTGCCCAAGGTGATCGAGTGAGTGACACGATGACGACCGCATTCCATGACAAGACCCTGGCCGAACTGAGCCAGATGCTGGCCGCCGGCCAGACCACCAGCACCGAACTGACCCGCCATGCGCTGGCCCGCGTGCAAGCCCACGCCCATCTGGGCGCCTTTCTGCATGTGGACGAGGCCGGCGCGCTGGCCGAAGCCGCTGCGTCGGACCTGCGTCGCGCCAATGGTCAGACTTTGGGCCCGCTGGACGGCATCCCCGTGGCGCACAAGGACATCTTTGTGACGGTGGACCACCCCACCACGGCCGCATCCAAGATGCTCAAGGGCTATATGAGCCCGTTTGACGCCACCGTGGTCGACAAGCTCAACAAGGCCGGCACCGTGAGCCTGGGCAAGTTGAACTGCGACGAATTCGCCATGGGTGGCGCCAACGAGAACTCGGCCTACCAGCCAGCGCGCAACCCCTGGGACACGAACCGTATTCCTGGCGGCTCGTCGGGTGGCTCTGCCGTGGCGGTGGCCGCGCGCCTGGTGCCCGGCGTGACCGGCACCGACACCGGCGGCTCGATTCGCCAACCCGCAGCGCTGACCGGCATCACCGGCATCAAGCCCACTTATGGTCGCTGCTCACGCTACGGCATGATCGCCTTTGCCTCGTCGCTGGACCAGGCCGGCCCCATGGCCCGCACCGCCGAAGACTGCGCCCTGCTGCTGCAAGCCATGAGCGGTTTTGACGAGCGCGATGCCACCAGCGCACAACAGCCCGTTCCCGACTTCGTCGCCGCGCTGAACTCCCCACGCGCGGGCGCCACGACCGAGCAGCCTTTGGCTGGCCTGCGCGTGGGCGTGCCCAAGGAATTTTTCGGTGAAGGCGTGAGCGCCGATGTGGCCACCGCCACCCGCGCTGCGCTGGATCAACTGCAAAAGCTGGGCGCCACACTGGTCGACATCAGCCTGCCTCGCACCGAGCTGTCGATTCCGGTGTACTACATCATCGCGCCGGCTGAAGCCTCGTCGAACCTGAGTCGCTTTGATGGCGTCAAGTTCGGTCATCGTGCTGCCAAATACGGCGATTTGAACGATATGTACCGCAAAACCCGCGCAGAAGGCTTCGGCCCCGAAGTCAAGCGCCGGATCATGATTGGTGCCTACGTGCTGTCGCATGGCTATTACGACGCCTACTACCTGCAAGCGCAAAAGCTGCGCCGCATGATTGCGGACGACTTCCAAGCAGCCTTTAAGGTGTGCGACGTGATCGCCGGCCCTGTGTCTCCTACCGTGGCGCGCCCGATTGGCTCTTCGACGGACCCCGTGCAGGAATACCTGGCCGACATATTCACCCTGCCCGCCTCGCTGGCCGGCCTGCCCGGCATGAGCCTGCCTTGCGGCTTCGGTGAACACGATTTGCCCGTGGGCCTGCAATTGATCGGCAACTACTGGCAAGAAGCCGAGTTGCTGCACACCGCGCACGCCTTCCAGCAAGCGACCGACTGGCACCAACGCAAACCTGCCGCCATCCAGGCCTGAAGACACCCATGAGCAACGTTCAAACTTCCCTGCTAGTGCGCGGTTACGAGGTCGTGATCGGCATCGAGACCCACGTCCAGCTGTCCACCCAGTCCAAGATTTTTTCGGGTGCCTCGACCGAGTTCGGCGCCGCGCCCAACACCCAGGCCTGCCCCGTGGACATGGCCCTGCCAGGTACCCTGCCGGTCATGAACAAGGGCGCCGTGGAACGCGCCATCGCCTTCGGTCTGGCCGTGGGCGCCCATGTGGCGCCGCGCTCGATCTTCGCGCGCAAGAACTACTTCTACCCCGACCTACCCAAGGGCTACCAGATCAGCCAGTACGAAATCCCGGTCGTGCAAGGCGGCTCGGTCAGCTTCTTTGTGGGCGACAAAGAGCACACCGTCAAGCTGGTTCGCGCCCATTTGGAAGAAGATGCCGGCAAATCGCTGCACGAAGATTTCGCGGGCTTCAATGGCGAGAAATCGTCGGGCATTGACTTGAACCGCGCCGGCACCCCGCTGCTGGAAATCGTGACCGAGCCCGACATGCGCTGTAGCGCCGAGGCCGCCGAATACGCCCGCGCGCTGCATGCCTTGGTCGTGTGGCTGGGCATTTGCGACGGCAACATGCAGGAAGGCTCCTTCCGCTGCGACGTGAACGTGTCAGTGCGCCGCCCCGGCGCACCCTTGGGCACCCGCCGCGAGATCAAGAACCTCAACAGCTTCAAGTTCCTGCAGCAGGCCACCGACTACGAAATCAACTGGCAGATTGACGAGATCGAAGATGGTCGCGCCATTCAGCAAGCGACGGTGCTGTTCAACCCTGACACGGGCGAGACCCGTGCCATGCGCACCAAGGAAGACGCACACGACTACCGCTACTTCCCCGACCCCGATCTGCCCCCGCTGACCATTGCGCCCGAGTGGATCGAACGCGTGAAGGGCGAAATGCCCGAACTGCCCCGTGTGATGGCCGAGCGCTTCCAGTCTGAATACGGACTGCCCGCGTACGACGCCACCATGATGACGCAGTCGAAAGCGTTTGGCGCCTTCTTTGAAGCCGCCGCCAAGACCTGCAAACAGCCCAAACTGGTGTCCAACTGGTTGATGGGTGAAGTGTCTCGCCGCCTGAACAGCGCGGAGCAAAGCATCGACGACAGCCCCATCAGCGCCGACCTGTTGGCCGCGCTGATCACGCGCATTGCCGACGGCACCATCTCCAACAATGGCGCCAAGCAGGTGTTCGAGGTGCTGTGGTCTGAACAGGAAGAATCAGAGGCCTTGCCACCTCTGGCTCAGGTCGATGCTGTGATTGAAGCCAAGGGCCTCAAGCAGATGAGCGACACCGGCGAGCTGGAAAAGAT
>SSTB01000171.1 GCA_009469665.1 Azonexaceae bacterium | reverse complement strand
TCATGACCGACGCCGACGTGGACGGCGCCCACATCCGTACCCTGCTGCTCACCCTGTTCTATCGCCAGATGCCGGAACTGGTCGAGCGCGGCCACATCTACATCGCCCAGCCGCCCCTCTACAAGGTCAAGCACGGCAAGACCGAGCGCTACCTGAAGGACGACCACGAATACAACCAGTTCCTCCTGCAACTGGCCCTGGACGACGCCAGCCTGACCCCCGGCAACGGCGCCGCCGTGGTCACCGGTCCGGCCCTGGAAGAACTGGCCCGCTCCTGGCTGCTCACCGAGGCGGTCATCGAACGGCTCTCCCACCTCATCAACCCGGAAGTCCTCCAGGCCCTGGTGCAGCACAACCTCAAGCTCGACCTGTCGACGGAGGAAAGCGCCCGCGCCAGTGCCCAGCTGGTCGGGCAGCACGTGGAAGGCGGCACCCGCATCGTGCCCAAGTTCGACGACATCCAGGAACGCTGGACCCTGCGGGTGGAAAAGATGCACCACGGCAACCTCAAAGTCGGCCTCATCGACGAAGACCTGCTCCTCTCCGGCGACTACCTGCAACTCCGCCGCACCGCCGAAACCCTGGCCGGGCTCTTCGGCAACGGCGCCGTCATCACCCGCGGCGAAAAGAAACAGGCGGTGGCCAGCTTTGCCGATTCCATGAAATGGCTGCTCAACGAAGTCGAGCGGGGCATCGCCAAGCAGCGCTACAAAGGCCTCGGCGAAATGAACCCCGAGCAGCTCTGGGAAACCACCATGGACCCCAAGGTGCGCCGGCTGCTCAAGGTCCAGATCGACGACGCCATCGCCGCCGACGAAATCTTCACCACCCTCATGGGCGAGTTGGTCGAACCGCGGCGAGCGTTCATCGAATCGAATGCGCTTAATGCGCGGATCGATATTTGAACGGATGTAGGTTCCGGTTCGAAGCTGGGGCTTATAGAAGCTGAAAAGCCGATCGGGAGATCGGCTTTTTGTCGGCTGGTCGGCTGGTCGGCCGGAGCCGAGGTTCATCGGAACTACTCATTTGGTCGGCAATGCTCCAATCACCGGCCACTTGGGAGACATTTTGTCGATCGCAATGTCCAGGGTTTGTATCAGTGGCAAGTTGGCTTGATCCGCGCTTCATCGTCTTGCTCGGACAGGCTGAATTGACTCCAAAACCTCTTGCCGGACATCCTCGACAAGTTCGACCCGCAGCCTCTTGGTGCCAACTACGATCATGAGCAATGTTGTTTTGTCCGGACGCTGCTGTATAAGCTTGCACCACTCAGCCCGGTCGATTCTGGAAGGAATAGGGACTGCCTGCGGATGCGTGTGCCATTCACCGAGGTAGTCGATTTGGCGATCCCCC
Organism: Azonexaceae bacterium; assembly: GCA_009469665.1. Next base: position 7,925 of record SSTB01000171.1, on the reverse strand, counting down.
TTCAGCCAAACTTGCTGCGCTACTTCGGCGTGGTCCTCAGCCTCGCGCAGAAATAAGTAGGTTGAGCGTTTGTCGTGTAAGCCCGGCTCTGTGGCCAGCAGGACTTCAAGGTGCTTACCGCGCCGACGTCCGAGCAGGATTCCGCCACTTTCCGGCTGCCAGAAGAATCGTTGGCGGTGCTTCCAAAACACCGCTAACACGTCCGGCGCCAAAACCACAAGCTTCTTCCGGTCCGCTGTGGACCACTCGCCTATGTACCGCATGCAGGGCAAGCATGTCGGCGCGCTACATCTGCATCCAGAGCGGCCTGCGTAAAGCCCGGTCGCGTCACACGAGTTCGCAGACGAGGGCTGGGCGTACCCCCTGTCCAGTCGGTCACCATCTCCGCTGCCAGGCACGCTGCTTGGACGGAGACGCTGGCCGGAAACGGAACGTATAGGCCTTCGCAGCCGTGTCCTGAAAACTCCAGCGGTATGGCCTCGTTCACGACCGAGTACTGGGGCACGCGGTGCAGATCGCTCAGGCACCGTGTACATGCACACTCCACGGTGTCGCGGAGAAGACCGCGTACAGCGACGCCAGGTCCCTCCACCCAGACAGTTAGAATCGGCATGAACATGCCCCTCCGAGCGAAGGACCTCGTCAGGTAATGCCCGAGCGCCTCCTCACCCGTCGCGTTGATGATGAGGTCGAATCGGCTGAGGTCAGCTTCTTCAGCCCTCACAGGAAGAGCGCGGATGTTGGCGGTGGGCGCGCCTGTAGTTAGCTCCTCCATGAGAGCGATAGCCTTGTACTGTAGCGCCCGATTCAAACCTAGACGATGGCGACCAATGTTCTGCGGAAATAGGATGTCGGGGTCAACGAGGGTCAACTCGCCGTCTTCAAGCCCGGCGCCAGCCTTCAGCAGGAGTTCCGTGAGAAAGCCGCCGATGGTGCCGCAGCCAACGAGCGCGATCTTCTTACCGGCTAGAGTCGGGCGGCCTGGGGTGTTGCGCTGCGTGACATACCGGTCGTCCACCCTGACTGCAATCATCGGATATGCCTTAGAAGCATAGAGCCGCACTCTGGCGTCTGCAGCCGAGCGCCGCCCGGCTGGGTTTGCCGATTCGAACGCTACCCAGAACGCGTACTGGGTGAGGGGCGAGTCAACAACACAGAGCGCTGCGCGCAGACCGGATGCGCACGCTACCAGCAGCCGGCGTTCGATATTGCGGCGCGCCGACGGGTCGAGAAGGCCTTGCCACTGCAGCAGCGGGGCCACGGTTGGCGGCGGCCAAGCGGCCTGAAGTGGCTTTGGCTTGGCGGACGTCTTTACCTGGAAAGCGGCCCCCGCGAGCATTTCGTCTTCGGTTAGTGACATGGCCTTGAGCTTAAGCCGCGTACGCGCCATGTCGTTGGTCACGAACGCGAGATGGGAGTCACGGTCCCCGCGGCCTGCGAACAGGACATCGAGCCTTCCCGGGTCGCCGGGATAGATGTCCAGAAAACAGATGTCACCTTGCCAGAACGCGAAGAACTCGTCCTCCAGGTCTTTATCCATTTCGCCCCGCAACGAGAGATCTAAGACCTCTGCGGCCCGGTCGAGGCAGGCGAGCGTTTGGCCCGCGATGTCGAAGACGTCGAGAACCAAGCTGCCCTTGGCCGCGTAGCAGACGTGACCGTTGGCGCCGATGTGCGCGAGAACATCGGGCGCGCCTTGCGGCAGCTCAACTCGAATGCGGGGGAACTGCTGCCCAGACGGGTCAACCGCCAGGGAAGCGACATGGGCAGCGCCGGCCGCGGCGATGGTTCCGCGGAATTCCAGCCACTCGTCCGGTGCGCGGCCGATGTACTCGAAACCGCGCGTTTTCATGGCGCCGCCGAGCACCGCCAATGGCGTGTCGTCGGCAATCATCCTGCTTGGGTGCGACCGACCAATGGCGACGCCACTGCTACTGCTGGCGTGGCCTGGACAACGGCCGTTGCGGAACTGGCCTTGACCCGGTCAGGCAGTTTGGGGAACCGCGGACCAAACTGGTTCTGCATCCACGCCAAGGCCTGCGCCGGGTCACTGGCGTTGAGGGCGCCACGCAGATATAGCTCTAGCTGCTCGAGCTTCTTGATGGTGTCCTCCATCCCCGCCTTGCCGAGTCGCTCTGTCAGCGACTCGTTCGCGTCGGTCGGGCAGCACACTCCTTGGCGCAGGACGTCCGGCATGCCCTCTACCAAATCCAGGAGCGCGAGATCGTCACGGCGATCTCGCGCCTCGAACAGCGGCGCGGCCGTGGCCATCAGCAGTAATGAGGAGGGACCACCCTCCACCCACTGCCAGTCCCGAAAGCACTTCAGGTAGCGCACCGACCGGCGGAATTGCTCCCCGTGGCGTTCGACCTCGCCCAGGAACCAATGCTTGACCGGCCGCGGGTCTGACTTGACCCAGTCCTCCTCGCGGTGCGCCAGCAAGACTTGGTAGTGTGGCAACGCCGTCCATGCATCGCGCTCGGCCCGTTTCACGGCCTCGTCCAGGGTGAAGTAGCCGTGCGCGGCCAACGCAGCCTTGCGCAGCTGCTCGAATTGGTCGTCCGGGATGGCGTATAAGGGCACATCGATGTGTGCGTACTCGGCAATCTCGATGCGAATGCAGGTTGGCTTGTCAGCGATTAGGCGCCAGCCACGCTCGCGCACAAGGGGCGTCAGGGCCGTCTCGGCCGCGGCGAAGAACACCTTGCTGGCGACGCTCGGCTTCGACGTTACCGTCATGAAGCTCAGAGGCAGGTAGGCGCCGTCGTCAATGTCGGCCTGCTGCGTCGGGTGCGCCGGCGAGTTCAAGGTCTTGTACGCCCAGGAGCCCTGGGTGAAGAAACGTGGCTGGACCGCGACACCCTCGTGCCCGAGTTCCTGGAGGACAGCAGGCAGGGCAGCGCGTAGCTGTTTACGCACGGCCTCCTTAGCCTCCACGATCAAGTCGCAGCGGCCAGCCGAAAGGGTGACATTGTCCAGCAGCGTGGGCTGTTCCACGCCAGAGTAAAAGAGCGGACTCAAGTTCAGCATGCGGCCTCCGGAACATTCTTGTTGGGGCCGTGATAGAAGACGGGAGCGCCGGCCTTGTGCGCTCGAAACGGTTTGAAAAGAGGATCGCCAAGCGCACGCTGCGCGGCGTGATTGCCGCGATCCTTGAGTGTATTCGTAGCCCCAATGGAAACCCGATCTAGCGCCTTCACGTCCTTGCTTTGATCCGGCGTCGCCTTGTCGTCGATCTGGAAGTAGTTGTTGCCCAGCGCTTGCCGCAGCATGTAGTCCACCGATGACTCCTGCGCGGAGATCACGAGGTCGAAGAGTCCCCCGCGCCACTTGCCGAATCCGCGGTCGAGGGTGGCGCCGCCGCGAACGGTCGCACCGATGGTCATCGTGCCGATGGCGAGGACCCGAACCAGTGCATCCTGTTTCGGCGCCAGGAACGTCTTGACTTCGTGCAAGCCGAACAGGCCTGGGGCGTTACCAACCAGCCCCCCATCCGCGAAGACACCACGGTCGTTGCGCGCCAGAGGAAAATAGACCGGTGCGGCAGCAGTCGCCAACGCCACATCAACGACCTTCATGCGGTGATCCAGCTCAAAGGACGGATGGTGCGGTGTCTTGAAGAACTGCCCGCGCCCCGTCGAGTAGTTGACTGCCGGCACAAGAACACGATGCTTCAGGTCGCCTAACGTGGTCCCTTGGAAGCGCTCGATCAGCACTTCTTTCAACCCCGCTGAGTCATGCTTTGCCCTCAACCAGAATCCCAGAAGCCGCCGTGGAAGGCTGCGGCAATCAAAGATGCGGCCGCCCTGTTCTTCAAACAGTGCCTTTAGGTCGTGGGCTGGAATTTCCGCAGCCAGCCCCAAAGCCAGCATCCCTCCTGCCGATGTGCCGCAAATCAGATCAAAGTGCGAAGCGATAGGGCGGCCCAGCACGGTTTCGAGTTCGGCGAGAACCGTGGCGGTATACAGTCCGCGATATCCGCCCCCTGACAGGGCGAGCACATGGTAGGTAGGGGTGCCCGTCATGGCGCTTCAGCCCTTCGGCGGGAAGGGGTCGTTGCCGTGGCTGTCTTTGTCACGGATACGTCCATCCGGACGATGGATGATGAGTTCGGAATGCTGGTTGCGCGCAATGCCCCTCGCTGTGTCAATGGCCTGCTGCTGCGTGTCGTGCACGGAGGTCGCCCGCTGATTGCCGGCTCCCTTGACGGCCCAACCGTCCTGATGAGGAACAACATGCTGATTCTTGCCTGCCATGATGGATCTCCTACAGTGGAACTATCGAAGCCCCAGCCGCTCGCCTGGGTTGTCAACGGCCGCCCGCTGTAGCACAATTCGTTGCTCATGCAGACAACAGGAAGGCCAAGCCAATCCAACCGGGAGCAGGCGTAAAACCTACAGCTGTTGTCTGGCTGGACAACAATGTATCAGAGCAGGTGCGCCGGCGCAACTGGATACGGCGTACGCCTAGGAACATCGACCGGATGTGGAGGGGCAACCATGGGCTTGGCCCTTCTTCCCGCAACCGCAAGGATCAGAACGCATGCCGCAAACAGGCCTAGGCGTCGCCCTCAAGACGCTACGCGAGCGCAGAACCCTTTCCCTGCGTGAGATCGGTCAGCTATCGTCAGTCGATCATGCTTATGTTCACCGCCTCGAAACAGGCGAGAAGACAAGCCCATCCCGAGACTTGGTTGAGAAGCTTTTGAAGGTTCTCAAGCCTGGAGAAAGAGATGCCGCACTCCTGATGTGGCTGGTTGACCACGCAGACGCTGATCCAAGCCTTGTTGAATTCGTGCTACAGGATCCCTCGATCAGGGTCGAAGTTTTTTCGGCCGCGGCTGGAGTGAGGCATCGGGGAAATGCAAGGCCGGACCCCGCGACACTCATCGCCCGAATCAAAAAGGCCTTCGACGACGAGGACGACTGAACATGGACGAGGCGGATGTCAGGCAGAGAGCGCGCGCGTTCGTCGCGAGAGTCGATGTTTCGAACATCCGAGAAGACCTGTCCCCGTATGTAACCGCGGCTAACGCCAAGGTCAGGAAGGATGAGCTTGGCGAGGGGGAGTCTGGCTATACCGTTACCAAGCCGAACGGGAAAAACATAATTACTGTGAATTCGCTGGAAAGCGAAGAGCGCCAGCGCTTCACTGTCTGCCACGAAATAGCTCATATCGTGCTTGGCTTGGAATCAAGTCACGACGAGGTGCCGTCGTGGTCCTACGCAAAACGACATCCGAACGAGATCGCCTGCGATACGTTTGCCGCTGAATTGCTGATGCCCTATCAGCAATGGCTCTCCGCTGTTCCCAAGGAAGAGCCCTCCCTGGAACTCATCCAGCACATGGCCGACATGTTCGGCACGTCGTTTCCTGCAGCGGCATCAAGGTTCGCCAGTCTCAGCGATATGCCATGCGCCTTCGTCACCATGGAGCGCGGAGCGGTACGGTATGCCGCTCGGTCCACGGCCTTGCGGCAAGCAGGGGCCTGGATATCTCCCAGGTCGGTAGTTCCAGCAGGCTCCGTGGCTCATCGAGTCCGCTCATCAGGGAATAGCGCCACAGAGGCGGGGGAGGTTTCACAGGACGTCTGGTTCGACAATTGGAAGAGGGGCCTTGACCTCTGGGAGCTTTCAAGGCACTACCAGCGCACCGACACCACCGTCTCCTTGCTATGGTTCGATAGCGACGATCTACCGGAGATTGAAGTAAACCGCTTCGGCGCACGTATCGAAGACGATGGAGGCTTGGCTGAACTCACGGGAGAACTGCCATGGCCGGGGCGAAGCAGGCGCCGCTAGACAACACTACGGTTGAGCATATCTTGCTTGCATCCGTCATGAGTGGTTTCGGGCGGGAATGGAACGCAAACCAGTCTCCCGCTTCCGGTGAGATGACCGACAGCTTTGGCCGATGACCTGACTGCTAGCCCCAGCAACTCAAACTACCGCTTTGGGCACGTAGCTGCCTTCTAAGAAACCTGATGCGCGAACGCTGCTTCGGCCGAGGTGTGTGAATTGGTCCTGTGGCAGGTCTCGGAGATGAGCAGCCCTTCCGATGACAGCTCTCGGGACGGGGTGAATTTCCGCTCATTGCCCATTGTGTGAAGGCCAGCCCAATAGGGTAATGAACGACTTATTGGGGTATTGGAACATCGATTTACCCCAATCAAGAGTACCATGACCCCATTTGTTGCCGGAACCCGTTCATGCACTCACTTCTGCCTGACTACCTTGCCCAGTTGCGATTTGCTGCCCGGCAACTGGCGACCGTGCGCGCCTTGGGTGAGTATCGGGGCAAGCAGCAACTCTATGTCGCGCAATCTCCCGAGGTGTTGAGCGATCTCCGCCAGGTCGCAGTCGTCGAGTCCACCGAATCCTCCAATCGCCTTGAAGGTGTGGTAGTCCCCGCCAACAGGCTCAAGTCGCTGGTACTCAAGAACGCCAGCCCCAGGAGTCGATCCGAGCAGGAAGTGGCCGGCTACCGCGACGCGCTCGGGATGATCCACGAAAGTGGTGGGCAGATGCCCTTCTCCGAGGGCACAGTCCTGCAGTTGCACGGCATTCTTTACCGCTACCTGCCGCAGCCGGGCGGTCATTGGAAAGCCAACAACAACGACATCGTCGAGCGCCACCCCGACGGCAGTTCGCGTATCCGTTTCCGCCCGGTCGCTGCGCACCTGACGCCCATGGCCATGGCCGATTTGATTGCGCGTTACCGCACCGCCCTCGATCAGCATCTCGCCGACCCTCTGGTGCTGGTGCCGCTGACCATTCTCGATTTCCTCTGCATCCACCCCTTCCCTGATGGTAACGGCCGTATGGCGCGCCTGCTGACCCTGCAATTGCTCTACCACTTCGACTATGCCGTGGGCCGCTTCGTCAGCCTGGAGCGCATCTTCGAAGAATCGAAAGAGAGCTATTACCAAACTCTGGAGGCGAGCTCTCAGGGCTGGCACGACGGCACCCACGATATCGCCCCCTGGCTGGACTACTTCTGGGGGGCGCTGCTGCGGGCCTACAAGGAATTCGAGGAACGTGTCGGCACCATCGAACGGGGGCCAGGCGCCAAGGGCGACCGCGTGCGCGCCGAAATCCTGAAGAGAACCCTGCCGTTCTCGATTTCCGAAATCGAAGCCGCCTGCCCCGGCATCAGCCGCGACATGGTGCGCGTCATCCTCCGCACCATGAAATCCGAAGGGCTGATCAGCCCTACCGGCAAGGGTCGAAGCGCGAAGTGGGAAAAGATACAGGCATCCGGAGGGCAAACCCTTGCTGCCCCGGCGAATTCATCGGCAGCATCGTCTTGAACCCCATCGAACGCCGCCCTAGCCTCGCTCATTCCCACGCCAGCGCCCCTCCCGTCTGGTACTCCGTCACCCGGGTCTCGAAGAAATTCTTCTCCTTTCTCAGATTGGCCTGTTCGTCCAGCCAGGGCAGGGCGCTTTCGGCGCCGGGGAAGGGTTCGGGGATGCCGAGCTGGCGGGAGCGGCGGTTGGCGATGAAGCGGAATTGGGCGATGTGCAGGTCGGCGTTGTAGCCGAGGATGGGGTCCCGCAGGATGTAGCGGGCGTAGTCGCCTTCGGCGGCGTCGGCTTCGTCCCACATTTGCGCCAGGGCCTGGGGGTCCAGGGTCAGCGCTTCTTCCTTGAGCAGTTCCCGGATCACCCGGATGCCGAAGGCGCAGTGGAGGACTTCGTCGCGCATGATGTATTGCAGCTGCTCGGCGGCGCCTTTCATCAGGCCCCGTCGCTGCAGGGCGAAGATGGGAGTGAAGCCGTTGTAGAACCAGCAGCCTTCGAAGACCACCGCGAAGAAGCAGTAGGAGAGGGCGAATTCGTGGAGATTGGCGCGGTCGGCCAGGTCGAAGTCCGAGCGTATCACCCGCTCCAGCCGGCGGTTGGCCAGGGCGATCTTGGCGTGGAT
>SSTB01000170.1 GCA_009469665.1 Azonexaceae bacterium | reverse complement strand
TGGTCGAAGCCCTCGATGCCGGCACCGACCTCGTCAAGGTCGCCATCGGCACCCCCGGCGGCACCGTCACCCTGTGGGACAACGTCGAGAACGCCACCCTCGTCAATGCGGTGGCCTTCAACCTCACCGGCAACGCCCTCACCAACACCCTCACCGGCAATGGCCTCGCCAATGTCCTCGACGGCGGCCTGGGGGCAGACGCCCTCATCGGCGGCCTGGGCAACGACACCTATGTGATCGACGATGCCGGCGATACCATCACCGATACCGGCGGGATCGATACCGTCCAGTCGAGTCTTGCCTTCACCCTCGGCACCGGCCTCGAGAAACTGATCCTCACCGGCTCCGCCGATCTCGACGGAACCGGCAATGCAGGAGCCAATACCCTCATCGGCAACGACGGGGCCAATGTCCTCACCGGGGGATTGGGGAACGATGTCTTGTGGGGAGGGTTGGGGAACGACCAGTTCGTCTTCTCGTCGGCACTCAACGGGGCGACCAATGTGGAGACGGTGATGGATTTCGCGGGGGGGGATCTTCTCGTTCTGGACGATGGGATCTTCTCCGCCCTGGCCGGGGGCGTGACCGACGGCAACCTGCGGGTCGGGGCCGGGGCGGTTGCAGCCACCACCAGCGATCACCATCTGATCTACAACACGACCACCGGCAATCTGTATTACGACGCCGACGGCTTAGGCGGCTCCGCCGCAACCCTCTTCGCCCATCTCAATCAGGATGGCTTGCCAGCCAGCCATCCGGCGACGCTTTCGTCTGCTGATTTCGGGGTAATTTGAGCGGAGAGGCGATTCAGCGCTCGCGGAAGGCCCGGGCAAGGGATTGGGTCACCGGGTCGAAGAGGTAGCCAATCGCTGTTCGGCTCCTGACCCGCAGATAGGCTTCCACGGGCATTCCCGCTTGGAGAACGCCGATCCGGGCCGCCCGGAGGGAACCCTCATCGAGGCTCACGCGAGCCAGGTAGTGGAACTGCTGCGGAGTGGCCGGATCGTTCAGCGCGTCGGCGGAAACGTACTCTAGGCGGCCACCGACCAGCGGGGTCGTACGTTGCTGAAATGCAAGCAAGCGCACTTCCGCCGGCATTCCCAGAACCAGGTCGCTGACGGAATCGATGGGCAGCATGAGTTCGGCCACCAGCCGCTGGTCCTGAGGCACGATTTCCATCAGAGTTTCCCGGGGTCCGACCACGGCGCCCAGAGTGTGAATCTTGAGGTCTACCACGACCCCATCGGCTGGCGCCGTGACCTGCTGGCGCTCGCTGGCATCCAGCGCCGGCTTGACCCGCTGCTGTAACTCGTTAAGGCGGTCGTTGGACTCCTTGAGTTCAGCGGCTGCCGTTTCCCGATAGGTGTTGCGTAGGCCCTCGATCCTAAACTTGAGATCGCTCTGCTTTTGCTTTGCCCGGGCAAGGTCGGCCTCGTGCTCTGCCAGCCGCGAAGCGTAATCGGCCTCCGCCCGATCCAGGGCCAACATGCGAGTGGGCGATATGAATCCTTTGTCGAGAAGCGCGCGATTGGCCTGGGCTTCGTCACGTACGGTGCGGCTGCCCGACCGGTCGGCTTGCACCTGGCGTTCGGTCGCATCGGCCTCGGCGCCGGCTTCCGTGCTTTGGCGTGAGAGGATTTCTATTTGCTGATTGAGGATCAGGCGACGCTGTTGGAAGAGATCGCCCTCCTTGTGACGGATTTCGGCCACCTCGGGTTTCTTTTCAGTCGCAAGCTCCGGTGGCCAGTTCACCTGATTTGCCATCTCTCGTTCGGCGCGCAGACGGGCATTCTTGGCGAGTTCGGAAAAGTACTGCTGCCCCAGTAGATCGAGGGACGCGGTTACCCGCACGTCGTCGAGCACCACCAGGACCTGGCCTTTTTTGACCACGTCGCCGTTCTTCACCAGGATCGTCTTGACGATACCGCCCTCCTGATGCTGGACCACCTGACGGTAGCTCTCGACCTTGAGCAATCCATGGCCAATGACAGCGCTGTCGAGCGGAGCGAGCGAACCCCACAGAAGCAGAAGAAAGAGACTGCCGAGAGCGACCAGCGCGCCACGCCGTCCCCACTTGCGGACTTCGGCCGCTTCGGCAGGTTCGCCGGCCGAGGCCGCGCTGCGCCCGGCGAGCCAGTCCTTAAGCGCGCCCACGCCGCTCCCCCTGGCTGACCGGGACCACCGGGGCCAATTTGGCCAGAATTTCTTCCCGTGCCCCGAAGGCGGCGACGGACCCCTCTCGCAGCACGAGCAATTTGTCCGCCCGGGCAAGGAGGCTGGGCCGATGGCAAATCATGATGACCGTCGCGCCACCCTGCTTGAGTTGATCCAGGGTGGCGACCAGAGCCTGCTCGCCGTCGGCGTCCAGATTGGCGTTCGGCTCGTCGAGAATCACCAGACGGGGATTGCGGTAGAGGGCGCGAGCGAGGGCGATGCGCTGGCGTTGTCCCCCTGAAAGATTTTCTCCATTGATTCCGATCTCCGTGCCGTAGCCATCCGGGAGACCAAGAACGAGGGCATGGACGCCGGCGGCGCGGCCCGCCTCGATCACCGCGGCGTCGTCCACTTCCCCCAGGCGGGCAATATTTTCAGCGACGGTTCCGGGAAAGAGTTCGACGTCCTGGGGCAGGTAGCCGATTTGACGCCCCAGGATCGCCTGATCCCATTGGCCAATCTCGGCGCCGTCGAGGCGCACGGCACCCGCCTGGGGCGACCATACGCCCGTCAGTAGCCTCGCCAGGGTCGACTTGCCCGAACCGCTGGGTCCGATCACTCCCAGGAACTCCCCAGGCTCCAGAGTGAAGGATACCCCCTTGAGAATAGCGGGCTGCCCCGGCCGTACGCCGAATACCACGCGATCCGCAGTCACTTCGCCTTCGAGCGCCGGCAACTGGACGACCTTCGTCCATTCCTCCTGGCTCGAGAAGGCAGTGCTGAGACGGCGATAGGCGGCCCGCGCCTCGCCGATCAGCTTCCAATTGGCGATCAACTGCTCCACCGGGGCGAGGGCGCGGCCCAGGATGAGGGTGGTGGCCATCATCACCCCGGGAGTCACATGCTGGTCGATGACCAGATAAGCACCCGCGGCAAGCATCAGCACCTGGATGACCTGGCGGGCGAAGCGGGTTCCGCCCGACAGCCAGGACGTGTTTCGTGCCATCTCGCTCTGCAGTTTCAGGGCCTCGCGATTGTAGTCTCCCCACCGCTCGACCACCTCTCGGTACATGCCCAAGGCCTTGACCACCTCGGCATTACGACTTCCCACGTCGATAAAGCGGCTGGCCCTGCGCGTCGCATCCTGGATCGCCTCCAGGGGTTTCTGCGTGACGCGGAAGTTGAGTACCGCCAGACCGACCAGCACCAGGGCGGATACCACTGCCAGGGAGCCCAGCAGCGGATGGAAAAGGAAGATGACGACGATGAAGAAAGGCAGCCAGGGCGCCTCAAGCAGCGCAACGATACCCGGTCCGCCAAAGAAGCTTCTCAGAATCCCGGCATCGCGAGCAAGAAAGGCGAGCTTCCCGGGTACGGGAGCAGCCGCGTCCTCGAGTACCCGGAGCATGACTCTTTCGCCTAGCAGACGATCGACGAGGGCGCCGACTCCGGCCAGCAAGCGTCCACGCATCCAGTCGATGACCAGGTAAAGGGCGAGGAGGGCAACGGTGATCGCGGTGAGCCAGAAGAGTGTTTCGTCGCTGCGACTGGAAAACACCCGGTCGAAGACCTGGAGCATGTACAGCGTCGGTGCCAGCAGGAGGAGATTGAGGAAAAAGCTCATCGCTCCCGCATAGATCAGGACTTGGCGGTATTTTCGAACGAGTTCACTCATGATTTTCCGGCTTTCGGCGGGAAAAGCCGATTTTCATCCCATTGGCACGACGCGAATGATACCTCATCGAGGTCGTTCCACCGACCGCCCCACCCGAAGCAATCAGCTCACATGTTCCGCCGGTACTGCCCGCCCACCTCGTACAGGGCCGCCGTGATCTGGCCGAGGGAGCAGACCCGAACCGCGTCCAGGAGGGCGGCAAAGACGTTGTCGCCGGAGAGCGCGACAGCTTTCAGCCGGGCCAATTGCTGCGCAGCGGCCGCCCCGTGGCGAGCCTGGAAATCCCG
>SSTB01000169.1 GCA_009469665.1 Azonexaceae bacterium | reverse complement strand
GCGACCACATAGGAATGCACCCACTGCACTTTCCCGCCCAGCTGGGCCAGGGCACCGTTGGAGGTGCCGGCGGCCCCCTTGAGCTGTTCCGGGTTGAGGGCGCCGACGCCGGGGATGTCGCGTTCGATCACATACTGTTTCATGGCACTACTCCTTCGATCACGTTGTAGGAGCGTTCACTATGGTCCGGCGTGCCGGCCGGGGGTAGATGACGTTTTGGACATTATAGAGGGGTGAAACTGCCATGGGGTTTTTCCTCGCGAGGGGGCGTGGCGCGGGGACGGGTGGCGGGTTGTCGGGCCGTCCGGCGCCGCGGGCGGTGGTCTCTACGCTGCCTCGGCGGCCAGGGCGGCGTTTTGCCACAGTCGCTCGACCAGCAGTCCTCCAGGGCGCGGACCTTGGCGGAGGGTTCGTGGAGCGAGAGCAGCCTCGGTCCCCGCAGCCCGTGATTTATCATCTGCCAAGACGTCTGGATGGGGGAAGGCATGACCGACAATCGAGGGATGCGGGGCAATGGTCCGGCGTTGGCCGGCGTGCAGTTCTTCTTCACCCTGGGGTGGACGGTCTATGCCCTCTACCTGCCGGAGCTGCTCAACCAGGCGGGGATTGCGGCGAGCTGGCTGCCGGTGCTGCTGATGGCCGATCAGCTGATCTTTGCCGCCATGGACGTTGCCTTCGGCTCGGTCGCCGATCGGGTGGCTGACGGCTATCGCAGGCTGGCCCAGCTGCTGCTGTGGCTCACCACCGTCTCCGCCGGCGCTTTCCTGGCGCTGCCGATGCTGGCCGGGGTTTCTTCCGGCGGGTTGCTGGTGGTGCTGGTGGTCTGGGTCATCACGGCTTCCGTGGTACGGGTGCCGACCCTGGTGCTGCTGGCCAAACAGGCCAAGGCGGCGCAGCCCGGGCACCTCGTTGCCTGGTACGCCGGCGGCATGGCCCTGGCCTCGGCTTTGTCGCCCTTCGCCGGCGTGGCCTTGAAAGGGATCGACCCGCGGTTGCCCTTTGCCGTCTCCGCGCTCGCTTTGCTTGCCGCCGTAGGGGTCTTGCTGCGCGTCTCCGGCGGCCAGCCTCCCCAGCCACAAAGCGATGCGCTGCAGCCGATTGCCTTTGGCGCCTACCTGCCGTTGCTGCTCTTGCTCGGCATCGCCACCTTTGGCTTCCAGGTGCATGCCATGGTCAATGCCGGCCCGCTGTATCTCGCCCTTGCTGCCAAGGAGAGCCTGCCGTGGCTGATGCCGCTGCTCTGGGTGGGCTTCTTCGCGGCGCTGCTGGGCGTCGGGGGCCTGGTCAAACGGGTCGGCGCCTTGCCTGTGGCGGCGTCGGGCATCCTGCTGACTGCCTTGGCCAGCCATGGGGCGGTGGCGGCGCACGCGCTGGAAGGGCTGAACCTGGCGCAGGTGCTGGTGGGGGCCGGCTGGGCGCTGGCCTTTGTCGGACTTATGGAGCGGGCTTCAGCGGACGGCACCCGTGGCGCCGAGGGCGTTTTCATGGGCAGTTTCTTTGCAGTGACGGCAATCAGCAGCTTTGCCCGCATCGGCTTCGCCAAGTATTTCCTGCCGCACCTACAGGGAATTCAGTTTGAACTGCCGGCTGCCTTGCTGCTCGCCGCCGGCCTTCTCGCCGCCCTCTATGCAGGGGCGAGGCGGCAATCGCGGTAAGCGTGGCCTTAGCGAAACAGCCAGTCCGGAACGGCTCGTACAGAGCGGGGCATGATCAGGAGCAGGTCAGCGCTATTCCATCAGTCGGGCTGCCTGTTCGCGCAGGCCGGAGAGTTTCGTCTCGGCCACGCCTGGCGGAAAGCCGGCCGGCAATCGTCGGCGGATTTTATCGGCTGTCCCCTCCACGCCAGCGAGGACTTCTTCAATCAGGCGTGCTGCGCTGGCGGCGCCGAGGCCGACTTGTCGGGCCTGGGCGAGCCTGTGGCGGCGGTGGATTTTGTTGGCCAGGTAGTGGTCGGCGCTGCCGCGTACGGCCATGGTGAGGCGGGCTGTTTGCGGGGCGATCTGCCGTTTGCCTGGGCCGATGATGGGGTGGGCCGAGAGCATGTCGTAGAGTGGCGTGGCGCGTTAGCGGCCGCATGGCCTCGGCGATCAGGAAGGTGTCCAGCTCCGGATCGAGCCGCCGCGCCACCGATAACACTCCGGCCGGCGCCGCGCAATCGACGATCTCGGCGTCCTTGAAGACGTAGATGCCCAGCCTGAAACCCGCTTTGCGTGCCAGGGTACGATCCCCCGAAAGTGGCCTTGGCGCCCAAGCTCCATGCCCGGGCCGCCCGACGCAAGCCATTCTGGCGACCCGAAGTGGGGGCGGCTATTACGACATCCGTGATTCCGATCTAAGGGGAGAACTCCAAGGGGTGGGGATGCGGGGAACGGCATGAGGGTTGGTTTCGGACCGTGCTGACCGGCGCATCGAAGCGGCGGAACGCCTGCCATGGCGTCGTTCTTCGACCGTATTGCGGAGCCTGTGAAATTTCAGGCGCACCCCGAGCGGGCGCGGCTGGGCGTGATGAGCGGGGGAGAGGGGAATTTTCACGGGCCTTCAGCCGAAGCCACTGAACAAGACCCGGCGAATCCCCCTTGGACCCTGCCTACGGTATCCGCGTGATAGCATTACGCAGTCATAGGGGAGAGCCATGCGCACGGTAGTCGGTACTGGCAGGAACAAGAAGGGAAAATGGGCTTCACAGCGCGATCACCAGGGGCCACCGTTCCTTTCTGGATCTCGCCGCCCATTCTGCGACTGCGGTTGGCCATGATGGCCATTCCTCGCCAACACCGAAATAACGCGGGCCGCACCAAGCCTGGAGTGATCGGCGTAGCGGTACTTCTTTTAGTCTTGCTGTCGGGCTGCACCCTCATGAGCACCGACCGCCAGATCAGCTACGGCCTGGCGCACTTTAAAATGGGCCTGAACGGCCAGGCGATACCACCGTTGGTCTCTGCAGCAGCGGCACTGGAAAGAGAGAATCCCGCTGATCCGCGGTTGGTCGACGTGCTTATCGCACTGGGCACGATGGCCATGAGCGAGAAACGTTACGATTTCGCCGACAATTACTTTGCCGGAGCGCTGAAAGCAGCCGAGGGCCTGCAGCCCCCTGACCCTGTTCGTTTGCGCAACGCCTTGGTGAATCTGGGAATGTATTCCCTGACCCGGCAGCGACTCCAGGAGGCGGTGCCGCTTCTGACACGCGCCTCCACGCTATCCGAGAAATTTGAAAAGCGCGAATTCCACGCGATCGACCTCGATAACCTGGCAAGCGCCTACCAATCCCTTAAACAGATTGGGCGGGCGAACGAGTTGCAATCGACTGCCTTGCGCGTCGTGAATGACGTGACTGACGAAAGCATGCTCGCCAGAACCAAAGGCACGATTCTTCACAATCTCGCGGCGACCTACGAGGAATTGGGGCAAGACGCCGAGGCCGAGCAGACCTTCAAGAGTGCCCTGGCTGTCCTGATTTCGGGCGGAACATCGGTTGAGCCGTGGCGAGTGGAAACGGCCCGCAGGAGCTGGGCAAAATTTCTACGCAAGAAGGGCCGCGAGAAAGAGGCTCAGGCCATCGAAGCAAGGGCAGTCGAGCCAGTGGCCCGGTAGGGGAAGGCCAAGGCGAACCAATGCATCGCTTTCAGCAAGTCCCTCACGGCACGCAGCACACCACTCGTCCCACCTATGTGCACTCGCTACATTCCCCCTGATTTAGCAGCGCTGGAGCGTGCCTGGCATATCGGTCGCCACAATCAGCCGAAGTGGGCGAAGGAGGTTTTTCCGCGGGCTTTGGGGCCGTTCCTGCGCCTCGATGGGGCAGGGCAGCTTTCTCTTGTTGTCGGCAGTTGGGGCTTGGTGCCTTCCTGGTCCGCCACGCCGGTATTGAAATACGCTACGAGCAATTGCCGCGCCGAAGAGGCTGCGGGCAAGCCCACCTTCCGTGATGCCTGGCGGCGGGGGCAACGCTGCATCATCCCCGCCCAGTCTTTCGACGAGCCGTGCTGGGAGACGGGAAAGAACGTGTGGTGGCGTTTTCGCCGGGCTGATGGTCAGCCCTGGGGATTGGCCGGGCTGTGGAACACCTGGGTGGACCGGCAGAGCGGCGAGGTAGTCGAGACCTACACCATGCTCACCGTGAACGCCGACGCCCACCCGCTGATGGCCCGTATGCACAGGCCGGACCCGCGCTTGCCGGCGGAGCAGCAGGATAAGCGGAGCGTGGTGGCCATCGAGTCCGGAGCCGTGGAGCGCTGGTTGCAGGGGAGTTGGGAGGAGGCGGCGCCGTTACTGGTGCCGCCGGCGGCGGATGAGATCGAGGTAGGGCCCGCGTAGCCAGTCCTTCAGCGGGTGAGACCGTGCCTTGCGGCGTAGGCGAAGAAATCGGCCGGGTTGTGCAGGCCGAGCTTTTCGAAGACACGCGCCCGGTAGGTGGAGATGGTGTTGGCGGAAAGAGCCAGTTGCTGGGCGATCTGGGTCACGCTCCTGCCCTGGGCGAGCAGTTGCAGCACCTGGAATTCGCGGTTGGAGAGGGTTTCGTGGGGAGGCTTTTCGGCGGCGGCGTTCCCGCGCACGTCGTGGGCGAGCAGTTCGGCTACCGCGGGGGTGATATAGAGGCCGCCGCTGGCCACCTTGGCGATGGCGGCGTAGAGGATGTCCGGGCTGCAGCCCTTGTTGAGGTAGGCGTGGGCGCCGCTGCGCAGGGCACGCAGGGCGAACTGGTTCTCCGGATACACGGACAGCATGATGACCGCTACGCGGGGGAACTCGGCGTGCAGGGTCTTCAGGAGGTCAAGGCCGTCGCGCTCGCCGAGAGCGATGTCGAGGAGCACCACATCCACCGGCGCCGTGCGCAGTTGGCGCAGGGTGGTGGGGCCGTCCTCGGCTTCGGCGATGGCGCCGATGGCGGGGTTTTCGGAAAGGATCTGCCGCAGGCCGCGGCGGATGATCATGTGGTCGTCGACGATGAGGATGCGGATCATCCCGGGTCTCCCTCCAGGACGCCTGGCAGGCGTAGCACGACGGTGGTGCCTTCGCCCGGACTGCTGACGACGTCGAGTTTGCCGCCCAGGGCCAGGGTGCGCTCGCGCATGCCGAGGAGGCCGAAGGTACTGGGCTGCGGTGGGACGCGCATGCCTTGGCCGTTGTCGGCGATGGTGAGGACCAGGTCGCGGTCCTCGGCCGTGGCTTCGAGCCGCACCCGAGATGCCCGGGCATGACGCGAGACGTTGGTGAGAACCTCTTGGACGATGCGGTAGAGGGCGATTTCGGCGTCGCGGCCGAGGCGGCAGCGCTCGACCTGGGGCGGGCAGCGAAAGAGGCATTGCAGGCGGTTGCGGCGCTGGAAGTCCTGCAGCAGGCTTTCCAGGGCCGGCCAGAGGCCCAGGTGGTCGAGGACTCCCGGGCGCAGATCGTTCAGGATGCGGCGCATGGATTCCATGGCCTGGCTGCCGATGTCGAGCATGCCCTCCAACTTGGCGACCAGGGGGTCTTCAGCGGCAAGGCGCTGGCGCATCCAGCTCATGTCGAGTTGCAGGGCGGTGAGGGCAGCGCCAAGGTCGTCGTGGATGTCACGGGCCACGTGGCGGCGTTCTTCCTCGCGCAGGGTGTTCATGTGGGCCGAGAGGCGGCGCAGGGATTCGTGGGACTGGCGCAGATGGTCGTGGGCGGCGGTGAGTTCGGCGGTGCGTTCGCGCACGCGGCATTCCAGGGTGTCGTGGGCTTCCCGCAGGAGGGATTCAGTGCGCTTGCGCTCGGTGATGTCGTTGAACGTGACGACGGCGCCGACCACTGCGGTCCCGTCCCGGATGGGGTAGGAGGCGTATTCGGCCGCGAAGTGGGTGCCGTCCCGCCGCCACAGCACTTCGTCATCCACCCGCACCCCCTGGCCTTCGTGGAAGGCCTTGTAGATGCGGCATTCGTGCACCGGCATGAGCGTCGCGTCGGCGTGGGAGTGGTGGATGAGGTAGTGCATCGAGCGGCCGAGCACTTCGTCCGGGGTATAGCCCAGCAGCCTGGCGCCGGCTTCGTTGATGAAGATGCAACGGCCCTTGAGGTCGATGCCGTAGATGCCTTCGCCGGTGGATTCGAGAATCATCTCCAGCTGCCGGCGCCAGGCGGCGTGGTGGGAGAGGTTGTGGAGGTTGGCGAACATGGTTCCCCGGGTGGGCTGGCTACCGGCGGCCTCGGCGCGGAACCCTCAGGTGCGCAGGGCAAAAGCGAAAGTCGGCCGGGTAACCTTCAGTGATGGAAAAACGGGGGCCAGAGCCCCCGTTTGGTTGAATTACGCGAAGATCACTTGCCTTCCGGCTCGTCCTTCTTCTTGTCGTTGCCCGGAATGTAGGGCGACCAGGGAGCGGCCTTGACCGGGCCGGGGGTCTTCCAGACCACGTTGAACTGGCCGTCGGCCTTCACTTCGCCGATGAACACCGGCTTGTGCAGGTGGTGGTTCTTTTCGTCCATCTTCACTTCGAAGCCGGAGGGGGCCTTGAAGGTCTGGCCGGCCATGGCGGCGATGACCTTGTCGGTGTCGGTGCTCTTGGCCTTCTCGACGGCCTGCTTCCACATGTGGATGCCGATGTAGGTGGCTTCCATGGGGTCGTTGGTCACCACGGTCTTGGCGTTGGGCAGCTTCTTGCTGATGGCCCAGTCCTTGTACATTTTGATGAACTTGGTGTTCTCG
>SSTB01000168.1 GCA_009469665.1 Azonexaceae bacterium | reverse complement strand
TGGCCGGTCTTGCCGGTGATGCCCTGGGTGATGATCTTGGTGTCTTTGTTGATGAGGATGGACATTCGGGGCTCCTTACTTGACCGCGGCGACGATCTTGGTGGCGGCTTCGGCCATGGAATCGGCGGAGATGATGGGCAGTCCGGATTCGGCCAGGATCTTCTTGCCCAGATCCTCGTTGGTGCCCTTCATGCGGACGACCAGCGGCACGGACAGGTGGGTTTCCTTGGCTGCGGCGACGACGCTGGTGGCGATGGTGTCGCAGCGCATGATGCCGCCGAAGATGTTCACCAGGATGCCCTTGACCTTGGGGTTCTTGAGCATGATCTTGAAGGCCTCGGTGACCTTCTCGGTGGTGGCGCCGCCACCCACGTCCAGGAAGTTGGCCGGCTCGGCGCCGAACAGCTTGATGGTGTCCATGGTGGCCATGGCCAGCCCGGCACCGTTCACCAGGCAGCCGATGTTGCCGTCGAGGGAGATGTAGGCGAGGTCGAACTTGGAGGCCTCGATTTCGTCGGCATCCTCTTCGTCCAGGTCGCGCATGGCGACGATTTCCGGCTGGCGATAAAGGGAGTTGGAATCGAAATTGAACTTGGCGTCCAGGGCCTTGACGGTGCCGTCGCCTTGGTGGATCAAGGGGTTGATCTCGGCCAGGGAGGCATCGGTCTCCATATAGCAAGTGTAGAGCTTCTTGAAGGTGTCGCAGGCCTGGGCGACGGAGCCTTCCGGCATCTGGATACCCTTGGCCAGGGTCAGTGCCTGCTCGTCGGTCAGGCCGGTGAGCGGATCGATGAAGACCTTGATGATCTTTTCCGGGGTCTTGTGGGCGACTTCTTCGATGTCCATACCGCCTTCGTAGGAAGCCATCATGGCAACCTTCTGCGTCGCGCGGTCGGTCAGGGCAGCTACGTAGTATTCGTGCTTGATGTCGGCGCCTTCTTCGATCAGCAGGTTACGCACCTTCTGGCCTTCCGGGCCGGTCTGGTGGGTGATGAGTTGCATGCCCAGGATCTGGCCGGCGAATTCGCGCACTTGTTCCAGGGACTTCGCCACCTTGACGCCGCCGCCCTTGCCGCGGCCGCCGGCGTGGATCTGGTCCTTGACCACCCAGATTCTACCCCCCAGAGTTTCGGCCGCCTTGACCGCGTCATCCACCGTCGTGCAGTGAATGCCGCGCGGAACGGTCACACCGAATTTTTTCAGGATTTGTTTGCCCTGATATTCGTGAATTTTCATGCGCTTTCCTTGCTAGAGTTGAGTTGCGAGCGAAGGGCGGCAGAGCCGGGTTGGCCGGATTCCGCCCGGTTAGAGCGTCGAAAGGCTGAAGATACTAGCACAAGCTTTCATGAAGCTTGCAGCCTGCATTCATAATTACCTGGCCGCGGCAGACTTGAAAATCTGGCGCAGAAGCACGGCCAGCAGCACGGCTGCCAGCGCCAGACCGAATATGGCGGCAATCCAGAACCCCGCCACTCCCAAGGGGTCCGCTGCCCGGTAGGCCAGCCACCAACCCCCGCCCAAGGCGATGCCCCAGAAGCACAGAACCTGGATCACCATGGGAAGGAACGCGACGCGGCAGGCCCGCAAGGCGTGGCTGGCGACGGTCTGCCAAGCATCACAAAGCTGGTAGGCCACGATGAGGGGAATGAGTGACAGGGCCACCTGACGCACCCCGGCCTGATCCGAGTAGAACCCCACCACGGGTTCGGCGGCAAGCCACAGGACGGCGCCTGCCCCGGTGGCGAGCCCCATGGCCAGAGCAAGGCCGGCCCCCACCGAACGCCGCGCTGCCGGGAAATCCCGCGCCCCCATGGCTTGCCCCACCGCCGCCAGGGTGGCGAGGGAAAGTGACAGGGGAAGCATGTAGCACAGGGTGGCCAGATTGGCCACGATGCGGTGTCCAGCGACGATTTCTGCGCCCAGGGGTGCGATAAACAGGGCGACCAGGGTAAAGGCAGTGATCTCCACCAAGTTGGATAGGCCCATGGGCAGGCCCAGACGTAGGAGTTCCTTCCAGCGGGCGCCATCGGGCCTGCGCCAACCTTGCAGGGGGCGGTAGCGCTTGCCCAGAGGGCCGAAGTGCAAATAGGCCGCACCGGCCCCGCAGGCGAGCCAGGCAATGCCGATGTTGGAGAGGGCACACCCGCTCACCCCGAGGGGTTCCCCCAGCCACCCCTCCAGGGCTAGTCCCCAGGCCAGAAAGCCATGCAGCACCAGGCTGGCGAAGCCGATGGCCATGAGCACCCGGGGCCTGCCGAGGGCGTTGCAGAAGCCGTAGAAGGTCCGATAGCACAGCGCAGCCGGCAAACCCCAGGCCAGCAGGGAAAGATAGTCACGCACGCGGGATTCGATGGCGGGGTCCATGCTGGTCAAAGCCAGCACCAGGTCGGGCACCCGTAGAAAAGCCACGCCGGGCACACTGAGCAGCAGCGCCAGCCAGAACCCCTGCTGCAGGACACCAGCCACCTCGTCATCCCGCTTCGCCCCGTGCAGATGGGCGACCACTGGCGCTACGGCCTGGAGGACTCCGGCCAAGGCGAAAATGACCGAGACGTGCAGCCCACCCCCGATGGCAACGGCCGCCAGGTCGACGGCACTCACATGCCCGAGCACCACGGTATCGACCAGCATCATGCCGATGGACGAGAGCTGCGCCACCAGGATGGGTAGGGCATGGGCGATCAGGCCGCGAGCGGTGGCAGCGAACATGGCGCCATTGTCGCACGCCATAGTTGCCACTCCTTTGTCATGGGACTCGCACTCCACCCGGGCGACGAAGCGTGAAATATCTGCTTGCCGCACCCTGGGGTACATACTTACTTTAGTAATAGAAATCTCAACTTTAAGTCCCCAGCCGAAGCCGTTCCGAAATCATCCGGCACCCGGCCTGCGGGGGGGTGTGCGAGGGAGAATCATCTTGAACAAACCGTATCGCCTCGCCTTCGGCGAAGGAGAGCCTTTTTGTCATTTGCCCGACGACGACCTCACTTGGCTCGCCGGGCGCATGGTGCAGGAGGATTACGCGGCGGGGCACACCGTGCTTTCGCCGGGTTGCCCCGGCGATCATCTCTTCTTCATCGAAAGTGGCGGTATCGCCCTCTTTCCAGAAACGGGCGACACGGTCCTGGCGGAACTGGTGCCGCGGGAGTGCTTCCCCCTCGAAGCCCTGGAAGACGGCAAATCGGTCAACGTCCGCTTCCGCGCCCTGCAGGATTCGGTCTGCTGGCGCCTGAAGACGGACGACCTGCGGGAACTCTCCCGACGCAATCCCCATTTCGGCACCCGTCTCGCGGCTCGCGCCCAGTCCCTGGCCCGGCACGCCAGCCGCCCGGTGCCAGCACAGGCTGCGCTGGCCCAAGAGCTGCCCATACCGCAGACCCTGGCCGCCTGCAACGGTCGCCCGGTCGCTGAGGTCGATGCCGACGACTCACTGGTCTCCTCCCTCAAGCGCCTGCGCGATCAGGACGCCCACCTGCTCCTCGTGCGAGGCCGAAATGGCTGCCTGACCGGCGCCTTCGGCTATCAGAATTTGCTCGACGCCGTACTGGCCGGCAAGGCCGATCTGACCACCCCCATCGCCACACGCATGACCCCGCTACCGCCCTGCCTGCCTGACTCGACTTCGGTACACGAGGCGGCGGCGCTGATGATGGAACGGGGTATCCAAGAAATTCTGGTCAAGCATGCATCGCCGCGCAGGCCGCTAAGAGTCGTCAGCCATGCCGAGCTGCTGGCAGCAGACGCAGCGCGGTTCGGCTGGCTCCGGCACCGCCTCGCCAACTCGGATTCGGACCGCGACCTACAGTTGGCCGCCAAAGATATTCAGGCCTACTCGGCTCAACTCCTGGGCCAGGGGGTCGCCGCCTGGCAGGCAACCCAAATCGTATCCAGCCTAAGCGACCAGTTGGCGCGGCGGGTGATCGAGGTCGAATTCGCCCGGGAGGAGCTCTCCGGACTTGACCAGTTGGCGTGGATCGTCTTGGGCAGCCAGGGACGCCACGAGCAGACGCTGGTGACCGACCAGGATAACGGCATCATCTTTACCCCCCGCGATCCAGCGTCCACCGACGCCGTGCGGGAAGCCCTGCTGCGCGGCGCGAAACGGGTGAACCAGACCCTCTCCAACTGCGGCATCCCGTTGTGCGAGGGCGGCATCATGGGGAGCAATCCGCGCTGGTGCCTGACCCTGGACGAATGGAAGACCCAATTCCGGCGGTGGCTCCAGGTGCCGGAGCCGGAGGCGATTCTCAACGCCACCATCTTTTTCGATCTCCGGCATCTTTGGGGCGATGGCACGCTGACCGCAGAGCTCGCGCGGGAGGTTGCGACCCAGGCGCCGGACAGCCAGCGTTTCCTGCGCCTCCTGGCCGAGACTGCCCTGTTGCGCTCGGTACCCATCGGCTTCTTTCGGGACTTCCGCGTAGACCGGGACGCCGAACCGCCCAACAGCATCGACCTCAAGCAAGGCGTGCTGGCCGTCTTCGTCGATGCTGCCCGTCTCTACGCCCTGCGCCACGGCATCCACGAACAAGCCACAGCAGGACGACTGCTCGCCCTTGGAGCCGCCGGCCACTTGCCAGGCAAGGAGGTCGCTGCTCTGGTGGAAGCCTTCCGCTTCCTGCAATCCCTGCGTCTGCGCCTGCAGCATGAGACCTTGGCCGTGGGCGAGAAGCCGAGCAACCGCATCGACCCCTATGCGCTCAACGACCTGGACCGGCGCTTCCTGCTCGAGGCCCTGCGTCAGGCAGCACGCCTGCTGAAGCGCATAGGCGCCGATTTTGCGATCGCGGGCTGACGCAAGCCCACAGCCCAGGTTGGGAATCCCGGGATCGGGGGGTCGGCACCGACGCGGTAAGACGCGGGGGCCATAAATCGCGGCAGCACCCCCTATGCGGGCAGCCAAGAGCTCACGCGGGCGGACCCATGCATCACACCAGAAAGGCCCCGAAGGGCACCGGCGCATTGCGCAAGAGAGGGGCAGCAGCCTTCGTCGTGAAACCGTGGAACAATTCACTCCCCGACTATTACGTAAGTGATAGATTGCCCCCATAAGTCAAATCAGGGGGTTGCAATGAAGCCAAGCATGTTTCGTCTCGGGGCCATGGCCGCGGCCTTTCTCGCCTTGGACGCGGGCGCGGCTGGGTTCGGGGAGATCACGCTGCAATCGCGGGTAGGCGAACCCCTGCGCGCCGAGGTCGCCATCGTCGGTGACGACCCCGATCTCGCTGGCGCCTGCTTCCGCCTCGCCCCCTTGAAGGACTCCGACCTGCCGGTGATCACCGCCGCCCGCATTCGCCTGGTCCGCGTCGGCGACGCCTACCGGGTCATCGTTACCGGCAGCCGCCCCATCCACGATCCGGCCTTCGTCCTGGCCCTGCGCGCCGACTGCGGCGTCGAATTGCAGCGTAACTTCGTCCTCATGCCCCAGGCGCCGGCAGCCCTGCCCGAAGCCCGCTCGGAGGGGGCACAGGCGGCGGTCCCGGTGCGGTCCGGAAATGCCCGCAGCGTCGCGGCTTTCGAGGGTGACACCCTGGAGAGCATCGCCTCCAGCCTAGCCCCCGAAAGCCCTTCACGTCAGCGCCGCCTGCTGGCCGGCTTGCGCCAGGCCAATCCCGATCTCGCCGAGGACACGCTCCTGGCCGAAGGAACCCGCATCCTCCTGCCACCGAAACCGCAGCGCCCCGCGACGGCTCGGCAAGCGAAGCCGCCTGTACGCCAGGCTCCCAGCGCACCCGCCGATCAGGAAAGTCCTGCCCCCGCAGCCCGCGCAGCGCCGCGGACTCCGTCGGGCGATACGGCGGACAGACTGGTGCTCGGGGCTCCGCCGGAAGAAATCCGAGCGGGCGAGAAGCCCACTGCTCAAAAAGCGAGCCTTCCGGAGATCGAGGAGCGCATTCTCAAGATGGAAACGACGCTGGGACTCCTGAATCAGCAAGTGGACAAGCTGAATCAGGCCATGAACCTGGCAACCGAGGCCCTGGCCCTGCAGCAGCAGTTGCAGATGGCCCAGGCCCTCCAGGCACCGCCGGCCCAAACTGCCGCCGCTGCTGTCGCCCCCCCGGTGGCCCGCGCGCCTGCGATGCCGGCCGCGACGACCTCGGGGCAATGGCTCGAATTGGCCGTCAGCGCGTTGGTCGGCGGCATACTCGCCGCGGGCGGCGCCCACGTCCTGGCCCGCCGCCGTGGCCGGAGCGACGGTGATCTTCACCCGCCGGGCCGGCCCACCGTCCAGACCGCTCCGCCGCCGCAGCCGGATCCCCGCCCCGCCATGGCGCCCCCCGCGGCACCCGCGGAGACCGCCCCGGAAATCGACTTCTTGCTCGACTCCGTGCCCGGCACCCCGTCCCCCCCCCTGGCCCAGACCAGTTCGCCGCCCCCCGCTGTCCCCGATATGGAAGTGGAGGAGGACGAATCCGCCCTCCAACTGGCCGAAATCATGCTGTCCTTCGGCCGCCTGCGGGGCGCGGCGGACAGTCTGGCCTCCTTCATCGCCCAGCAGGCGCCCGACCGCATCGAAGCCTGGCTCATGCTGCTCAATCTCTACCGCCGTGCCGACATGCGCGAGGAGTACGAGACCCTGATGCGGCGCATCCGGGATCGCTTCAATTTCCGGGTCCCCGATTGGGAAGAATCGGAAACGCCGGTCTCCGGGCTAAAATCCCTGGAGGACTACGAGCACATTGCCCGGCGCCTGACCAAGACCTGGGGCACCCAGACCTGCCGCGACTACCTCGCCGGCTTGGTGCAGGACAATCGCCAGGGCCAGCGGGCGGGCTTCCCCCTGGAAGTCATCGAGGAGATCGTCTTTCTCCTGCACCTGCTGGACGAGGGCTATGGCTGCCAGCGGGCCAAAGTAGTCCCCCTGCCACGGGCTGCCTGAACGTCGCCGGGGCAGCGCCTCAAACGGGATTGTCGATATCGACGAAACGGCAATCCAGGGCGAAATTTGCCGCCAGGTGCTCGGCAAGGGCCTGGACACCATAGCGCTCACTGGCGTGGTGGCCGCAGGCCAGATAAGGCACGCCGCTCTCCCGGGCCAGGTGAACCGACTGTTCGGAGATCTCTCCGGAGACGAAGACGTCGGCCCCCTGGGCGATGGCCGCCTCGAAATACCCCTGCGCGGCGCCGGTGCACCAGGCGATGCGGCGGATAGGTCGCGCCCCGTCGCCGACGAGCAGGGGCTCCCTCCCTAGAACACGGCCCAGACCAGCCGAGAAATCCGCAGCCATCGGTGTCCCATCCACCCTCCCGACACAGCCCAGGTCCTGCTCTCCGAAGCGCCCCTCCGGCTGCCAGCCGGCAAGGCGCGCCAACTGGACGTTGTTGCCGAATTCCGCATGGGCATCGAGGGGCAGATGGTAGGCGAGCAAATTGATGTCGGCGCCCAGGAGCGTCGCCAGGCGCCGGCGACGGATCCCGGTGACACGGCCGTCCTCCCCCCGCCAGAAATAGCCATGATGGACCAGGACGGCATCGGCACCGGCCGCTACCGCCGCGTCGAGCAGGGCCTGGCTGGCGGTCACGCCGGCGACGATGCAGCGGACGTCGGCGCGTCCTTCCACTTGCAAGCCGTTTGGGCAATAATCCCGGAAGCGGCCGCAGTCCAGCACCCGGTCGAGATACTCCACCAATTCTTCCCGCTTCATCGTTCCGGTCTTCCATGCAGAGGTTGTGGCTGATTTTTGCACAAACGGTGACGGTTCTGCTGGCCGCCCTGTTCGTCGTCGCCACCCTCAAGCCTGAATGGCTTCCACGGGAGCGGCCCGCGGTGGTCGCCCTGCACGAATCGCACACGCCCCCTGACGAGGGCACGCGTCAGGCGTCCACCTACCGCGAGGCGGCGCGCAAGGCCCTGCCTTCCGTGGTGCATATCTATACCACGCAGGAAATCCGGGCACCCCGGCATCCCTTGCTGGAAGATCCGATCTTCCGCCACTTTTTCGGCGATCGCTTCGACAGCCGCCCCCAGCGTACCTCGAGCCTGGGTTCCGGGGTCATCGTCAGCGATTCCGGCTACATCCTGACCAATTTCCATGTCGTCGAGGCTGCGGAGGACATCCAGGTTTCCCTGGCCGACGGCAGCACGCAAAAGGCCCGGGTCATCGGCAGCGATCCGGAGTCCGATCTGGCGGTTCTGCGCATCGCCGGCGACCATCTGCCGGCCATCACCTTCGGCCAGATGGAGCACCTGCGCGTCGGCGACGTGGTGCTGGCCATCGGCAATCCCTTCGGCGTGGGGCAGACTGTCACCATGGGCATCGTCTCGGCCCTGGGGCGCTCTCACCTGGGCATCAATACCTTCGAGAACTTCATCCAGACCGACGCGGCGATCAATCCGGGCAACTCCGGCGGCGCCCTGGTCGATACCGCCGGAAATCTGGTCGGCATCAACACGGCCATCTACTCCCGCACGGGCGGCTCGCTGGGGATCGGCTTCGCCATTCCGGTATCCAGTGCCAAGGACATCATGGAGCAGATTATCCAGAACGGCTCGGTCACCCGGGGCTGGATCGGCGTCGAGGCCCAGGAAATCACGCCGGAACTGGCCGAATCCTTCGGACTGCCCGATACGGCGGGCGCCCTGATCGCTGGCGTGGTGCGTGGCAGCCCCGCCGACGGTGCGGGCGTTCGCCCTGGCGACGTTCTGCTGGCCGTCGGGGACAAGGCCGTCAAGGATTCCCAGGTCATGCTCGACCTGATCGCCGCCCTGAAACCCGATGAGCGGGTCACCTTCCGCCTGCGCCGGGACAAGACCCTGATCGAATTGCCTGTGCGCATCGGCAAACGCCCGGCCATGAAGCCGCAGGAGGATTAGGCCGTGTGCCAGTTGCTCGGCATGAACTGCAACGTTCCGACCGACATCTGCTTTTCCTTCACAGGCTTTCAGGCCCGCGGCGGGGCCACCGATGTCCATACCGACGGATGGGGCATCGCCTTCTTCGAGGGACCCGGGGTTCGGCTGTTTCTCGACCCTCAGCCCTCCTCCGCCTCACCGGTGGCCGAACTGGTACGCGCCTACCCCATCCGCTCGACCAATGTGGTTGCCCATATCCGCAAGGCCACCCGCGGCGCGATCGGCCTTGAAAACACCCACCCCTTCCTGCGCGAGGCGTGGGGCCGGAACTGGATATTCGCCCACAACGGGCATCTCGAAGGCTTTGCGCCTGAGCTGGCCGGTTTTCCCCAGCCGGTGGGCAGCACCGACAGCGAGGCTGCCTTCTGCTGGCTACTGCAGGAGTTGTTACGTGAATTCGGCGCAGTCCGCCCGCCGGACGAAACCCTCTTCGCAGCACTGGCGCGCCTGACCATCCGCCTCGCCGCCTACGGGGAATGCAATTTCCTGCTATCCGGAGGCGAGTGGCTGATGGCCCACGCCTCCACCCGCCTTGCCTACATCGTGCGCCGAGCCCCCTTCACCGAAGCCCATCTGCGCGACCAGGACGTGACAGTGGATTTTTCTGCCGTGACGACCCCGGCCGATCGGGTGGCGGTGATCGCGACCGAACCCCTGACCGACAACGAAACCTGGGAGGAAATGCCCGCCGGAAGCCTCTGGTGGTTTCAGGAGGGCGAAGCGAAACGCTGGCTCCCGACGCTGGCCGGACAGCGTCGTACGCCACCGGCCGCGCCTTGAGCAGCTATCAGAGCCTGTGAATTTTTCGGGCGCGCCCGAGCGGCGTGCACAGCTGTGCACGATCAAGGCGCAAAGCACAGCCATAGCTCGGGCTATGGCGAGCATTGGCAACGCCGAGCGGGCGCAACTGGGCATGACGAGCGGGGGTGAATGAAATTTTCACTGGCTATCAGTCCGCCGCGCCAGGAGGCGGAGCGTCGGCGACGGCCGCCTCCGGTCGCGACACCAGACGGGAAGCGAGGATGCCCAGCTCGTAGAGCAGGCACATGGGGATGGCGAGGGCCAGTTGCGACACCACGTCAGGCGGCGTCACCACGGCTGCAATGATGAAGGCCCCCACAATGAAATACGAGCGCCATTCCTTGAGGCGCTGGACGGTGACCAGACCCATGCGCACCAGCACCACAAGGGCCACGGGCACCTCGAAGGAAACGCCGAAGGCGACGAACATGGTCATCACGAAGGACAGGTAGGCCTCGATGTCCGGTGCTGGAGTGATGCTCTTGGGCGCGAACCCGGCGATGAAGGTGAATACCTGACCGAAAACGAAGAAGTAGCAAAAGGCCATCCCGAGCAGAAACAGCACGGTGCTGGACACGATGAGGGGGATGCCCAGGCGCTTCTCATGCGCGTATAGACCCGGCGCGACGAAGGCCCAGGCCTGATAGAGCACCACCGGGAGCGCCACGACGAAGGCCACCATGGCCGTGATCTTCAGGGGAACCATGAAGGGCGTGATGACCCCGATGGCAACCATCTTGGCCCCTTCCGGCAGGGTCTTGGTCAACGGCAGGGCCAGCAGGTCGTAGATGGCGCCCGGTCCGGGGTACAGGCACAGCACGCCGAAAACGACCCCAACCGCAATCAGGCTGCGCAGGAGGCGGTCGCGCAACTCGACCAGATGGGAAATGAAGGACTCTTCCGCCGCGTCGCTCATGCAGTCGTCTTGGGGGTTGCCTCGGCCGCAGGAGGCGGAAGCGGGGTATCGAGCGACGCTGCCGAGGGGAGCGCCGCCTCGACCTCAGCCGCCACGGCGCTGATGGGCGCTTCGACCGCAGTGCGGGTGGCCTCCAGATCCTTCCTGAGAGAATCCTCGATTCCCCGGGCGGATTCCACCACCTCGGATTGCATCTTTTTCAGTTCGTCGAGCTGGATTTCGCGGTTGATGTCGGCCTTGACGTCGCTCACATAGCGCTGCGCCCGACCCAGCAGATGACCCACGGTCTTGGCCACCCGAGGCAGTTTCTCGGGGCCGATGACGATGAGCGCCACGATGCCGATGACGATGAGTTCGGAGAAGCCGATGTCGAACATGCTGAATCAAGGCCCAGGCAGCGGAGCCCGGAGCCGGGAGTAAGGAGGCGGCGAGAGACCCATGCCACCACCCCTCCGCTCCGGGGCACCGAAGCGGTGGCTAGCTCTTGGTTTTTTCCTTGACCTCGACGTCGATGGTCTGGCCGCTGACCTGCTGGGGAGGCACCGGCTCTGCCGGTTTGTCGGCGCTGCCTTCCTTCATGCCGTCCTTGAAGCCCTTCACGGCGCCACCCAGATCCTGCCCCACATTGCGCAGCTTCTTGGTACCGAAGATGAGCATGACGATGACCAGGACGATGAGCCAGTGCCAGATGGAAAAACTGCCCATGATTCTCTCCTCAGATGCGTTTGAGCATGGGGCCGACCGGATCCGGCCCACCCACGATATGCATGTGCAGGTGCGGCACTTCCTGGCAACCGACCCGCCCGGTGTTGATGATGACACGGAAACCGTCCGGGCTGCCCTGGGCGACGGCGATTTCGTTGGCCTTGAGGAGCATCCGGCCAAGTACCGCCGCGTCCTCCGGCACCACGCTGGCGAGCGAAGTGATGTGTTTCTTGGGGATCACGAGAATGTGCACCGGGCGCGCTGGATTAATGTCCTTGAAGGCGAGGATGTCGTCGTCTTCGAACACGCGGGCGGCAGGAATCTTGCCCTCGACGATGCGACAAAAGATGCAGTCACTCATTTCATCTGGCCCCGGGCCGCTTTTTCGTCAATGCCCGAAATTCCTTCCCGGCGCCGCATCTCCTGGGAAACATCCTCGATTCCCATGTCGTAGAAGGCAAGCAGCACGAGAACGTGGTAGATGACGTCGGTGGATTCCCAGACGATGTTGAGCCGCTTGCCGTCCTTGGCCGCCATGATAAGTTCGGCACACTCCTCGCCGATCTTTTTCAGAATGGAATCCGGTCCCTCGGCAAAGAGTTTGGCGGTGTAGGATTTTTCCGGATCGGCGTGCTTGCGCGTGGCGAGGGTTTCGGAAAGGCGATGCAGGATGTCGTGAGTGCTCATTTGGCGTAGATGTCCTTGGGGTCTTTCAAAACCGGATCGGTGGGAACCCAGCGCTCCCCCCTGAGTTCGTTGAAAAAACAGCTCTGGCGGCCGGTGTGGCAGGCGATGCCGCCCTCCTGGGCGATGGCGAGGAGCAGGACGTCCCCGTCGCAATCGGTGCGGATGGCACGGACGTTCTGGAAATGACCCGACTCCTCGCCCTTCTTCCACAGCCGCCCCCGGGACCGCGACCAGTACACTGCCCGTCCGGTGCGGGCTGTTTCCACCAGGGCCTCGCGGTTCATCCAGGCGAACATGAGAACGCGGCCCGTCATGTCATCCTGGGCAACGGCCGGTATGAGCCCCTCCGCATCCCACTTGAGCGCCTCCAGCCAGGGGAGCGCGTTGTCGAGATCACTCACGACCGTGCCCCGCGCGCCGCGCCACAAGGAGGCGCCCCATTCCCGGAGCAGTCGGGCGCTCGCTCATAGACGCACTTCGATGCCCTGGGAACGGAGGTGTTCCTTGGCCTGCCGCACCGTGTACTCGCCGAAGTGAAAAATGGAAGCTGCCAGCACCGCGTCGGCCCGCCCCTGGGCAACCCCGTCGGCCAGATGCTGAAGATTGCCCACCCCGCCGGAGGCAATGACGGGAATCCCCACGGCGTCGGCCACCGCCCCAGTCAGGGCGAGATCGAAGCCGTTCTTGGTGCCGTCCCGGTCCATGCTGGTGAGCAGGATTTCGCCAGCCCCCAGGGCTTCGACCCGCTTCGCCCAGGCCACGGCGTCCAGGCCGGTGTCGTTCCGCCCGCCGTGGGTGAACACGTGCCAGACGCCCGGCCCGGTCTGCTTGGCGTCGATGGCCACCACGATGCATTGGGAGCCCACCTTGCTGGAAGCTTCATGGATCAGGTCCGGATTCTGCACCGCGGCGGTATTCATGGAAACCTTGTCGGCTCCGGCATTGAGCAGGCGGCGCACGTCTTCCACCTTGCGCACGCCGCCGCCCACGGTGAGCGGAATGAACACCTGCTCGGCGCAGGCTTCGACGATGTGCAGAATGATGTCGCGCTGGTCGGAGGAAGCCGTGATGTCGAGAAAGGTCACCTCGTCGGCACCCTGCTCGTCGTAGCGGCGGGCGATTTCCACCGGGTCGCCCGCGTCCCTCAGGTCGACGAAATTGGTACCCTTGACGACCCGGCCGGCGGTCACATCCAGACAGGGAATGATCCGCTTGGCCAGACCCATCAGGCGCCAGCCTTGTCGGCCGCGGCCTGGGCCGCCTTGAAATCGAGGCTGCCATCGTAAATGGCGCGGCCGGCGATGGTTCCGATGACACCCTCGCCCTCGACGGCGCAAAGCTTCTCCACGTCGGCGACGCTGGACAGCCCCCCCGAAGCGATGACCGGAATGCTCAGTGCCTGGGCCAGACGCACGGTGGCCTCGACATTGACGCCGGAGAGCATGCCGTCGCGGCCGATGTCGGTATAAATGATGGCCTCGACGCCGTAATCCTCGTACTTCCGCGCCAGATCCACGACATCGTGGCCGGTGAGCTTGGACCAGCCATCGGTGGCCACCTTGCCCTCTTTGGCGTCCAAGCCGACGATGATGTGGCCGGGGAAGGCACCGCAGGCGTCGTGCAGGAAGCCAGGGTTTTTCACCGCCGCCGTGCCGATGATGACGTAGCTGATACCGTCGTCCAGGCAGCGTTCGATGGTGTCGAGATCGCGGACGCCGCCTCCCAGCTGGACCGGGATCTTGTCGCCCACCCCCTTGAGGATGGCCTTGATGGCCGACTCATTCTTCGGCTTTCCGGCAAAGGCGCCGTTCAGGTCCACCAGATGGAGGCGGCGGGCACCCTGGTCGACCCAATGGCGCGCCATGGCGGCGGGGTCTTCGGAAAAAACGGTGGCCTGTTCCATCAGGCCCTGTTTCAGACGGACGCACTGGCCGTCCTTCAAGTCAATGGCGGGAATGATGAGCATGGGAAGCGGGAAAGGGAGATACGGAAAGTCACAGCCGCCGGCGCGGAGAATTCAGGGACGCCACAGGGCGAAGTTCTTGAGCAATTGCAGCCCGTCGCGGGCGCTTTTCTCCGGGTGGAACTGGACGGCAAAGATATTATCCCGCCCCACTGCACAGGTAAAGGGGACGCCATACTCGGCCGATCCGGCCACCAGGGCGCCATCGCGGGGCTCGACGCAGTAGCTGTGGACAAAATAGAAGCGGGCGCCATCGGCCACGCCCTGCCACAGGACATGGGGCTTCTGGCGTACCTCGTTCCAACCCATGTGGGGCACCTTGAGGCGCTGGCCATCGGCCCCCTTCATGGAGGCTTCGGGGAAGCGCCGCACCCCACCGGCGAAGACGCCCAGGCCGGCCACGTCGCCCTCTTCGCTGTGCTCGAAGAGCATCTGCAGGCCGATGCAGATGCCCAGAAAAGGTTTGTCCCGCGCAGCGGCCAGAACCGCAGGCCGCAGGCCTCTGGCGTCGAGTTCCCGCATGCAGTCGGGCATGGCGCCCTGACCGGGAAAGACGACCCGCTCGGCGGCGGCCA
Organism: Azonexaceae bacterium; assembly: GCA_009469665.1. The sequence continues at coordinate 5,346 of SSTB01000168.1, read as the reverse complement.
CCTCCGCCGGATCGGCGGTAACGACGACAGGCTTTCCCCCCGCCACGTGCTCCAGTGCTTTCGACACCGATCGCAGATTGCCCATGCCGTAATCGATGACGGCAATGGTATTGCCAGCAGTCACAGCGACCCCTTGGTCGAGGGCATGGTGCCAGCCATGCGGGGATCGGGCGTCGCCGCCATGCGCAGGGCGCGGCCGAAGGCCTTGAAGACCGTCTCGGCCTGGTGATGGGCGTTGACGCCGCGCAGGTTGTCGATGTGCAGGGTCATGCCGGCGTGGTTCACCAGGCCCTGGAAGAATTCGCGCACCAGATCCACGTCGAACTGCCCCACCCAGGCGCGGGTGAATGCGACATTGAAATCGAGCCCGGGGCGACCGGAAAGGTCGATCACCACGCGGGAGAGGGCCTCGTCCAGCGGAACGTAGGCATGGCCATAGCGGGTGAGCCCCTTCTTGTCGCCCCAGGCCTGGGCAAGGGCCTGCCCGACCGTGATGCCGATATCCTCGACCGTGTGATGGGCATCGATATGCAGGTCGCCGGTGGCCTCGACGTCGAGGTCGATCAGGCCATGGCGGGCGATCTGGTCCAGCATGTGGTCGAGAAAGGGCACGCCGGTGGCGAAGCGGCCCCGGCCGGCGCCGTCCAGGTCGAGACGCACGGTGATGCGGGTCTCCAGGGTGTTGCGGGTGATTTCGGCTTGACGCATGGCGCAGCGGCGTTCGGGCAAAGCGGCATGATACCATTTCGCCCTGTTTCCGCCCTTCCCGCCGCCATGAGTCGCTTCTGGAGCCAGGCCGTCCGCGGCCTCACCCCCTATGTTCCCGGCGAGCAACCCAGGATCGCCGACCTGGTCAAGCTCAACACCAACGAAAACCCCTACCCGCCCTCCCCCCGGGTACTGGCGGCGATCCGCGCCGAACTGGGCGACGACGGCGCCCGCCTGCGCCTCTACCCGGACCCCAACGGGGAGGCCCTGAAGGCGGCCGTGGCGCGGGAGTACGGCGTCGCGCCCGGCAAGGTCTTCCTCGGCAACGGCTCCGACGAGGTGCTGGCCCACGTCTTCCAGGCGCTTCTGAAGCACGACGCGCCCCTGCTCTTCCCCGACATCACCTACAGCTTCTATCCGGTGTATTGCGGGCTTTATGGCGTCGACTACCGCGCCGTGCCCCTGGACGAGGATTTCGCCATCGACCCCGCGGCCTACGGCGGGGCGTGCGGGGGCATCATCTTCCCCAACCCCAACGCCCCCACCGGTCGTTTGCTGCCCCTGGAGGCCGTGGACCGCATTGCCGCCGGCAATCCCGATGCCGTGATCGTGGTCGATGAAGCCTATGTGGATTTCGGCGGCGAGACCGCCATTCCCCTCACCCGGACGCGGGACAACCTCCTGGTCGTCCATACGCTTTCCAAGTCCCGCTCCCTGGCCGGCCTGCGGGTGGGCTACGCGGTGGGCCACCCCGACCTGATCGAGGCCCTGGAGCGGGTGAAAAACAGCTTCAATTCCTACCCCCTCGACCGCCTGGCCCTGGTCGGCGCCGTCGCGGCCCTGGAAGACAGGGAGCACTTCGAGCGCTCCCGCCGGGCCGTCATCGCCACCCGGGAACGGCTCACCACCGCCCTCGCGAGTCTGGGCTTCGCCGTGCTGCCTTCGGCGGCCAACTTCCTCTTCGCCCGCCACCCCGGCCACGACGCCGGTACCCTGGCCCAGGCCCTGCGGGAGCGCAGCATCATCGTGCGCCACTTCCGCCTGCCGCGGATCGACCAGCACCTGCGCATCACCGTCGGCACCGCCGCCGAGTGCGAGCGCCTCGTCGCCGCCCTGACCGCCATCCTGGCATGAGCGTTCCCGCCCGGCCGCCCGAAGGGAGCGCTCCCCCTCCCCCGGGGAGGGTGGCGCGCAGCGACGGGAGGGTTGTCCCTTGACCGCCCCCTATGCGGCGGTCGCCGAGCAGATGGCCGACGCCCTGATCTACGCCGACCTCGCTGGCCGCATCGTGCTCTGGAACCGCGCCGCAGAGGCCCTCTTTGGCCACACCGCCGCGGCAGTCCTTGGGCGGAGCCTCGACATCATCATCCCCGAGCGTCTGCGCAGCGCCCACTGGAACGGCTACCACCGTGCCCTCGCGGCCGGCCGGACGCGGGGTGACGGCAGCCCGACCCGCACCAAGGCCCTCACCGCGGCGGGAGAGACCATCTACGTCGAGATGAGCTTCGCCGTCGTAAGCGACGACACCGGCCAGCCCCTGGGATCCGTCGCCGTCGCCCGCTCCGCCAGCCCGCCGAAGAGCGCCGAACTCAGTGCCGCGACCGCCGTCCAAACAGCATAGCCCCCGCCCGACCATGAACCCCAAAACCGAAGACATCCGCTGGCTGCGCCCCGACGGCTCCGTCGTCTCCTGCACCGAGAAAATCAAGGTGCTGCGGGAAAACCTCGCCGAACTGCGTCAGGTCGCCCAGGATGCCTTCGAGGACGCCCTCTTGATGGAGTGCTCCGAAGAGCAGATCCGGGCAGTGTTTCAAGAGCTGATCGCTTCGCTGGAGAATCCTTACCAGCCCTGAGCCCGCGATACTTGGCATCCCGACCCGCGTGCCACCCGACGGGCTAGGGGTGGTGGGGAGGGTCTCACACCCAGCCGGCCAATCCTGCCACCGCCCCCGCGGCGATAAACCACAGGGGATGGAGCTTGGTACGCAGGTTGAGAGCGACCGCTCCGGCCGCCAGAACCCAGCCCGCCCAGTCGAGGCCGGCCCCGCTGCCGATCAGCGCCGCTCCGGCGAAGACCAGGCCCACCGCCAGGGGCGCCACCCCCATCTGCACCGCCTGCTGCCAGCGCGCGCCGCGGAAGCGCTCCCAGCGGGGGATGAGAAAGTAGATCACCACACTCATGGGCAGGCACATGGCCAAGGTCGCCACCAGGGCGCCGGCCAGGCCGGCGACTTTCCAGCCGATGAGGGTCACCACCAGGCCGTTGGGGCCCGGGGCCGCCTGGGCGATGGCGTAGAGGTGGATGAAGGTAGCCTCGCTCAGCCAGTGTTCCTGCTCCACCACCACCCGCTGCATTTCCGGCAGCAGGGCCGTGGCGCCGCCGAAGGCGACGCAGAAGAGCAGCGCGAATTGAAGGAAGAGCTCAGCGAGGAGCGGCATCCTGCAAGCGCCAGTAGGCCAGGGCGGCGGACACCCCGAGCAGGGCCACCATCACCGCCGGCAGAGGCCAGCGCAGGAGGGCAATGCCAATGAAGACGAGCCCTGCGAAGGGCAGGAAGAAGCGCTTGTCGCGTACCGCCATACCCATGCGGATGGCGGTGGCGAAAAGCAGGCCGCAGCCCACCGCGGCGATGCCCCGCAACATACCCTGAACCAGAGCCAGTTCGCCGTAGCGGTCATAGAGCAGGGCCAGCAGAAGGACGATGACCAGGGGGCCGCCCATCAGGCCCCCGGCAGCGGCCACCGCCCCGGCCACGCCCCGGTAGCGGGAACCCACCGCCACCGAGAGATTGATGACGTTGGGCCCGGGCAGGAACTGGCACAGGCCGAGAAGGAAGTTGAATTCCTCCGCCGTCAGCCAGCGCCGCTCCTCCACCAGCATGCGCCGGGCGAAGGGCAGGACGCCGCCGAAGCCGGACAGGCCCACCGAGGAAAAGCCGAGGAAGAGCTCCTTCAAGCCGGGCTTGGGAGCGCCCTCCTCCGCCATCAGGATTCCAGCCGGTATTCGGCCGATTTCGCGTGGGCCGGCAGGCCTTCGCCCTGGGCCAGGGTCGAGGCGATCTTGCCCAGGGTCTGCGCCCCGGCCTTCGATACCTTGATCAGGCTGGTGCGCTTCTGGAAATCATAGACCCCCAGGGGCGAGGAAAAGCGGGCGCTGCCGGAGGTCGGCAGCACGTGGTTGGGTCCGGCGCAGTAGTCGCCCAGGGATTCCGAGGTGTAGTGGCCGATGAAGATGGCCCCGGCGTGGTGGATGTGCCCGACCCAGGGGTCGGGGTCGGCCAGGGAAAGCTCCAGGTGCTCCGGCGCCACCCGGTTGGCGATGGCGATGGCCTCGGCAAGATCCCGCACCTGGATGAGGGCGCCGCGGTTGGTGAGGGAAGTCTCGATCACGGCCCGGCGCGGCATGGTGGGCAGGAGTTTGTCGATGCTGGCTTGCACCTGATCGATGAAGGCCGCGTCGGTGCAGATGAGGATGGATTGGGCCAGTTCGTCGTGTTCGGCTTGCGAAAAGAGGTCCATGGCCACCCAGTCCGGATTGCCGGAGCCATCCGACACCACCAGGATTTCGGAAGGGCCGGCCACCATGTCGATCCCCACGATGCCGAAGACCCTGCGCTTGGCCGTGGCCACGTAGGCGTTGCCCGGGCCGACGATCTTGTCCACCTGGGGCACGGTAGCGGTGCCGTAGGCCAAGGCGCCGATGGCCTGAGCACCGCCGATGGCGAAGACGCGGTCTACACCGGCCAGGCAGGCTGCCGCCAGCACCAGTTGATTCTTTTCGCCGTCCGGGGTGGGAACCACCATGATCAGTTCTTTGACGCCCGCCACCTTGGCAGGAATGGCATTCATCAACACCGACGAAGGGTAGGCCGCCTTGCCCCCCGGCACGTAGAGACCGACCCGGTCCAGCGGCGTGACCATCATCCCGAGTTTGGTGCCGTCGGCTTCGGTATAGGCCCAGCCTTCCATCTTCTGCCGCTCGTGGTAGACGCGGATGCGACCGGCGGCGGCTTCCAGGGCGGCACGGCGGTCGGCGGGCAGGCCTTCGAGGGCGGCCTGGAGTTCGGCCCAGCTCAGTTCCAGGTCCGCCATGGAAGCGGCAGACAGGCGGTCGAAGCGATTGGTGTACTCGACCACGGCGGCATCGCCCCGGGTCTTGACCTCGGCCAGGATGGCGGCAACGGTACGCTCGATGGCGTCATCGGCGGCACCCTCGAAGGCCAGCAGGGTGTCGATGCGGGCCGTGAAATCGGCGTCGGCCGTGGATAGGCGTTGAATGGGCACGGTCATCTTATTTCTCCACCGCCCCGGCAAAGGCGTCGAGGATGGGTTGCAGGGTTTCCCGCTTGACCTTGAGGGAGGCCTGATTGACCACCAGGCGGCTGGAAATGGGCATGATGTCCTCCACTGCCACCAGATTGTTGGCCTTCAGCGTGCCGCCGGTGGACACCAGGTCCACGATGGCGTCGGCCAACCCGGCCAGGGGGGCGAGTTCCATGGAGCCGTAGAGCTTGATGAGGTCCACATGGACGCCCTTGGCGGCGAAGTGCTCCCGCGCGGTCTTGATGTACTTGCTGGCCACCTTGAGGCGTGCCCCCTGGCGGACGGCGTTGTCGTAATCGAAACCGGCGGGAACGG
>SSTB01000167.1 GCA_009469665.1 Azonexaceae bacterium | reverse complement strand
GTCCATGAGCGAAGCGCGCCTTTCGGCGCTCAACGCCCGCATCCGGCCCCACTTCCTCTTCAACTCCCTCAACGCCGTTCTCTCCCTCATCCGGGCGGAGCCGCGGCGGGCGGAAGAGGCGCTGGAATCCCTGTCCGACCTTTTTCGGGCGGCGTTGCGGGATCCGGCGGAGCGGGTGCCCCTGTCGGATGAAATTGCCCTGGCCCGCCAGTATCTCGACCTGGAGCGCCTGCGCCTGGGCGAGCGTCTGCAAGTGCGCTGGGAGGTGGCCGATCTTCCCCTGGACGAGGCCATTCCGCCCCTCATGCTCCAGCCCCTGCTGGAGAACGCCGTCTATCACGGCATAGAGCCGCGGCCGGAGGGGGGCGCCATCGACATCGCCTTCTCCCGACGCGCCGATGAACTGCTCATCGTCATCGCCAACCCGGCGGGAGGCGGCGGGCACGCACGTGGCAACCACATGGCGGTGGCCAATATCCGCGAACGCCTCGCCCTGTATTACGATCTGGAGGCCCGCCTCGACATCGAGGAAGGCTCCGATGTCTACCGCGTCATCATTCATCTGCCATGCCGCACACGACCCAGCCCCTGACCCTCCTGGTGGTGGACGACGAGCCCCTGGCCCGTGCGCGCCTGCGGGAACTCCTGGCCGACATCGCCCCCAGCCTGCCTAACGCCTGTGTCGGCGAGGCGGGCAATGGCCTGGAAGCCCTCGACTTTCTCCGCCATACGCCGGTGGATGTCGTCCTGGCCGACATCCGCATGCCCGGCATGGACGGTATCGAACTGGCCGGCCATCTGGGGGGCCTGGAGGACGGCCCGGCGGTGATCTTCACCACGGCCTACGACGGCTACGCAGTGCAGGCCTTCGACCTCAATGCCATCGACTACCTGCTCAAGCCGGTGCGGGCCCAGCGCCTCCTGGCCGCCCTGCAGAAGCTGCGTCCGGTTCGTGGCAAGGCGGGAGAGGCACTCCAGGCCATCGGTCGGGAGATGCGCGGCAGCGGACGCAGCCACCTTTCCTGCCACGAGCGGGGCCGGCTTCTGCTGGTGCCGGTGGCGGACGTGCTCTATTTCAAGGCCGATCTGAAATATGTCACCGCCCGTACCCGGGAGCGGGAGTATCTACTCGACGACGCCCTCACCCATCTGGAGCAGGAATTTGCCGAGCGCTTCCTGCGTCTTCATCGGGCCGTCCTGGTGGCGCGGGACGCCCTGGCCGGCTTCGAGCGGACGGCGGGGGACGACGCCGAGGCTTACGGCTGGGCCCTGGTGCGCGGTGTGCCCGACCGCTTGCCGGTGAGCCGCCGCCAGTGGGCTGTGGCGCGGGCCCTGGCCACAGCCGGCTAGGGCGGGGCTGCGTGGTAGAATCGGCGCCCTTCCGTCGCGAGCCGCCCGCCATGTCCGCACCCGCCCAGATCGTCATCGCCTCCCGTGAATCCCGCCTCGCCCTGTGGCAGGCGGAGCATGTTCGGGATCGTCTGTCGGCCCTCAATCCCGGTGCCAGGGTCAGCATTCTGGGCATGACCACCCAGGGGGACCAGATTCTCGACCGGCCTCTGGCCCAGATCGGCGGCAAGGGCCTGTTCATCAAGGAACTCGAAGTCGCCATGGCCGAAGGCCGCGCCGACCTCGCCGTGCATTCCATGAAGGACGTGCCCATGGTCATGCCCGAAGGCTTCGTGCTGGCAGCCATCTCCGAGCGCGAAGATCCGCGGGACGCCTTCGTTTCCAATCGCTACGCCAGCCTCGACGATCTTCCGGCAGGGGCCGTGGTGGGCACGTCCAGCCTGCGCCGCGAGGCCCTGCTGCGAGCCCGCTATCCGCAACTGGAAATCCGCAGCCTGCGTGGCAATCTCGACACCCGCCTGCGCAAACTCGACGAAGGCCAGTACGATGCCATCATCCTCGCCGGTGCCGGGCTCATCCGTCTGGGTCTCAAGGACCGCATCCGCTCGCTCTTGACGCCGGAGCAGTCGCTGCCGGCGCCGGGACAGGGGGCGCTGGGTATCGAACTCGTTGCCGGTGCCGCCGCCATGGCGGCCGTCGTCGCCCCCCTCAACGATGCCGTCAGCGCTCACTGTGTGCGGGCCGAGCGCGCTTTCTCCCGCGCCCTGGGGGGCAGCTGTCAGGTGCCCCTGGGGGCTTACGCCATCGTCGAAGACGATGGACGCCTCTGGCTGCGTGGCTTCGTCGCCACTCCCGACGGCAAGGACATGGTGGCAGGCGAGTTGCACGGCGATCCTGCTGCCGACGAAGCCCTGGGGCAGGAACTTGCCGACCAGCTCCGGGCTCGGGGTGCAGGGGCCATCCTGGAAAAGCTCGCCGCCTGCTCATGAGCGCCCCCGCCCGGCCGCCCGAAGGGGGCGCTCGCCCTCCCTTGGGGAGGGTGGCGCGCAGCGACGGGAGGGTCGTTGGGTGAACCCCGCCCGGCCGCCCGAAGGGGGCGCTTGCCCTCCCTCGGGGAGGGTGGTGCGCAGCGACGGGAGGGTCATCCGGTGAGCCCAGGTGGCCCCTTGGCCGGGCGCACCATCGTCGTCACCCGTCCGCAGGACCAGGCCGGCCCCCTGGCGGAAGCCATCGCTGCCGCTGGCGGGACGCCGCTGCTCTTCCCCCTGCTGGAAATTTCGCCTCCCGACGATCCCGCGCCCCTGGCCGCAGCGGTGGCCCGCCGGCACGAGTTTCGCGTCGCCGTCTTCATCAGCCCCAACGCCGTGGCCTACGCGCTGCCTGCCCTGCGGGCCGCGGGGCCGTGGCCCGCAGGACTCCTCCCCGCGGCGATCGGCCAGAGCACGGTCAAGGCGCTTGCGGAAGCGGGGGTGGAGGGCTGCATCGCGCCCCTCGAACGTTTCGATTCGGAGGCCCTGCTCGCCTTGCCTTCGATGCAGACCGAGCGCGTCGCCGGGTGCGGTGTCGCCATCTTTCGCGGCGACGGCGGCCGCGAGCTGCTGGCCGATACCCTGCGCGCGCGCGGGGCACGAGTCGAGTGCATTCCCTGCTATCGCCGCTCGCCTCCGGCCGGCGGCATCGACGTCCTTCGTGGCGCCTGGGCAGCGGGGGCCCTCGATGCCATCACGGTTTCGAGCAGCGAGGGGTTGCGCCATCTGGTTGAACTGGCGGGTGATGAGGCCCGCCACGAACTGGAGTCGACACCGCTGTTCGTCCCCCATGCCCGCATCGCCGAAAGCGCACGGGAGCTTGGTCTTGAGCGGGTGGTGCTCACGGGCCCGGCCGACGCGGGCATTCTTGCCGGACTGTGCGCTTATAATTGGGGACAATAAGCCCCTGTCGCCCGGAATGGCCCGGTTTCCGGGGCGGCGCGACTTTGCCCCGCGGGCAGAACCCACAATAAGGAGGAGACCGTGCTCAATATCGACATGCGCAAGATCTACAACTTCTATCCGGTGGAGCCGGCCCCCGACCCCGGTAACCTTCCCACCGGTGGCGATCTCTACTACGAGTGCCTGGACTGTACCGGGATCGTCAGTTCGGTTCCGCGCATCAAGGCGGCCTGTACCTGCGGCAACATCACCGGCAACGGCGGTGTGGCGACCATCCGCGACCAATCCAGGGTGCGTGTGGTGCGCGGCAAGCTCAAGTAGGCTGCAGCAACGGAGCGCAGGTCTTCTTCCCCGCGCCCGCTGGGCTACACCCAGTCCCTGGGGCTCAGGAAGACGTCGTAAAGACGAGCTTCTGGCGTTCCCGGCTCCGGCTTCCAGTCGTAGCGCCACTTCACCACCGGAGGCAGAGACATGAGGATGGATTCAGTTCGCCCGCCCGATTGCAGGCCGAAGAGGGTGCCGCGGTCCCACACCAGATTGAATTCCACATAGCGGCCACGGCGATAGGCCTGGAAATCCCTTTCCCGCTCGCCGTAAGGGGTGGCGCGGCGGCGGGCCAGAATGGGCAGATAGGCGGGGGTAAAAGCATTGCCCACCGCCTGGGTGAGGGAGAAGCAGCGCTCGAAGGGGGTTTCTCCGCCCGGGCCGGCTTCGTTGAGATCGTCGAAGAACACGCCGCCCACGCCTCGGGGTTCGTTGCGGTGCTTGAGAAAGAAATACTCGTCGCACCACTGCTTGTACTTGGCGTGAACCTCCGGGCCGTAAGGCGCCAGGGCCTCGCGGCAAGTGGCGTGGAAGTGGTGCACGTCGTCTTCCTCGCCGTAGTAGGGGGTGAGGTCCATGCCGCCCCCGAACCACCACACATCGTCCTCGCCCGGTTTGCTGGCGACGAAGCAGCGCACGTTCATGTGAGCGGTCGGGCAGTAAGGGTTGCGCGGGTGCATCACGAGCGACACGCCCATGGCCTCCCAGGCGCGACCCGCCAGTTGGGGGCGCACGGCGGTGGCTGATGCCGGCAGCTTGTCACCGGTGACGTGGGAGAAATTGACCCCGCCGCGCTCGAAGAAGTCACCCTCCTCGATGAGGCGGGAGATGCCGCCGCCGCCTTCGGGCCGTTGCCAGGAATCGGTACGGAAGGGCTGGCCGTCGAAGGTTTCCAACTCGGCGACGATGCGCCCTTGAAGGCCGGTGAAGAAATCTTTGAGGCGGGTGGTGTCCATGGCGGCTCTCGAAGACAGACGGGCGGCTCATGGAAGACAACGAGCCGCCCGTCCGGGGGTGTGGTGGGGCTTAGAGCCTGTGAATTTTTCGGGCGCGCCCGCTCGTCATGCCCAGGTGAGCACGATCGAGGCGCCAAGCACAGCCATAGCTCGGGCTATGGCGAGCATTGGCAACGCCGAGCCGGCGCAACTGGGCATGACGAGCGGGGGTGAATGAAATGTTCACAGGCTCTCAGCGGCTGAGGGCGCGGTGGCCGATGTCCTTGCGGTATTGCAAGCCGTCCCAGGTGATGCGCGCGGCGGCTTCATAGGCCAACTTCTGCGCCTGGCGGACGTTCTCGCCCAGGGCGGTGACGCAGAGCACACGACCGCCGGCGGTAACGACCTGGCCATCCTTTTCCGCCGTGCCGGCGTGGAAGACGTGGACGGCGTCGGAAAAGGCGTTGCCCTCGGGCAGTCCTGCGATGGGATCGCCCTTCTTCGGCGTGTCGGGGTAGCGGGCGGCGGCGAGGACGACGCCCAGGGCGATTCGGCGGTCCCATTCTGCTTCCACCTGGTCCAAAGTGCCGGCGACGCCGTGCTCCAGCAACTCGACGAAGTCGGACTTCAGGCGCATGAGGATGGGCTGGGTCTCGGGGTCACCCATACGGCAATTGAACTCCAGGGTCTTCACCGTGCCGTCCTTGCCGATCATCAGGCCGGCGTAGAGGAAGCCGGTGTAGGGGATGCCGTCGGCTGCCATGCCGCGCACCGTGGGCAGGATGATTTCCCGCATGGCCTTGGCGTGGATTTCCGGGGTGACCACCGGGGCAGGCGAATAGGCCCCCATGCCGCCGGTGTTGGGGCCGGTGTCGCCGTCGCCGATGCGCTTGTGATCCTGGCTGGAGGCCAGCGCCAGGACGTTCTTGCCATCGACCATGACGATGAAGCTGGCTTCCTCGCCATCGAGGAATTCCTCTATGACGACGCGGGCGCCGGCCTCATTGTGCTGCACTTCAAGCTTGTTGCCGGACAGCATGTCGTCGATGGCAGCGTGGGCCTCGGTCAGGGTCATGGCGACGACCACGCCCTTGCCGGCGGCCAGGCCGTCGGCCTTGATGACGATGGGGGCGCCCTTCCGGTCGATGTAGGCATGGGCGGCCGTGGCGTCGGAGAAGGTCTCGAACTCGGCCGTCGGAATGCCATGGCGGGCCATGAAGCGCTTGGCGAAATCCTTGGAGGATTCGAGCTGGGCGGCTTCCTTCGTAGGGCCGAAGATTTTCAGCCCCCGCGCGCGAAAGATATTGACTACCCCAGCCGCGAGGGGCGCTTCCGGCCCGACGACGGTAAGGTGAACTTTTTCCTTCTGCGCGAAATCGGCCAGGGCCACTGGATCGCTGAGGCTCACGTTCTGTAATTCGTGCTCCCGTGCCGTGCCGGCGTTGCCGGGGGCGACGTAGACCTTTTGCAGACCGGGGGATTTGGCGAGGCGCCAGGCCATGGCGTGCTCACGGCCGCCCGAACCTACGACGAGGAGTTTCATGAAGTCTTACCCTTGTTGGGAATCATTGCAGTAAAGCTTTGGGGTTCTTAGTGCCGGCGGCCAAGGGCGAAAGTTGCCGGAAATCGTCCGATATTGCGCCCGACAGGCTGCATCGGTACCTTCGTTTCGACGGCAGAGACCGTAGCCAGGTCGCCCATGGCAGCTCAGTGCCTGAAGTGCCGGGCGCCTGTGAACACCATGGCGATGCCATGCTCGTCGGCCGCCGCAATGACTTCTTCGTCGCGCATCGAGCCACCGGGCTGGATGACGGCAACTGCGCCGGCTTCGGCCAGCACGTCGAGGCCGTCGCGGAACGGGAAGAAGGCATCGGAGGCGACGACCGAACCCTTGATCGACAGGCCGGCGTGGGTGGCCTTGATGCTGGCGATCTTGGTCGAATCGACACGGCTCATCTGTCCTGCCCCGACGCCCAGGGTCATGCCGCCGCCGCAGAAGACGATGGCGTTGGACTTGACGAACTTGGCGACGCGCTCGGCGAAGAGCAGGTCTTCGATCTGCTGGGCGGTCGGCTGGACCTTGGTGACGACCTTCAGGCCGCTGGCTTGCGCGGTGAAGTCGTCCGCGGTTTGCACCAGCAGGCCGCCGCCGACGCGCTTCAGTTCCAGCTTGTTGAGCGCACGGCCGAGGGGCACGACCAGCACGCGCAGGTTGGTCTTGGAAGCCAGCGCCGCCTTGGCTTCGGCGGTGAAGGACGGGGCGATCAGCACTTCGACGAAGTGCTTCCTTTCGTGCATGGCGTTGACCACCTCGAGGCCGACTTCGCCGTTGAAGGCGATGATGCCGCCGAAGGCCGAGGTCGAGTCGGTCTTGAAGGCCTTCTCGTAGGCGCCGAGCAGCTTGCCGTCGATGGCCACGCCGCAGGGGTTGGCGTGCTTGATGATGACGCAGGCCGGCGCATCGAAGGCCTTGACGCATTCCCAGGCGGCGTCGGAGTCGGCGATGTTGTTGTAGGACAGTTCCTTGCCCTGCAACTGGGTGTAAGCGGCGATGCTGCCCGGCAGCGCGACGGTGTCGCGGTAGAAGGCGGCTTGC
>SSTB01000166.1 GCA_009469665.1 Azonexaceae bacterium | reverse complement strand
TTGAGGCCGGCGGTATTGGCGAGGTGCAACTTCATCGGTGGGAATCTCGGAGTGCCTGGGCGCCGATTGGGGCTGAACGCCCAAAATTGCGGTGCCCTAAGGCTTACAGTAGGATTATACCTTTGCCCAAGAAGCATCGAGTCCTCGCTCCTGGCCTTGTTGCGCCGCCCTGTAGGGTTCGCCGTGCCATCGGTGGCTGGTCGGCCGGTCCGGACCGCCGCGCTGCCAGCGCTTGGCGCTTCTCAATCCCCCTGGGACATTTGCATGAAACACGTCAAGAAATCCGCCAAGCTTGCCAATGTCTGCTACGACATCCGCGGCCCCGTGCTGCAGAAGGCCAAGCAGATGGAAGAGGAAGGCCACAAGATCATCAAGCTGAACATCGGCAATCTGGCCGCCTTCGGCTTCGATGCGCCGGAGGAAATCCAGCAGGACATCATCCGCAACCTGCCCAACGCGGCCGGTTATACGGATTCCAAGGGCATCTTCGCCGCTCGCAAGGCGATCATGCACTACACCCAGCAGAAGGGCATCAAGGGCGTGACCCTGGACGACATCTACGTCGGCAACGGGGTCTCCGAGCTGATCGTGATGGCCATGAACGCCCTGCTCGATGCCGGCGACGAAGTGCTGGTGCCGGCGCCGGATTACCCGCTGTGGACGGCGGCCATCAGCCTTTCCGGCGGCACGCCCAAGCATTACCTGTGCGATGAATCCAAGGGCTGGCTTCCGGATCTGAACGATATCCGCAGCAAGATCAACGCCCACACCCGGGCCATCGTCATCATCAACCCGAACAACCCCACCGGGGCCTTATATCCGGACGAACTGCTGCACGAGATCATCGACATCGCCCGCCAGCACCACCTGATCGTCTATGCCGACGAGGTGTACGACAAGGTGCTGTACGAAGGCGCCAGGCACACCTCCATCGCTTCCCTTTCCGAGGACGTGCTCACCATCACCTTCAACGGCCTCTCCAAGAACTACCGCTCTTGCGGATACCGGGCCGGCTGGCTGGTGGTTTCCGGCGACAAGCGCCATGCCAAGGATTACATCGAGGGCCTGGACATGCTGGCTTCCATGCGCCTGTGCGCCAACGCGCCCGGCCAGCACGGCATCCAGACCGCCCTGGGCGGCTACCAGAGCATCGACGACCTGGTGGCGGAGGGCGGCCGCATGCGCCGCCAGCGAGACGTGGCCTACGACCTTCTCAACGCCATCCCGGGCGTCTCCTGCGTCAAGCCCAAGGCCACCCTGTACATGTTCCCGCGGCTCGATCCCAAGGTTTATCCGATCAAGAACGACCAGGCTTTCATCCAGGAGTTGCTGCAGGAGGAAAAGGTGCTGCTGGTGCAGGGTTCCGGCTTCAACTGGCCCCACCCGGACCACTTCCGCCTCGTCTTCCTGCCCCATGAAGACGATCTGCGCGAGGCCATCGGCCGCGTCGCCCGCTTCCTGGAAGGCTATCGCAAGCGTCACAACACCAACCAACCTCAGTAAAGCAGATCATGAAACCCATCAATGTTGGCCTTATCGGCATCGGCACCGTCGGCGGTGGCACCTGGACCGTCCTCAATCGCAATGCGGAAGAAATCACCCGTCGCGCTGGTCGCCCGATTCGAATTACCGTGGTGGCCGACAAGAACGTGGAACTGGCCCAGCAGGTCACCGCCGGCGCCTGCAAGCTGACCGACGACGCCTTCGCCGTGGTCAATGACCCCGAAGTCGATATCGTCGTCGAGCTGATCGGCGGCTACGGCGTGGCCAAGGAAGTGGTCATGCAGGCCATCGCCAAGGGCAAGCACGTGGTCACCGCCAACAAGGCCCTGCTCGCCGTGCATGGCACCGAGATCTTCACCGCCGCCCAGGGCAAGGGCGTCATGGTGGCCTTCGAGGCTGCCGTGGCCGGGGGCATCCCAATCATCAAGGCCCTGCGCGAGGGCCTCACCGCCAACCGCATCGAATGGGCCGCCGGCATCATCAACGGCACCACCAACTTCATCCTTTCCGAGATGCGGGATAAGGGTTTGTCCTTTGCCGACGTCCTGGCCGAGGCCCAGCGCCTGGGCTACGCCGAGGCCGATCCCACCTTCGACATCGAGGGCGTGGATGCCGCCCACAAGGCGACGCTGATATCCGCCATCGCCTTCGGCATCCCGGTGCAGTTCGACAAGGCCTACGTGGAAGGCATCACCAAGCTGGAAGCCGCCGACATCAAGTATGCCGAGCAACTGGGCTACCGCATCAAGCTGCTGGGCATCGCCAAGCGCCGCGAAGTTGGCCAGACTCGCGGCGTCGAACTGCGCGTGCATCCGACCCTGGTGCCGGCCAAGCGCCTCATCGCCAACGTCGAGGGCGCCATGAACGCCGTGCTGGTCAAGGGCGACGCCGTCGGCGCCACCCTCTATTACGGCAAGGGCGCCGGCGCCGAGCCGACGGCCTCCGCCGTCATCGCCGATATCGTGGATGTGACGCGCCTGGCCACGGCCGACCCGGAACACCGCGTGCCGCACCTGGCCTTCCAGCCGGATGCCATGTCCAGCCTGCCCATCCTGCCCATGAGCGAAGTGGAAACCGGCTACTACCTGCGCTTGCGGGTCGAGGACAAGCCCGGCGTCCTGGCGGACGTCACCCGCATCCTGGCCGACCAGGCCATCTCCATCGACGCATTGTTGCAGCGGGAACCGGAGGAGGGCGAGGGCGAAACCGACATCATCATCCTCACCCACGTGTGCAAGGAAAGCGCTGCTGACGCGGCAATTCGCCTCATCGAAGCCCTGCCGGCGCAAAAAGGACAGGTCAAGCGCATTCGTCTGGAAGAGTTGCAGTAAGGGCGATGGCAGGCCAGGGCGCAGGTTTTTCCAGGGTAC
>SSTB01000165.1 GCA_009469665.1 Azonexaceae bacterium | reverse complement strand
GGAACTCCACGAAGGAAAACTCACCCACGCCACCCGCAGCATCATCCTCAACGCCTGTAGCGATGGCGACTACGCCTGGGAGCCGGCAAATGGCGACGCCAGCGTTCTGGTCAAAGCCTTTGAGAGTGCCTTTGCCGAACCCCTCAAACGAGGAGACGCGATCAAGATTGACGCAGCCACCCCCCACCTCCTGCGCCAGCACATCCTCCGGCACTTTGGCAACGACCACCCGCAAACCCCCTGGATCTCGCCCAGTGACGGAAGTTTTGAACTGCGCAGCGCACAACGGCGCGAGACCACCCCGCCGCAAGCGGCAAGTACCCCAACCGCCAACAGCGTTCCGGATAGTGAAGAACTGGATGACAGAAAATGGCGTTTGGCTCGCTTACGGAATAAGGTCGAGGCCTACGCGGATTACATCCGCAATGCACCGACAGGCTCACCGCACATTGAGGATGCGTTCAAGCAGATTGAAGCCTTGCTGGCTACTGCGCCTGAGCCGACTCCAGGTCCTGCTGCTCCCGAGCCCGCAACAACCAGCGCCAGTCGGCATTCAATGCCAAATTTTGCAAATGAAGCGCCCAAGACCCGCATCCTCACCCCCGGCACGGTCTTTCGCGATGCTGACTTTGCGCCGGAGATGGTGGTGATTCCGCCGGGGGAATTCTGGATGGGGAGTCCGGAAGACGAGGAAGGGCGACATACAGACGAAGGCCCCCGGCACAAGGTCACCATCAGCTACTCCTTTGCGGTAGGCAAATACCCGGTGACGCAAGCCGAGTGGGAAGCGGTAATGTGCAACAATCCAAGCTGCCATAAAGGAAATCCCCGCAATCCTGTCGAATGCGTGAGCTGGATCGATGCGCAGACTTACATCATGAAACTGAACGAGAACATTGGGCAGACCTATCGACTGTTGAGCGAAGCAGAATGGGAGTATTGTTGCCGCGCCGGAACGACAACAGCGTACAACACGGGTAAAACCATCATTACCGACCAAGCCAATTTCAACGGTTCATCTGAGAGTGGCTCCTGTCGTCGAAACACCTCCCCGGTCGGCCAATTCCCGGCCAACGCCTTTGGCCTATATGACATACACGGCAATGTGTATGAATGGGTAGAAGACCGGTATCACGACAACTACAACGACGCCCCGGCAGATGGCAGCGCCTGGGTGACGGGAGGCAATAAGTTGACCCGGGTGTTGCGCGGCGGTTCGTGGAACGACACCCCCCGGAACGCGCGCTCTGCCAGCCGCTACGACAGCGCAGACGACGACCTGTACCTCGAGATCGGCTTCCGTGTTGCCCGGACGCTTCCGTAGCAACGTGTAGGGAACTTACCTTTATCCACTCCCCGCGCACAGGCGGCGGTTAGCAACTGAGCCCGCTCTACGATATAGTGCACCGCCCAGGCAGCGCCTACCGGACGTTGGCCGGATGGGAGATCGGAGCATGACGTCCACGATAAAAGCCCACATCACCTTCATCAGCGCCGGAGCCGGGAGCGGCAAGACGCATCGGCTGACCGAATTGCTGCATAGCGAGCTGACAACGGGCGATGTCCGTCCGTCCGGCGTCATTGCGACTACCTTCACCAAAAAAGCAGCCACCGAATTGCGGGAGCGCGTGCGCGAGCATCTGCTCAAGCAGGGCAGCTTTGGCCTGGCCAATGCCATGGGGCAAGCAAGGGTCGGGACGGTCAATAGTGTCTGCGGTCAGCTCATTGCCCGCTTTGCATTCGAAGCCGGGATGTCTACCGAGCAGCAGGTGCTAGAAGAAGTCCAGGGTGGGATCTTGCTCGGTCGGGCCATCGATGCTGTCCTCGACGGTCCCGGGATGAGTGAACTGTTGAGTTTGGTTCGCCGTCTCGGGTTGGAGCCGGACGTCAGTGATAAATACAAAGACAATTGGCGCGACGACCTGAAATCCTTGGTCGACCAGATCCGCAGCAACGACATCCCGCTTTCCCAGGTCCCCGGGTTCGCGCAGGCAAATGCAGACGACCTTCTCGGTCATTTTCCATCTCCGGCTGGCCAGGATTTCGATACCGATCTCCTGAATGCAATTTGGTCGGCGTTACTCGACTTCGCTGACCAGGAACACCAGTTGCTCGGCCTACTCGATCATCCTGAAGTCGCGTCGGTGCTCGACGAAGAACTGGATCTTCTGATGGTCGATGAGTTTCAGGACACCAGTCCGATCCAGCTTGCGCTCTTCCTGAAGCTGACCCGGTTCGCCAAGAAGGTTTATTGGGTTGGCGATATCAAACAGGCGGTTTACGGCTTCCGGGGCAGCGATACGGAACTCATGCAGGCCACCTTCCGCAGGCGATCGGCGGCAACCCAACCCGTCGCTATTCGGGAAGTCCGTTACCTATGTCGTTCTCCGAAATCGACTATCCCCATCAGGTTGTGCTCATCGACCTGGATGGAGAAAAGGTGGGCGGCATCCGTGAACACAGGGTACGGCAAGCGGCATTCCCGATGTAATGGCAAGCATCCGATCGCTGATTCGTTGCGGAGTAGCGCCCGGGCTTGTGTTGATTGATGATTTGCAAATGCTGGCAGACTTTTATTCAGCCAAGCGCACGGAGGCAGTTGTTCGCAACTTCAAAGCATTGGCTCAAGAAATCGGTGTGCCCATCATCATTACCTCCAATCTATCGCGCCGAGTCGAGAAGCGCCGCGATAAGCGCCCCATGCTAAGGGACCTGCCAGAGGGTGTAATTACAGGAGGCGCTGATCTTGCGCTTACGATATTTCGTGAAGAATATTATTCGCCTGATACGCCTCACAAAGGGATGGCAGAAATCTGCGTAATGAGAAATCGCTACGGAAACGTTGGAATGGTGGAACTCTACTTTCCTAGAATCGGTGGTCTTTCCTAGTTCATGTGCGCTGTGCTCATGCATCATTCATTGTTCTGCCTCCGCCGGCCACGATTGGGGTTGCCGTGACTCTCAAGGCTTCTAGGATCGGTTACCGGAACGCGGACGGTACGGTTAGTGATGTCAAGTTGCATGAGGAAATCATGGCTGGCATCGATGACACTCATCTACGTTTAATTTCAGCGCAACGAGGACTTAAGCTTGGGCTGACACGAGAGGAGGTAGAGAAAGTGTTAAACGTCAAACTGCCACCTGATTCAGAGTCAGACTGGCGTCGATAATTGGTATACAGATCAACGAGCCGGTCGCGACTCAGCAAAGGCAACAAGATCCCTTGAACGTCAAGCGTCGGTCCAAGTAATTGATTAGCTGGGCGAGGCTGTCGACCTGGTCGTCGAACCGGCCATGCGGGAAACTCATGAACTCGGCGAGGTATGGTTCGACCCAGGCATTGTTCCCCTCGACATCGAGGATATGGACGCGCCCCTCCTGAAATGCCGGTACCGCATACGCAGCGCGCTGCAGCTTGCTGTCCCTGATCAAGCTGGTCTTACAGGGAATTCCGGATTTCGTCATGTAACTGATCAGCGAAATGCCGACGCCGGCCGGCTCGACGATGAAGGTGATCTTCTCTTTGTGACGTGCGTAGTAACCGAGCAGGGTTCTCTGGAGCTCTTCGTAATCCCAGTGGCCCCGTTCTGCCTTCATCACGTAGTATCCGCTCCGGTCCGCATAGACCACGCTGATGGCTGAATAATCGGCCGTTTCCACCGTTGACAATGCAGTATCGACGCTGACATAAAGTTGCCCACCGGTCTGCCATGATGGAGGCTGGTTGATCAGACGAAACCATTTGCGCCTGAACAACGCGCCATCCGGAATTTCTGGCTGCTGCTGATATTGCGCGGCAAAGTTGGCGGCGCCCAACTGATCGCGGATACGGTCAAGGATGTCGATATTTTCACGTTCAGGATGTAATGCTTCGCCTTCCTCTCGCTGGTGACTGCAATGGTCGTCGATGGCAATTTCTTCATCACGGACCGCAATCGCGGGCAAGGAGAGCTTGTGAAATCCGCCACCGGCTTCGGCAAAGCCTGTGAGGTCATTGATGTGAAGACGCTGCATGACCAGGATCAGCACGCTTGTCCGCTTGTCGTCGAGGCGACTGAGCAGAGTGCTCCGATACCATTCGTTCACCGATTCCCGGGATTTCTGGGACAAGGCGTCGGCGGGCTTGATCGGATCGTCGATCAGGATGAAGTCACCGCCACGGCCAGTCAAGGTGCCACCGACCGAGGTGGCGTAGCGACTGCCGCCGGCGTCAGTCACCAGCTCGATTTCGGTGGTCTTCGTCGGTCGGAACTCCGGAAACAGCTGCCGGTACCAGTCACTGTCCACAATGCGCCGGAAGTCCCGGGTCAGCGCCCTGGCCAGTTCATCCGAATAGCTGACGCAGATGATTCTGGCCGTTGGGTCGCGACCCAGGATGAAGGCGGGGAGGGCGACCGACACCATGAATGACTTCAGCTGCCGGGGCGGCAGATTGATGATGAGTCGTGTGATTCGGCCTTCGATACTCTGACGCAGGCAGTAAACGATGGCATCGATGTGCCAGTTGTCCAGAAATGGCCGTTCCGGATACAGATTGGCAAAGGAATGCTGGGCGAATACCTTGAAATCGCTGCAGACGGCAGCCAGGTAGGCTTCTTCAGTAGATATCGTCATGACCGGTTCTCCGAGGAACTGCTGACCGGGGACTGGTCCGGCGGCGGGGCGTGCCGGCGACGTTCGACGTAGGCCTCGAGGATTGCCTCATAGCCTTCGGGCAGCAGGCTGCTCTTGTCGGCAATTTCAAGCCGGTCGGTCCGTCTGAGAGTGTCGAGCAGGAGGAACAAGGATTTGCGGTCACCCTGCAGCGCGTCGGCGACCAGACGTTTGACCATCGCCTGCAGCCGAGTGAGCGTCTTCTTCACGCCGTTTTCGCTGACGACGATAGACTGGCCGAGTTCCTTCTCCAGCAAGGTCATGAAGTTCCTGGAACCCTTGGGACGTCCCTTCGGATTTCCGGATCTGCCCTTCGGAAACTGCCCGCTCTTCGGCGGGCGCTTGTAGCCGATCTCATAAGCCATGGCACACCTCCACCACAACAGTCAGTCGCTCTTCTCGGACGTCTGACCAGGTCTGTCCGGTTGCTTGGAGTACCGCCTCCTTACCGGTAACTCTCTGCCAGCGCATGACGGCGACGTCGACATAATGAGGCTCGAGCTCGATAGCTCGTGCATGTCGGCCCGCCTTTTCTGCTGCGATCAGGATCGTCCCGCTGCCGGCAAACATATCCAGGACGACTCCTTTGTGGTGGCTACAATCACGCAAGGCATCGGCAATCATGCTGGCGTTCTTGACGGTCGGATGCATAGCCAGCAGTTCGTGCCCCTTGCCGGACAGGGTATTCACACCCGGGTAATGCCAGACGTTTGTTCGGTACCGACCGTGCTGTCCGAGTTCGAAATTGTTGATATGTGGAGCATCGCCCTGCTTGAACACAAACACCAACTCATGTTGGCTACGATAGAAAGTCCCCATGCCAGCGTTGTCTTTGACCCATGGGATCAACTGGCGTAGCGGGCCAAACACGGGCTCTGCCGCATCAAGCATTTCGCGGATATGTCGCCAGTCCATGAAGTAGTAGTGGATCGCCCCGTCCCCCGAATACTGATGGGCCAATTTGAAAGCGGTCTTGAGGAATTCAGTGAATTCAGTCGGCGTCATTTCTCCCGACGCCATCGCAAACTCTTTGTGCTGATTCTTGCCCTTGCCGCATACGTGACCAGCAATCGGAACATTGAAGGGGGCATCAGCAATCACCAGTTGAGCCTGCTCGTCCTTCATCAACGCGGCGTAGGTCGCCCCCTCAAGCGCATTGCCACAGATAAGGCGATGCGGGCCGAGCAGCCAAATGTCACCCGGGCGTGAAATCACCTCCTGCATGACGTCTTCCGGCTTTAGGTCTCCTGAGTCAGAGGCGTTCACCTCGTCAGGATCGCCGATGATGAGATCGATCTCTGAAGTCGAAAATCCACTGAGTTCGATCTCAATTTCCTGCTGCAGGAGTATTTTTAGTTCAGCTTGGAGCTTGGGTTCATCCCAAGTCGACAAGTCCCCCAGTTTGTTGTCGGCCAGGACCAGGGCTCGCTTTTCCTGTTCGGAGAGGCCGGAGATAACTCGCGTTGGAACCGCATTTAGACCCAGCTCGGTGGCAACCGCGACTCGGCAGTGTCCGCTTAGAATGACGCCGTGTTCGTCAGTTGCCACTGTTGTCGTGAAGCCGAACCGGCTTATCGAAGCTTTGAGTTTGGCTTTTTGCTTGTCCGAATGCTTTCGCGGGTTATTCGGCCAAGGCTTCAGATCGACCGGATTGACATCAATGATTCCGCTGATCTGGGGTGATGTTTCGAGGGCATGGACTACTGAATCACTGCACATGATGTGGCTCCTGTATCGGGTTGGCAATTGCCCCCGGTGGTCCAATGTGCAGAAAGCAAATGAGACGCAGGGGCCAATCCAAACTGGGTGCTGAACCCAGGGCACTCCCACCGCGTCCCACGCGACTCAAATTGCGCAGCCATTGCGACTGCGCGTACCACGAGCGTCAATGTGCCATATCACCAGTCGGATAGTCAAAGACCGGCGCGCAATTGCGCATGTAACACGCGAACCCGTGCGTCAAATCATGACGGAGTACAAAAATGTCTGCTCCCAGCATGGCCGATTGCATTCCCTGTTCCGCTAGGTAATTTCCCTGTTATTTATTGCGTCTGGAACGATCTAGTCTGGCCGTACCGACCTGCTGGCGCGGGTCTTCGGAGCAGATGGGCCAGATAACGCTCATCTGACTTGCCGGAATTCCCTGTAAATTTCCCTGCTACAAGGAATTTGTGGCGGAGAGGGGTTCGCTCTAGACTACGTCCACCGCCAGTACATCAGTAAAAAAAGCGCCTTGAGTGGCGCTTTTTTTGTTTCTAGAGCTCTGGGCGACATCCGGCTGGACCTTGCTGCCTGAAGGCGCTGCGCGTTCCACGAGCCTCGGCATTTCGGGGCGAAAATCGGTGCAGTGCGTACCAGGTTGTTGTCTCCTCGAACGATGCCCCAATCGACCGGTACGGCAGCGACCTGACGTGCGGGGGACTGTTCGGCCGTAAGGCGAGCGATTTGGCCGATTTCGTGAGGTGGGCCATCGGTTTGCACGCTCCAGACCGGAGCGCACGAGGTACGAAATGTTGGACGCTTCTTGCGTCTACGGAGACTGCCACGGCAAGTTCCGCCAGTATCGTGATCCTACTCTCGACCACCCGCGCCAACTGCTTAGCGCTGACCGAATTCGGCCAGCGTTGCTGGCGAACCGATTTGGCCTTAGGC
>SSTB01000164.1 GCA_009469665.1 Azonexaceae bacterium | reverse complement strand
GCCTGGGCGCGGGCCGGGAATTCGAAGTCGTCGAAGGCGCGGCGGATGCCATCCTCGTCGCAGCCGGAGCAGGTTTCCTCGAAGCAGATACCGATCTGGCGGCCATTGCATGCCAGGGTGGTGAAGGCGTAGCGCCAGCGCTGGGCCTCGGCGAGACGTTCGCGCAATTCTTCTTCGTTGGTGATGACGATGCCGGCTTCCTTGAGGGATTGCAGGAATTCCTCGAAGGACTCGTTACTCAATCTTCCCATGATGATCTGTAGCCTCTCTTGAAGGTTGCGGTGCTGATTTTCTTGTGTCACCTGTAGCGATTAACGCCGGGCCGCATCGGTCGGTTGACAGGGAGTGACGCGGAAGGGCGTGAGATAATTCACAGCCCTCCCGCCGCTCCCGCCGCATGAAACAGCCCACCCCCGCCGACGTCCTCGCTGAAATCCGCCCCGGCCAGTCGGTCGAACTGCTCAAGGCCCTGCACATCCTGACCCGGGAGGGCCGCCTCAATCAGGATTCCCGCCGCAAGCTCAAACAGGTCTACCACCTCTACCAGTTCATCGAACCACTGCTGGCCGAAGTTTCAGAGGGTGGGGATTTCACTCTGGTGGATCACGGAGCGGGCAAGTCCTATCTGGGCTTCCTGCTCTACGACCTGTTCTGCAAGCCGCGCGGCGTCGGCTCCGTGGTCGGGGTCGAAGCCCGTGAGGAGCTGGTGCAGCGTTCGAAGTCCCTGGCCGATCTTCTGGGATTCGAGCGCATGAACTTTCTGGCGCTCACGGTGGACGAAGCCTTGACATCGCCCCGGCTCCCGGCCCGTGTGGACGTGGTGACCGCGCTTCACGCCTGCAATACCGCCACCGATGACGCCATACGCTTCGCGCTCGACCGGCAAGCCCGCCATGTGGTCCTGGTGCCGTGCTGCCAGGCGGAAGTCGCCGCTGCCTTGAGGGCACGCAAGGCGGTCGCCCTGAGCGCCTCCCCGCTGGCCGAGCTGTGGCGTCACCCCATCCATACCCGTGAACTGGGCAGCCACTTGAGCAACGTGCTGCGCTGCCTACTACTGGAAAGCCACGGCTACAAGGTAACGGTCACCGAATTGGTGGGCTGGGAACATTCGATGAAAAACGAACTCATCGTCGCCACCCGCTACGGCGGCAAAAAGGCCAACTCCCGGCAGCGGGCGGATTGGCTGCTGCGCGAATTCGGACTGGAATCCCTGCGCCCGCGCTTCCTCTACTGAAGCGCCTCCCCCTGCCCGTGGCTGCGCACCTGGTTGCGGCCGGCATCCTTGGCCGCGTAGAGGGCGTGGTCGGCTCGGGCGAAGAGGATATCGAGATCCGCATGCTGTCCGCTGACCAGACTGGTGACCCCGATCGACACCGTATACGGCACCACGCGGCCGTCCGGCAAGCCTACCGGTGAGGCGGCAAAGGCTTCCCTAAGCCGTTCGGCGACTTCCAGGGCCCGGCTGCCCGAAGTTTCGGGCAGTAGAACGCCGAATTCCTCGCCCCCCAACCGTCCGACTCCATCAACCTCGCGCAGGACAGTGCGGCAGGTGTCGGCCAGAGCCTGGAGCACGCGGTCGCCGACCTTGTGGCCGTGGGCATCGTTAATGTTTTTGAAATGATCGACGTCGAGCATGAGCAGCGATAGTTCGCCACCATAGCGCTCGGTGCGGGCGAGTTCGGTCTCCCCCTTCGCCCAGAAGCTGCGGCGGTTGTCGAGGCCGGTCAGATAATCGGTGCGGGCCTGCCGCTCCAGTTCTGCCAGGGCGTCGCCGTGTTCCAGGGCAATGGCCGCCATGTTGGCCGCCCCTTCGATGCAATCGATCTCCGCAGCGGTGGGCGTAGAAGGAAAACGCCGGTACATGGCAAAAGTCCCCAGCACCCGCCCCTGGGACGAGCGGATGGGTTCCGACCAGCAGGCACGCAGTCCAGCTTTCCGAGCCAGATCCTGGTGATTCGCCCAGTTGGGATGGTCGAGCACATCCTCAACCACTACCCGCTGCCCCCGGAACGCCGCCGTACCGCAACTGCCCACGCCATCGGCCACCGACAGACCGTCCACCGCCCGATTAAAGGCCTCCGACATGCCGGGTGCCGCTGCGGTATAAAGGGATCGACCACCCTCCTGCATCAGCAGCACCGTGCAGACGAGCGTACGGTCTTCGCTCTCCACCCCCCGCACGATGCCGTCCAGGATGGCGTTGAGCGGCGCGCCCCGGGCCACGTCCTCCAGCACCCGATTGCGCCAGCGCTCCCGCAGGGTGGCCCGCCGGGCGTCGGTCACGTCGTCGAACAGGGCATAGACCTGGCCGGGAACGCTGCTGCCGGCCTGAAAGACCGGTACGGCGTGGATGCGCACCCAGCGGCACCCCTCGAGCCGGGGGTTGTGCACCCCCATCAGCGTTTCCGGCACCGGCTTGCCCGTGTGCAGGGCCTCCATGACGGGGAAAGCCTCCGGCGGAAAGGGGGAACCATCCTCTCGCACCGCGCGCCACTCCGGATCGTCCATGCGCATGCCCTTCATGGCTTGGGCCGGGCGCCCAAGGATGCCCTCGGCGGCCGCGTTGGCCGAAAGGATTCCCCCCCCAGCATCCAGGAGCACAAAGCCGACCGGCGCGGCGTCGAAGAGACGGAAGCAGGACAACACAGCCCCCGCTTCGGCGGCGGGGCACTGCAATTTCTTTGGGGTCATGACCATGACGCAACCTCTCCGCAGGACGGGTCCGTCTCATGGGCTCTCCCTTATTTTCGTCGCGGCGAGCGGACCTTCTCGTCTTGAGCATACTCCCCGCCCCCTCGCCGGCTTTGTTCCAGATCAAGGTCCGCACCGGCGTCACGGGAGGGGATAAAATGCGGATTCAAAGCAAAAACTTCGATAAGAAACTCCCATGCCCCTCGCGGAGACCCCCCGCCGCCCGCTCGAGCTCCTCGCCCCGGCCAAGAATGCCGATTTTGGCATTGCCGCCATCGACCACGGCGCCGACGCCGTCTATATCGGCGGCCCGGCCTTCGGCGCCCGGGCCGGCGCCGGGAATGATGTCGCATCCATCGCCCGCCTCGCCGCCTACGCCCACCGCTACCACGCCCGGGTG
This sequence comes from Azonexaceae bacterium, assembly GCA_009469665.1. Next base: position 16,963 of record SSTB01000164.1, on the reverse strand, counting down.
CTGGTGGCCGTCAATACCATCCTGCGCGACGAGGAACTGGAAGAGGCCCGCCGCCTGGCCTGGGCGGTGTGGGAGGCCGGCGCCGACGCCCTCATCGTGCAGGATATGGGCCTCCTGCAACTCGATCTGCCTCCCATCCAGCTCCACGCCAGTACCCAGACCGACATCCGCTCACCGGAGAAGGCACGTTTTCTGGCCGACGTGGGTTTTTCCCAGATCGTCCTGGCCCGCGAACTTTCCCTGGAGCAGATTCGCGCCGTGGCGGCGCGCACCCCGGCGGTCCTCGAATTCTTCGTCCATGGCGCGCTCTGCGTCAGTTACAGCGGACAGTGCTACATCAGCCACGCCCATACCGGCCGCAGCGCCAACCGGGGCGACTGTTCCCAGGCCTGCCGCCTGCCCTATTCCCTCACCGACGGCGAGGGTCGGGTCATCGCCCAGGACAAGCACCTGTTGTCGATGAAGGACAACGACCAGAGCGCCAACCTCGCCGCCCTGGCCGACGCCGGCATCGGCTCCTTCAAGATCGAGGGCCGCCTCAAGGATCTGGGCTACGTCAAAAACATCACCGCCCACTACCGGGGCCTGCTGGACAAAGTCATCGCCGCCGACCCGCGCTATTGCCGCGCCTCCTCCGGCGCCTCGACCTACACCTTCGTCCCCCAGCCGGAGAAGACCTTCAACCGCGGGGCGACCGATTACTTCGTCAATGCGCGCCAGGCCGACATCGGCGCCTTCGATTCGCCCAAATTCGTCGGCGAGCCCCTGGGCCACGTCACCCGGGTGGCGGCGGAGTGGTTCGAAGTCGATAGCGCACTTCCGCTGCACAATGGCGACGGCTTGAGCTATTACGACGCCGACCAGGAACTCGCCGGTCTGCGCATCAGCCGCGCCGAGGGGCGGCGCCTCTACCCCCTGACCATGCCCGAGGGCCTGGTGGTGGGCCTCGCGGTATACCGCAACCGGGACCAGGAATTCGAGCGCCTGCTGGAAAAGAAATCCGCCGACCGGCGCATTGCGGTCAGCCTCACCCTGAGCGAAACCCCCCAGGGATTCGATCTGGAAGCCCGGGACGAGGACGGACTCGCCGCCAAAGCCGGGCTCGCCCATCCCCACGAGACCGCCCGGGACGCGGCGCGGGCCGAAGCCGGCCTGCGGGAACAGTTGGGCAAGCTGGGCAACACGCCCTTCGTCGCCAGGGAAATCGCGCTGCATCTGGCGGAACCCCGCTTCCTGCCCACCGCCGTGGTCAATGCCCTGCGCAGGGAGGTGCTGGAAAAGCTAGACGCCCTCCGCTTCGCCGCCCATCGCCGCCCGCCCCGGACCGCCCCGGTCGAACCGCCGGCCCTCTACCCCCAGGACGAACTGAGTTATCTGGGTAACGTCCTCAACGCCCAGGCCCGCGCCTTCTATGCCCGGCACGGCGTCCAGCTCATCGAGGACGCCTACGAGGCCGGCCACGAAAAAGGTGCGGTGTCGCTGATGATTACCAAGCACTGCCTGCGCTACAGTTTCAACCTCTGCCCCAAGGAAGTGAAAGGCCTGCGTCCGGACCCTCTGACCCTCATGAACGGCAAGGACAAGCTGACCCTGCGCTTCGATTGCAAGCGCTGCGAAATGCACGTGGTCGGCAAGATGAGGAAGGGCATCAAGCTTCAGGTACGGGCGGAAGGTCACTGACCGGAGACCCCTCTTCGCCATGCGCCGCCTGCTCATCGCCCTTGCCGTCCTCGTCGCCCTTCTGGTGGCCGGGGCCGCCGTCGGGCTCCACTACGCCGCCGGCGCCTTGCGCGACAAGGTGCGCGAAGCCCTGGGGCCGGAAAGCGAAGTGGCCGACATCCGTCTCGGCTGGTCGTCGGTGGAGGTCACCGGGGTGCGGGTTCCCGCCCCCAAGGACTGGCCCGCGCCGGACGCCCTGAAGGCGGCGCGCATCGTCGTCGTCCCCGATTTCGACGCCCTCTTTTCCAGCCGCGAAGTGCGCATCCGACGCATCGTGGTCGACGGCGCCTACCTGTCGGTCTATCGCACCCGGGAGGGCAAGCTGCGTCTGCTGCCGGGTCTGCTGGAAAAGCCGGCCGCCGCAAAGGACGACGCCAATACCGGCGGTGACCTCGCCGTCCGCATCGACGGAGTCCAGTTGAACGACGCCGCCCTGGAGCTTTACGACGCCTCAGTAGCCAAGCCGCCCCATCGCGTGCGCCTGGAAGCCCTTCAGGCCCGCATCGGCGCCCTGCGCCTGCCCCAGCTCACGGGCCAGACCCGCCTGGACCTCAAGGGAAGCGTCAAGGGCGCCCGCCAGGATGGCAGTTTCACGGTGGCCGGCTGGATCGAGGTGGCGAGCAAGGATTCCGACATCGAAACCCACTTGAAAGGCGTCGACCTGGTGGGGCTCCAGCCCTATCTCATCAAGGCATCCGAAACCGGGGTCCGCCGTGGCAGTCTGGACCTGGATCTCAAGGCCACGGTCAAGCAGAACCGCCTGCACGCCCCGGGCACCCTGTCGGTGGCCAATCTGGAACTCGCCTCGGGCAAGGGCGCCACCGCCACCTTCATGGGCATGCCCCGGACGGCGGTCATCGGCATGCTCAAGGACAAAAACGAACGCATCACGGTGCGCTTCGTCCTCGACGGACGCCTCGACGATCCCAAATTTTCGCTGAACGAAGCCTTCATGACCCGGGTAGGCGCCTCCATGGCCGAGACCCTGGGCATCAGTCTGGAGTCGGTGGCCAAGGGCGTCAGCAGCGCCACCCAGGGCATCGGCAGGAGTCTGGGCAAGCTCTTCGGCCAGTAGGCGCCAGCCGCGCCGGAAGCCCGTGCCATAATCCGCCGCGTCCCGCTTCTCCCCAATCCGCCATGATTTCCGTCTACCAGCTCAAACCCCGCTTCCAGGCCCTGCTGCGCCCCGGCGTCGCGCGCCTGGCGGCGGCCGGCGTAACGGCCAACGGGGTCACGCTCCTGGCCATGGGAGTTTCCTGCGCCCTGGGCGCCCTGCTGTTCCTAGCACCGCAAGCCGAGTTCTTTCTGCTGCTGCCCCTGTGGATGTTCCTGCGCATGGCTTTGAACGCCGTGGACGGCATGCTGGCCCGGGAATTCGGGCAGAAATCCGCCCTCGGCGCCTACCTGAACGAACTCACCGACGTGGTCTCCGATGCCGCCCTCTACCTGCCCTTCGTCCTGGTGGCGCCCTTCGGCTGGGGCAGCGTGGGGACGGTGATCTTCCTCGCTGCCCTGTCCGAAATGACCGGGGCCCTCGGTCCCCTGGTGGGCGCTTCGCGCCAGTACGACGGCCCCATGGGGAAAAGCGACCGGGCCGTGCTCTTCGGCGGCCTCGGCCTCTGGCTGGGGCTGACCGGCAGCCTGCCGGCCTGGTGTCTCTGGCTCCTGCCCGCCGCCGCCGCCCTGATGGCCCTCAATATCGTCAACCGCATCCGCAGCGGCCTGGCCCAGGCCGCTCCACGGACTTCCCCATGACTTTCCTCGGCCGCTGCACCGGCGCCGCCATCGGCGGGCTCGCCCAACTCATCACCGGGGTGCGGGCCCTGTGGCGGGGCTGCGTGCCGGAGGACCGCTTGCGGGTCTACTTCGCCAACCACAACAGCCACGTCGATTTCATCCTGGTATGGGCTTCCCTGCCCCCGGAACTGCGTCGCCGCACCCGCCCCGTGGCAGGCGCCGATTACTGGCTGACCGACGCCCTCCGCCGTTTCATCGTGCACGATGTCTTCAATGCCGTGCTGGTGGACCGCACCCGGGGCAGCCGGGAAGGCGGCCCCAACCCTGTGGAACAAATGGCCGAGGCCCTCGCCGCAGGCGACTCCCTCATCATCTTTCCGGAAGGCACCCGCAACCTGAGCGATACGCCCCTATTGCCCTTCAAGAGCGGCATCTTCCACCTGGCATGCCTGCGGCCGGACGTGGAATTCGTTCCCGTGTGGATAGAAAACCTGGGCCGGGTGATGCCCAAGGGCGCCCTGATCCCCGTGCCCCTCCTGTGCACCCTGAGTTTCGGCCAGCCCCTCACCCTGGCTGCTGGAGAAGAAAAGGAAGCCTTCCTCGCCCGCGCCCGGACCGCCATGCTGGCCCTCGCACCGCCCGCCTGAACCATGAACCTGGAACCTTCAGCCGATCGCTTGTCGATGCCCAGAATACCCTGTGCCCCGGACCTCCGCGCCACCCCGAAACACGCGCTCCCCGGGTGGCATCGCGACGCTCCCGCAGACGCATCCGAGCGGACGACGTCTGCAACGGCGTACCGCAGCAACGCCGGAACTCAATAACCCATGACCTCCCAAGAAACCGTCTTCGTCATCTTTGCCGGGGTGTTCGCCTGCCTGGCCCTGGCCAGCAGCGTCGCCTTCGTCCTGCGGCGGCGCCTCGCCCCAACAGCGCCCACCGCCACCCTGGATAACCTGGATGCGCGCATCAAGGCCTGGTGGATCATGATCGGTTGTCTGGCGGCAGCCTTCTGGATCGGCCGCGTCGGCATCATCGCCCTCTTTGCCTTCATCTCCTTCCAGGGCCTGCGGGAATTCATCTCCCTCACCCACACCCGCCGCGGCGACCACCATGCCCTGGTGTGGAGCTTCTTCGTCTTCCTGCCCCTGCAGTACGCCCTGGTGGCCATGGACTGGTACGGACTCTTTTCCATCCTGATCCCGGTCTATGCCTTCCTGCTCCTGCCCATGTCCTCGGCCCTGGGGGAAGACACCACCCGCTTTCTGGAACGGGCGGCCAAGGTGCAGTGGGGTTTGATGATCTGCGTCTATTGCCTCTCCCACGTGCCGGCCCTGCTCACCCTGCCCATCGCCGGCTTCGAAGGCAGGAACGCCCTCCTGGTGGTCTTCCTGATCCTCACCGTACAGTCCAGCGACGTCTTTCAGTACGTCTGGGGCAAGCTGTGCGGGCGCCACAAACTATCGCCCAATATTTCCCCGTCCAAGACCGTGGAAGGCCTGGTTGGCGGCGTCCTCACCTCCACCGCCGTCGGTGCGGCCCTGTGGTGGATGACTCCCTTCCTGCCCTGGCAAGCGGCCCTGGTAGCGCTGGCCATCAACATCATGGGCTTCTTCGGCGGCTTCGTGCTCTCCGCCATCAAGCGCGACCGCGGCATCAAGGACTGGGGCACCCTCATCGAAGGCCACGGCGGCATGCTCGACCGAGTCGATTCCCTGAGTTTCGCCGCGCCCATTTTCTTCCACATCGTGCGGTATTGGTGGGTGGCCTGACCCCCCTCCCGCGGGACGGTCAGCCCTGAAGCCGCTCCACCACGATTTCCACGCTGCGCCCTTCATCCCCTAGCCAGACCACGCCCTCCTGCACCGTGCATTGCAGGCGCATGGTGCGCGCCGCCAGGGCGGCCACGGCGGCGCTTTGCTCGGCGCTCAGGCGCAGCACGGCGAGATTGCCGTATGCCGCCAGCGCGGCGCGGTTCTGCTGCCACCAGACATCCACCGCCTTACCGCCGTAGGTGAGCACCACCGCACGGCGCGCCCGGTGGCTGGCCTTGCGCAGATCCCGCTCGTCGGGAAGGCCGACGTCGATCCAGGTGAGCAGCGTCCCATCCGGCCCGACTTCAAGCAAATCGGCCTCGTCCTCGGCGGACAGCCCCCTCCCGAAAGTCAGGTCTTCGCTGGCGTAGAGGGCAAAAGCCAGCAGCCGCACCATCATCCGCTCATCAGTTTCCGAAGGGTGGCGGGCCAGGGTGAGGGTATGGGACTGGTAATAGTGGCGATCCAGGTCGGAGATCTGGAGTTCGGCCTTGAAGACGGTTGCCTTGAGCGCCATGGAAACCTCGGAAAAAGGCGGGATTATCCCGGGTGCTGACGAAAATCCCAAAGGCCACTACGATGCGGGGCTTGTGCACTTTTCGTCGGAGCCTGCCATGACGTCCACCCGCCTCGCCCTTGCCATCGCCCTTGCCATCGCCCTTGCCACCGCCACCTCCACCGCCACTGCTGCCGACCTGCCCAAGCGCAAATCGGGCCTGTGGGAAATGAAGACCCAGATCGAAGGCGTCCCCTCCCAGGGGCCGATGCAGATGTGCGTCGATCAGGGCAGCGACAATCTGATGCAGGACGAGGGCAGTCGCCAGAAGCCCGATTGCCCGGTGATGCAGGTCACGCCTTCCGGCGGCAAGGTCACCCTGCACTCTGAATGCCGCGTCGAAAAATCCCTGGTCATCACCGACGCCGTCATCACCGGTGATTTCAATACCCACTACCGCAGCGACATGAAGATGCGCTATACCCCGCCCATGCACGGCATGAGCGAGACCAGGATGGTTCAGGAGGCGCGCTGGCTCGGCCCCTGCAAACCGGGCCAGAAACCTGGCGACGTGATGATGCCCGGCATGCCCGGCGGCAAGATGAACACCCAGGACATGCAGCGCATGATGAACGACCCGGAAGTGCAGAAAATGATGCGCCAGCAACGCCAGGGGGCCGGTTATTGAGTATCCCGAATGGCCGCCGGCCGCGCCGCCTTACCGAGGGACGCCCGGCCGCCGCGGGAGAATTCCCGACGCCCCACGCTGTCCAACTTCCGTCGCCGGCACCGCCGGCCCTCTACACCCCGGAGATCGCCATGCCCAGCCCCGCCCGCCTGCTGCTTGCCGCCTTTCTCGCCACTGCCGCCCTGGCCGCCCGGGCCGAGATCATCGACGTGGATAACACCGAACTCGCCCGCCTGATGGCGTCCGGCGTCCCGGTCATCGACGTACGTACGGCCGGTGAATGGGAAGAGACCGGCATCGTCCCCGGCAGCCGGCTCCTCACCTACTTCGATGACAACGGCAAGGCCGACCCGCCGGCTTGGCTCGCCCGGGCCCAGGCCTACGCCAGGGCCGGCCAGCCGGTGGCCGTTATCTGCCGCAGCGGCAACCGCACCAAGGTTGTCAGCCGCTACCTCTCCCAGGAAGCCGGTTACGCCAAGGTCTACAACGTCAAGGGCGGCATCAAGGCCTGGATCGCCGAAGGGCGTCCCACGGCGCCCGCCGCCCAGGCTCTGGCCGCCTGTCGGGCCGACAAGACCTGCTGATGCGGCAGGCGGCGGCTGCGCGCCGTTGTGGGAGTTGCGAGCGCTGGGGCGGCGAACGCACTCCCGCTCCTCCCGATGCGGTCGAAGTGGCGACAGAGACCACCCCAGGCCTCTGCCGCGGCGGCCCCTGGGATGGCAGCGAACGCCGGGCGCGCTCCGCCTGCGGTCAATGGCAGCCCTGGCCGGCCATCAATCCCCGCCCATGAGACTCGCACTGCGGTAGAATTGCTGCCCTTCGGCAAGCCCCTGCCGACCGGCGGCCACCCCAGGGAAGATCGCTGCAACCGCCTCCCGGAGCCGCCATGGCCACGCCTGCCCCCACCGCCCTCCCCGATTGCCTCGCTGCCGCCCTGGCGAGCCGCGCCGACCTGATCGCCCGCCTGGAAGCCGAATCAACCACCGCCTACCGGCTCTTCCAAGGCAGCACCGAAGGCGTCCCAGGCCTGACCGTGGACCGCTATGGAGACGTCCTCCTCATCCAGAGCTTCCACCGCCCCCTGGAAGACGCCGAATTGGCCGCGCTGGAAGCGTTCTACGCCGCGCACCTGCCCGCTCTCGTGCCCATCTACAACGACCGCAGCGGCGCCAACTCGCGCATCGCCAATCCGCTGCCGCCGGCCGTCCAGGCCCAGGCCGAACAGTTGCGGGAATTCAGCGAAATGGGCCTGACCTACGCCTTCCAGGCCCGCCACGGTGGCCAGGATCCCTGGCTTTTCCTCGACCTGCGCGCCGCCAGGCGGCGGGTAATGGCCGAGGCGGCAGGCAAGTCGGTGCTCAACCTCTTTGCCTACACCTGCGGCGTCGGCATCGCCGCCGCCCGGGGTGCCGCCCGCCACGTGGTCAATGTGGATTTTGCCGAATCCGCCCTTAGGGTCGGCAAGCACAATGCCCGCCAGAACGAGCTGCCTATCCGCCTGCGCTTCGTCCAGAGCGACGCCTTCGCCGCCCTGCGCCAGTTTGCTGGTGTCGGCCAGCCCGATCGGGTGCGCGGAAAACGCATGCCCGCTTTTCCCAAACTTGACGCGCACCGCTTCGACCTGGTCTTCCTCGACCCGCCCCGCTACGCCAAGAGCCTCTTCGGCGTCGTGGACATCGTCAAGGACTACGCCGCCCTGATGAAGCTCGCCCTGCTCTGCACTGCCGAGGGCGGCACCCTGATCTGCTGCAATAACGCCGCCCAGGTGGACCGCGAAGTCTGGGCCGATCAACTGCAGCGCTGCGCCACGAAGGCCGGCCGGCCGATCCGCGAACTGGAATGGATTCTCCCGGAAGCCGACTTCCCCAGCCCGGACGGACGACCGCCGCTGAAGATGGCGATGCTCAGGCTGTAGGGGTCAGTCAAACAGGTTCAACACAGTTCGGCACGCCCCGCATCCCCGCTCGCCGCTCTTCCTCACCATAGCTTCGGCTACCGCTGTGGTTCGCTTCGCGCGATCCGGGCGCGGATGCTCGCCTCGGCATTCACGCGAACCCATTTAACTGACGATTAGGGCGTGTGCTGCCCCCTTGCCGTGGTCACCGCGGACGGGGGCCGAAATCGCCGCGGCCTTGCACTAAGCGCCGCCGGTGTCGCCTTCGCGAACCGATGCTGGGTCACCCTGGTGACCGCCCGCGACCCCCGCCAGCCTCGCCTCCCGCACCGCCGGCGTCTCCAGGCTGATGCGCCCGAGGGCGCCGCTGCGGTAGTCGGTGAGCAGGATGCCGCAAGCCTTTTCCCGATCCGGTTCGCCGCCCCGGCCCTTGGCCAGGCAGCCGCGCTTTCTGGCCACGCCTTCGAGTACACCTACCGCGTCCAGAGCCGCGGCAGCGAGGCCGTAGCGTGCAGCAAGACTCTGGGGGTATTGGGCGAGGAGAAAGCCGGCCAGCCAGGTGGCGACTTCTTCGTCGATATAGGCGTTGACCCCCACTGCGTGACTGGCGGCAAGCATGAGGCCGTCCTGCTCGTGCTCAATCTTGGGCCACAGGAGGCCCGGGGTGTCATAGAGGACGAGGCGGGAACTGAGGTCGATACGCTGCTGACTCTTGGTCACCGCCGGCTGGTCGCCCACCGCGGCCACCTTCTTCTTGACCAGGGCGTTGAGCAGGGTCGATTTACCCACGTTGGGGATGCCCATGATCATGAGCCGTAGGGGCTTCACCGCGTCGCAGCGGTGGGGGGCGAGTTGCTGGGCGAGGCCGGGGACGCGAGCCACGTCGGCAGGCTTCTTGCAGGATAGGGCCACCGCCTTGACGCCCGGCTGGCGGCCGTAGTGCTCGATCCAGGCGCGGGTGGCGGCGGGGTCGGCAAGGTCGGCCTTGTTGAGGAGTTTCAGGCAGGGGCGCTGCCGGAAGGCCCGCAGCTCATGGATCATCGGATTACTGCTTGCAGCCGGCAGGCGGGCGTCTACGACTTCGACCACCACGTCGGCTTGCGCCAGGGTCTCGGCCGCCTTCTTGCGGGCCGAGGTCATGTGTCCGGGGAACCACTGGATGGTCATGGGGATTCGTATTCCAAAAAATTGCCTAGGGTCGGATGGGGATTATCCCCGTTCGACCGTCGGCTTACATCCTGTAGCAATGGCTCACAGGCCGGGCCGCCCGTTTTTCCTACTCTGGAGCCTGTTTCCATCGGCACCCCACGGAGATCGCCATGCATGCCCCTTTTTCCGCCGCCCTCATTGCCGCCCTGCTGACGGTGGGCGCTCTGCCTGCCAGCGCCTTTGCCCACGAACGCGGCTGGCGGGACCATGACCGTTACGAACGCCATGGCCGCCACCACGGTCACGACCGTCACTGGCGCCATGAAAGCCGTACCTCCTGGTATTACGACGCGCCGGTCGTCTATGCCCCCGCCTACGTAAGCGCGCCGCCTGTATATATGGCACCGCCCCCGCCGGTGGTCTACCGGCCGGCATACCCGGTTTACCGTTCGGAGCCTGCGATCACCATCGGCATCCCACCCCTGGTCATTCCTCTGCGTTGAGGGGCATTCGCTGGACGACCCTCCCGGCGCTACGCGCCACCCTCCCCGAAGGAGGGAGAGCACCCCTTCGGGCGGCCGGGCGGGGGCGCTCAGGCCACTTCCCGGGCGTCGAGGAACCGCAGCTTGGGATATTTTTCCTGCATCATGTTCAGGTACACGTTATTGGGCGCCAGGTAGACGGGATCGTCGGCGCCGTCCAGGGCGACGTTGGCACCATAGCGGTCCGAGAGCTGCCGCAGTTCGGCCTCGTCGCCCCGAATCCAGCGCACCGTGGCGCAATTGTAAGATTCGAAGATCACCTGCACGCCGTATTCGTTCTCCAGGCGGTGGGCGACCACGTCGAACTGCAGGATGCCCACCGCGCCCAGAATCAGGTCATTGCCCGATAGCGGCCGGAACAATTGGGTCGCGCCCTCTTCGGCCAGTTGTTGCAAGCCCTTGTGCAATTGCTTGATCTTGAGCGGGTTGGCGATGCGCGCCAGGCGGAAATGCTCCGGCGCGAAGGAGGGAATCCCGGTGAACTTGAGGTCTTCCCCCTCGGAGAAGGTTTCCCCCAGGCGGATGGTGCCGTGGTTAGGGATGCCGATGATGTCGCCGGGGTAGGCTTCGTCCGTAGTGCTGCGGTCCCGGGCCATGAAGGTGATGGCATTGTTGACCGCCAGCAGCTTGCCCCCGGCCACCTGCTTCACCTTCATGCCCCGCTCGAAGCGGCCGGAGCAGACCCGCAGAAAAGCGATGCGGTCCCGGTGCTTGGGGTCCATATTGGCCTGGATTTTGAAGACGAAGCCGGAAAACCGCGGTTCGTTGGGGGCCACCGAGCGGCTTGCCGCCGGGCGTGCCAGGGGGGGCGGCGAAAGTTCCACCACCGCGTCGAGCAGGGACTGGACGCCGAAGTTATTCACCGCCGAACCGAAGAACACCGGCGTCTGCTTGCCCGCCAGGTAGGCCTCGGCGTCGAAGGCGTGGGAGGCGCCGCGCACCAGTTCCACCTCGATGCGCAATTCCTCCGCCTGATCGCCGATCAACTCGTCCAGGCGCGGGTTATCCAAGCCCTTGATGGTCTCTGCAGTGCCCTTCTCGGCCCGGGGATCGAAGAAACTGACGCTGTCGTCGTAGAGGTGGTAGACGCCGCGAAAGCGCTTGCCCATGCCGATGGGCCAGGTCATGGGGGCGCACTGGATCTTCAGTACGTCCTCGATTTCGTCCAGGAGGTCGATCGGGGATTTGCCTTCGCGGTCCAGCTTGTTGATGAAGGTGAGAATGGGCGTGTCGCGCATGCGGCAGACATTGAGGAGCTTGATGGTCTGCGCCTCGACGCCGTTCACCGAATCGATGACCATGACCGCCGAATCAACAGCCGTCAGCGTGCGGTAGGTGTCTTCCGAGAAATCCTCGTGGCCCGGGGTGTCAAGGAGGTTGACCATGCATTCCCGGTAGGGGAACTGCATCACCGAGGAGGTCACCGAGATACCCCGCTGCTTTTCCAGTTCCATCCAGTCGGAAGTGGCATGGCGGCTGGCCTTGCGCGCCCTCACCTCGCCCGCCACCTGGATGGCGCCGCCAAACCAGAGGAGCTTTTCGGTCAGGGTGGTCTTGCCCGCATCGGGGTGGGAAATGATGGCAAAGGTGCGGCGGCGGGAGATTTCGTTGTCGAGGGGATTCACGGTGGGCGGGTAGGCGAAGCAAAGGGCGGCATTATACCGCCCGCGCTTCAGGACTCCCGGGGCAAGGTCTCCCGGTACAGGGCACGGCTGGCGTAAGCCAGCCAGGGCAGGGTCAGGGGCAGCAACGGCAGGAGCAGGATGCTGCCGATGACTAGGGCGGACAGCAGCAGTCCCCACAGAATCGCAATGGGAAAGCGGCCCAGGACGATGCGCACGCTCAGGGCCACCGCATTGACCAGGCCGATACGGCCCTCGCACAGGAGCGGGACGGAAAAAGCGGCCACGGCGTAGAGCAGGAGCGCGAAGACGGCGCCGGAAAGGGTGCCCCATTTGAGAAAGCCGGCGACATTGGCGGTCGTGGGGACGAGGTCGGAGAGCCACACCGGGGTGCCGCCCACCATGTAGCTATAGAGGGTCGCCACGTCGGTGATGAAAATCATGAACAGCAGGGCGCACACCAGGGCCACCACCCAGAGCCCCACGTCGGCTCGGCGAAAGCCGGCCAGAACCGCTGCCGCCCCGGGCTTCTCGCCGGCCTCCCAAGCTGCGGCGATGCCGAAGAATCCCGCAAGGATGGCCGGCCCCACCAGCATGAAGGCCCCGGCCGCGGCGATGACCAGAGGGGCGAGCCCCAACGCCAACAGGCACCCGATGATGAGCAGTCCCGCCAAAGTAAACAGTGCCGCATAGGCCGTACTGACGCCACGGGTCGCGCCGGCGAGATGCCAGCCCGCGCCAAGAGCCCGCCCCAGGGCGGAGGTGGAAAGAGGAACGATGGTCATGGAGGTGCTCGCAAAGCTGAATTCGGCAGTCAAGCACGGGCCGGCCGGCCGCGCCCTAAGGCAAATCAAATTTCGAGGCAATCGCTCGCGTTCCGCTCGACCGCAAGTATCGCCGGTGCGAAAAGGCGACGCGCCCGGAACAGAGAGAAGCAGCACTTTCCGGGCGGACCGCTCTCAGGGCGTGGCGTCTCTCGCGCCGGGCACCCATTTCTCCAAGGGACGACGGCGATCACAGGGCGACCAGGGTCTGCCTCCCGGCCCAGGACTCACCGGGCGCCAGCGCCACCGGGCGCTGGACGGCGGCGGCTTCGACGCAGAGCATGTGGCGCCAGCTGTCCGGGGCCATGTCCGGCAGGGCGGCGCATTTGTCCACCCAGGGGTTCCATACCACCACGTCCGGAAATCCCTGGCCGTGGATACCCAGACTCAGGTTTCCGGCCCGCAGCAGGAGCGGCCTCGTGACCTCACGGTAGATGCGATCCACCTCCGCCTCCACCACGAGATCCAGCGCCTTCTCGCGCCTTTGCTCTCCCGCGACGCAATCCTCGTAGGCGCTGCCTCGCAGCCCCTCCAGGGCGATGTCCTCGACCTGGACGACGCGCAGATAGCTGTGCAACGCCGCCGTAAAGGCCCAGGGCGTGGCGCCGGAGTTGTCCACAGCCAATTCCACGTCCAGACGGTCGGCCTCCAGCACCACCGTGATCTCGGCGCGAAAGCCATGGGGCCACAGGCGACGGCTGGCCACGTCGTCGCCGCAGGCCAGGGTGAGCAGGGCGAACTCGTCCGTCGCGCGGGTCTCCGCCGCTTCCCACAAGACGTTGCGCACCAGGCCGTGCTTGGGCAGGGAACCGCGGCCGGCGAACTGCGGAAAACAGACCGGAATGCCGCCCCGGATGGGCAGGCTGCCGTCGAAGCGTGCCCTGGGGGAAAGAAAGAGTCGCTCCCGGCCATCGCCCGTCGTCCAGGACAGGACTTGCCCCCCTCGCCGGGCCACGACGGCCGCCGCGCCACGGGGGCCTTCCAGGCGGAAAGCCGCGCATCCGCGGAAATCCACCGCCTCAACCTTCGTCGCCATGAATCCCTTCCCTTTCGCACCGCACCAATCGCGGTCGTAGATGGAGTATCTCGACCTCGTGTCCCAGGAGGGTCACCGCCCCGGCGCGCCGGTTGTCGCCGGTATCGCTGTATTCAAAGGCATAGCAGCGGCGAAACCGCAGGCGCCCTCCGTCGTCACGCCCCCATCGCACACTGCGGATGACTACGGTATCATCCAGAAACAGCATGTTTTCGGCATGGCATGCTGCCCGGGCGGCAGTCACCGCAAGCTCCCGGGCCTTGAGACTATCCAGCCAGAATGCCACCCCAGCAGCCAGCGCGATCAGGGCGATCAATTCGAACAAATCCATGATTTACCAAGCCTTCTGGGATGATAAATTCTCCACAGCCCGTTCCCGTGGCCCTCGCCGATAATGAACTCCCGCCCACCTCCCGAAGTCCCCATGGAAACCGCCCTGCAATTCCTGCGCGACATTCTGCCTTTTGGCCGCGCAAACCCGCGGGACAAGGCCGTGGCGGAAATCCGCGAGGCCCTGGAGGGCCTGGCCACCCTGCCCGCGCAGCAGGCCGCGGCGGCGCTGGCCGGCGAGATCATCCCGGGAATCGCCCGCCATGGCAATCTCCACATGCGCGCCAAGCTGCTCGAAGAAGCCCGGGCTGCGGGAGAGCGCTCCCTGGCCGAAATCGAAACCCAGGTCGAACGGACTCCCCTGCCCTTGTCGACCTCCGCCACCACCCTCGCCCTGGCTGCCGATAATCTCCTCAAGGCCTTGGCGGCAGCCTACACAGGCCTGGCCGCGAGCACCGAGAAACTGCGCGTCGATTCCGGCCTGGCCCGCCTGCGCGCCGCCGCCCTGCAACACGCCTGCGAAGTCGTCTTCCGCCGGCAACAACTGGCCTACCGGGCCTACGCCATGCCCTCGGCGACTTCCTGGCAGATGCTGCACAAGCTGTACCGCCTCGCCCACCGCACCGGCAAGCCCAATGGCCAAGGGACTCCCGTCGAGCCCCTCTACTGCGCCACTCTGCTCCTGGCCGCCATCGACCCCACCAAGTTTCCCCGCGGAGCCCTGGATGCCCTGCGCAAGGCGGTGGAGAGTCTCGCCCCCCTCGGGCTGATTTTCGAGGCGGACGCCGATTTCCACATCCCGAAGTCCCCTGCCGGGCAGTTCGTGGTGCGGGGCGACGACGGCACCCCGGGGCGCCCCCTCTTGCGCACCCAGGCCACCGCGGCCCTTGCGGGCTGCCTGATCGTCGATTTCCGCCCTGTACTGGCCATGCTCGACCGCCACCTGCGCAAGCTCCCGGACGACGCACCCAGTATTGCCCTTTCCCTGCCCGAGGTCTTCGTGCAGAGCATGCGCACCGCCCTGGGCAGCCACGCGGCGCGACGTTATTCCCGCACCCGCTTCAAGCCCCGTGCCGACCTGGCCGCCGGTCTCGACGCAGTGATCGATTTCCTCAACGGCCGCGCCCTTTCCCGGCGCAGCACCGACCCCGCCCGCCAGGAACGTCACTGGCCCGTGGCCCTCAGCGAATGGTCCCTCATGGACGAGAGTCCCGAGGGCTTCGGCGTGCGCTATCTCAAGGGCGAAAAATCCCGTCTCGAGGCCGGAGAGGTGGTGGCCCTGCAACCCCGCGAAAACAGCAAACTGCACATCTGCATGGTGCGGCGCATCGCCAGCACCGAGCACCACCGCCTCGAGCTGGGGCTCCAGGAGCTTTCCGGGCAGGGCATCGTCGTCGACCTGCCCCAACCCGCGGCCTCCGTCGTCGAGCAGGCGGTCGTCATCCCCAGGCTCCCGGGCCACGGCAACGGTGCCGGCCTCCTCGCCCGTCCAGGCAGCGTCAGCAGCGGACAGAAGCTCGTCTTGCACGAGGGCGAGCGAGGCGCCTCGTACGCCGTGGGCGCTGCCCTGGAGCGCCACCCGCGGGTCGAGCTCTTCGCCCTGGAACCCCTGGCCGGGTAGAATCCCGGCCCATGCTCAGTTACCGCCACGGCTTCCACGCCGGCAACCACGCCGACGTCCTCAAGCATCTCGTCCTCCTTCGTACTCTGGCGCACCTCAACCGCAAGGAGGGTGCTTATTGGGTCATCGATACCCACGCCGGCGCCGGCCTGTATGACCTGCGCGGCCCCCAGGCAGAAAAACTGGGGGAATTTCGCGACGGCATCGGCCGCCTGTGGGGCCGGGACGATCTTCCCGCCGCCCTCGCCGACTACCTGGCCCAGGTGCATGCGGCGAACCCGGACGGACGCCTGACCCGCTATCCGGGGTCGCCCTGGCTCGCCGCCCGGGCCCTGCGCGCCCAGGACCGGCTGCGGCTGTTCGAATTGCACAGTACCGAAGCCCCTCTGCTGCAAGCCTGCTTCCGCGGCGCTGGGCGCCAGGTGAAGGTCACCGCCGGCGATGGCTTTGCCGGTCTCAAGGCCCTCCTGCCGCCGCCCCCCCGCCGCGGCCTGGTGCTCATCGACCCCTCCTACGAAAGCCGCGCCGACTACGGCGCCCTTCTCCGGGCGCTGAAGGACGGTCTCGCCCGCTTCGCCACCGGTATTTTCGCCGTCTGGTATCCCCTCCTGGCGCGCACCGAGGCGCGGGAACTGCCGGGCCGGCTGAAACACCTGCCTGCGCGCCGCTGGCTGGATGTCAGCCTGACCGTGGCGCCCCCCCGTCCGGACGGTCTGGGCATGCAGGGCAGCGGCATGTTCGTCGTCAATCCGCCCTGGACCCTGGAGGCTGAACTGCGCGAGTGCCTTCCCTTCCTGGCCGCCACCCTGGGCCAGGATGGCGCCGGCCGCTTCAGCCTGGACAGCCGCGAGGAAAAAGGCGAGTGAAGGAGGCTCCCGCCCCGGCTGCGGGCGGACCACCGTCCCCCGGGCGCCCCGGGCTCCATACCCTCGCAATCCTGTTGCTGGGGGCAAGTCTGGTCTTCCCCGGCGTCGCCCGGGCCCAGTTCGACGGCCCGGTCACCGCGCGGGAGGAAATGCCGCGGGAGGCCATCCGCCTGGCCGAACCGGCCCCCGACGAGGTCGCCCTGGTCATCAATGCCAATGCGGCCTTCGGCAACCACGCCGGGCTGTTCGCCGGCCCCCGCCTGAGCGACCCCGCCGGCAGCTACGTCGCCCTGCGCCAGCGCCAACGGGACTGGCAGGCGAGCCTTGCCGATTACGTGCGTTTCCAGAGCAGCGACGGCACTCACATCCGGGTCTATCGTTTTCGCCTGGAGGCGGAAGCGTTTGCGGCGGTCACTGCCCGCCTGCCGGAGGCCGACCGGGCGGCTCCCCTCTTCTGCGCCACGGCGGTCCACAACGCCGTGGCCGGCATCGGCCCTTTTTCCTCCCTGGCACTGGCCGGTTGGACCAGCCCGATCCGGGTGGCCTCCCTGCTCGACCGTCTGGTCGCCGCCGGCGCAGGAGCTTGCGAACTGCCCGACGCCTCGCCCTGCCCCCCGCTGGAAGG
>SSTB01000163.1 GCA_009469665.1 Azonexaceae bacterium | reverse complement strand
TCACGGCCGGCGCATCAGCTCCGGACGTCCTGGTTGACGAAATCGTCGCTCGCTTGATCGAGATGGGTGCTGGCGATCCCGTGTCGCTTCCGGGAATCGACGAGGCCGTCAATTTCCCCCTGCCGCGTGAGTTGGCCTGACGAAACCTCTGGCAAACCTTGCCGGCAGACTTCCCGGTCGTTCTTCCGGATCAACGCCCCTGGCGCATGACGGTCGGAATCGGGCTGCGGGTAATCTCGAAATCGGTTCGAATATCCACCCGCTTGCCGCCGTCGATGGCGGGATGGAATGGGGTCGCCAGAATTCTCCGGCGTAGCGTTTCGGTTTCCTCGGCCGATAAGCTGCTGTCGACGACGACGGCCTCGACCACCACCCCTTCCGACGAAACGAATATTTCCAGTTTGATACGGGCATCGCGGGACGGATCGCCCTCGGTGAAGGCAATGGCATCCAGGGGGTAAGCTTGTCCATCGGCATCGAGCCGGGGCCAGGCTGCCCAGAACTTGCCTGATTTGCCCCCCCTGGGCGGCTTAGGGAAAGCTTCGGATGCTCGATTGCTGATGGTCGGCTGTGCTGCGTCGGTAGGCTGCTGGGCTTCCGGAAGCGGCTCCTCGACCATCGGTGGGACCAGAGTTGCCGCTTCCGGGACCTGTTGGGGCTCGTCCTGCCCATCGCGCAAAACGGCGGTTAGCGGACCAGGCTGGGATGCCTTCCCACTTGTCGGGAGCAAGCTTCCATCGCCCGCGGCCAGTGGCAGCAAGAATCCATGCAGTGCCACGGAGAGGACGAGGGCACCGCCCAGACGATGTTTTTCGGCACTAGGGATCAAGGGCTCGGTCCATTATGATGGTGGATATTAGACCCCGGTCCGGCCGGGTGGGAATTTCCACCGGTCGGGCGTCGTCAGCCGCTTATCGGCACTTGTTCTGGCTCGGGAATATTTCAACTAGTCTCTCGAACATAGGAGTACAACCATGCCCTCAAAATACGTCCGTGGCTTTTCGGTGATTGAATTGATGATCGTTGTGGCGATCATCGGCATTCTTTCGGCAATCGCGATGCCCAATTACAACGAGTACGTCGCCCGCAGCAAGATCACCGAGGCAGCCAACGAATTGTCGCAAATGCGAATCAAGATGGAGCAGTACTTTCAGGACAATCGATCTTACGAAACCGGAGGCGCGTGTCCCTTCGCGGACTACAAGGGGAAAAGCTTCGATTTGTCCTGTACAAAAGCGACGGCGACCGAATTCGTCTGGACGGCGACGGCGACCGACGGGTCGCTGAATAAGCTCAAACTAACCATTAATCAAAAGGGTGAGAAAAAAACTACCGCGGTACCCGATGGTTGGAAGCTGCCTGCTAGCGACTGTTGGGTGACGAGTAAGTCGGGAGGCTGCTGAATGGGGAGCAAGCGCCAAGCGGCCGGTTTTTCCTTGGTCGAACTCGTGGTGGTGATCGCCGTGATGGGTGTGCTGTTTATGCTCGGATTCAAGAGTTTCGCGAGCTGGCTGCAGAGCCTGCGGGTGCGGGCGGCAGCGGAATCGGTTTTGAACGGGTTGCAGGTCGCCAAGGCCGAGGCGCTCAAGCGTAATGGCCATGTCACCTTCGCCCTGGTCGACGGCTTGACGGCGACTTGCGCCCCGGTGGCGAAGGGAACGGCCGTCGGCACCTGGGCTTGGCTGGTGATGGCTGGTGACGTTCCTGGAAATTGTGATCCGGCCGATCCCGGCAATGCCGATACCTATGTCCAGGGCAGACCGGGGGCGGAGGGCAGTTCCTCCAGTTCCATGCAAATCAATACCAACCTGACTTCGGTGACCTTCACGGGGCTGGCGCGCCTCAGTCCGGTTCCGGCGGCCGATATGGCGATCGACGTTTCGAGCGATGCCGGCGCCTGCGGTTCCGGCGCCGAAAGTATCCGCTGCCTGCGCGTGGTGGTGTCCACCATGGGGCAAATCCGAATGTGCGACCCGAAAGTGGTCGATGTTGAAGACCTACGCAAATGCTAAATCACACTATCCGGCGCAACCCGATGGGCGCCTCGGCGCTCCACCGCCAGTCCGGCGTCTTCCTCCTGGAAGGATTGATCGCCATCCTGATCTTTTCCCTGGGCATCCTGGGGATCATCGGCCTCCAGGCCAAGTCGCTCCAGCAGGTCACCGATGCCAAGTACCGCATCGACGCAGCAAATCTGGCAGACCAGTTGGTCGGTGCCATGTGGATCGATTCCCGGGCAACAGCTGACCTTACCGGCCATTACGCGAGCCCCGATGGTGACAAGTACCTGGCATGGGCAAACACCGTTGCAGCCAGCCTGCCCGGAGTCGGGGTCGGCGATGTGGCCAAACCTGCCGTCTCCGTGGTCGGGGATGCTTCGGATACCAGCAAGTCTCAGGTGACGATTGAGATTTTCTGGGCCAACCCGGGGGATGGTGTGAAGCACCGTTTCGTTTC
>SSTB01000162.1 GCA_009469665.1 Azonexaceae bacterium | reverse complement strand
CGCAAACCTTGCGGGAACCGGCAACGGGCTGGCCAACGTCTTGACCGGCAACGCGGGAGACAACCTCCTGGACGGAGGAGGTGGCGCGGATACCTTGCGCGGTGGCGATGGCAACGACACCTATCGCGTGGATGAAGGGGTCGATGTCGTCGAGGAGTTGGGGACAACCGGGTCAGCTTCGGACCTGGTCATGAGTTCGATCAGCTATACCCTCGGCCAGAATGTGGAAAATCTGGTCCTGGTGGGTGGGGTGGCCATCTCCGGGACAGGCAATGAATTGGCTAACCGGCTCGATGGGCAACAAAACGCCGCCGCCAATACACTGATCGGAGCGGCGGGGGACGATGTCTACGTCGTGGGCTCCGGCGATGTCGTCATCGAAGACCTGGGCGCCGGAGTCGATACCGTCGAATCTGCGCTCACCTGGACGCTCGCGAACAACGTCGAGAACCTCACGCTTGTGGGCAGCGCAGCGGTTGCCGGCTATGGGAATGGGTTGAGCAATGTTCTGCGCGGCAATACTGCGGGCAATGTACTGGACGGAGGAGCTGGGGCCGATACCCTAGCGGGGGGGCAGGGTAACGATACTTATTGGATCGATAACTCCGGCGATCAGATCAGCGAAAACGCTGGCGAAGGAACGGATTCCGTATTCAGTAGTGTCAACATCGTCGCGCTGGCGAATAACGTCGAGGCGCTCACCTTGACGGGTGGCGCTCTGAGCGCGACAGGGAATGCCCTGGCCAATACCATGACGGGAAACGCCTTGGCGAACAGCCTGTCCGGAGGGGATGGCGACGATCTGCTGGATGGTGGATTTGGTAACGACACCCTCATCGGCGGCAAGGGGAACGACACCCTGGTGGTCGACAGCGCCCTCGACGTCGTGACCGAAAACCTGGGCGAAGGCACCGATACCGTCCGGGCGGGCGTGACCTACAGTCTGGCGACCCTGAGCAACGTGGAGAATCTGGTCCTGACCGGCGGCACGGCCATCGACGGGACCGGCAATGCCCTCGCCAACAGCCTGACCGGCAATTCGGCGGCCAATATCCTGGACGGCGGCACCGGGGCCGATACGCTGATCGGCGGTCTCGGCGACGACACCTATCGGGTCGACAACGCGGCTGACCAGGTACGGGAAAACGCCGGCGAAGGCACCGACACGGTCCAGGCGGCGGTGACCCATACCCTGGCCGCGAACGTCGAGAACCTGACCCTGACCGGAAGCCTTTCCATCAACGGCACCGGCAATGCGTTGGCCAACCGGCTGACCGGCAACGCGTCCAACAACACCCTGGATGGCGGAGCAGGCGCCGACACCCTCGACGGCGGTCTGGGCACCGATATCTACGTCGTCGACAATGCCGGCGACGTCATCATCGAAGCCGCGGGAGCCGGGACGGATACCGTCCAGTCCAGCATCTCCTTCAGCCTCGCCACGCTCACCAACGTCGAAAACATTACGCTGACGGGGGGCGCAAACATCAACGCCACCGGCAACGATCTGGCCAATACCTTGGTCGGAAACTCGGGAGTCAATACCCTGGCTGGCGGGTTGGGCGGCGATGTCTATACGGTCGATAGCCTCTTGGATGTGGTGGTCGAATTGGCAGGCGCCGGCACCGATACCATCCAGACCGGCATCAGCTACAGCCTGGCGGCGCTTGCCAATGTCGAAAACCTTACCCTGACCGGCGGCGCCAGCGTCAACGCGACGGGCAACGACCTCGCCAATACCCTCACGGGCAATACGGGCACCAATACCCTGGCCGGCGGCCTGGGCAACGATCTCTACGTCGTCGACAGCCTCGCCGACGTGGTCGTCGAGGCTGCAGGGGCGGGCACCGACACCATCCAGACCGGCATCACTTACAGCCTGGCGGCGATCGCCAACGTCGAAAACCTCACCCTCAGCGGCGGCGCCAACGTCAATGGTACGGGCAACAGCCTGGCCAACGTCCTGTACGGAAATACCGGAACCAACGTCTTGAGCGGCGGAGCGGGGGACGATACCTATTTCGTCCAGAATACGACCGATACGGTGATCGAGGCAGCGGGTTCGGGCACGGACACGGTGCAGTCGTCGGTGACCTTCAGTCTGGCCGCCAACGTCGAGAACCTGACCCTCACCGGGTCGCTGTTGATCGACGGGACCGGCAACGAGCTGGCCAACGTTCTG
>SSTB01000161.1 GCA_009469665.1 Azonexaceae bacterium | reverse complement strand
CCGCCGTTGCGGTCAGGAAGGCCGAAAGTGCGACATCGGTATAGCGACCATCGACCACATCACGGACGATCGCCTGCAACTCCGTCGTTTGCAGTCGGTGGCCGTGAATTCGCGCACGCACGGCCGACAACGATTCGAGCATTGGCGGATGCCGAACCTGCACAAAATCGCCCTCATGGATGTCCAGGGCATCCCAGGCGGCCTCGGACAGAGCGATCTGTCCGGCTTTGAGCAGATCGCTGTCGATTTGGTACAGCAGCGCTTGCACAGTTCGGTCGCCGGCGATGATCAGTACCTGTGACCGCGGTGCCAGCCCTTCGGCACGGCAGACATGGCAGTCGGTCCGCATCAAGACGACGGGTTGATGCTGGGCATGCAGTCGCATGCGCAATGCTTGCAAGGCGGGTGTCTGGGGCGTGATGCGGGCACTCACAGGGCGAACTCCTGGTTTTGCATGGGCACCGATGCGTGCCAATTGAGTTCGCGCTGGATACGTTCGCGCAGCGCCTCAGAGGCATCAGATTCACCGTGAACAATGAACACTCTTTCCGGCGCCTTGGTAAAGCCGCGCAGCCATCGCATCAGCTCATCGCTGTCGGCATGAGCCGACAACATCGCAAGCTCGGCGACCTCTGCCTTGATCGGCATCCAGCGTCCATGGATCTTGACTTCGCGAGCGCCCTCAAGCAGCTTGCGCCCGCGCGTACCTGCTGCTTGGAATCCAGAGAACAGCAGCGTGTTCTGATGGCTACCGCCAAACGCTTCTATGTGATGCAGCACGCGGCCGCCGGTGGCCATGCCGCTGGCGGAAATAATCACCTTGGGGTATCGATTCGCCGATAGCGCCTTGGACTCTTCAACGTCGCGCACGTATGTGACTTCTGAGAATGCCGTCTCGAAATCGTGTTGAGCGAGCTTGTGGTCGTCGGCATGGCGGTGCAGCAGCGCAGTTGCGCTGGTGGCCATGGGACTGTCCAGATAGACGGGCACGTTGCGGAGCCGACCGCGCTGTCGCAACAGCCATAGGTCATAGATCAACGACTGCGCGCGTCCTACGGCAAAAGCGGGAATCACTACGGTGCCTCCGCGGCGAGTCGTACGCTCGATGATGTCGCCTAGCGCTTCGACGGCATCGGAACGGTCATGATGACGATTGCCATAGGTGGACTCGATGATGATGTAGTCCGCTTCCGTGACGGGTTCAGGATCAGGCATGACCGCATCGTCATAGCGGCCCAGGTCGCCGGAGAACACCAAACGCTTGCCGCCGATGTCGATCTGCGCCGTCGCCGCTCCAAGAATGTGGCCGGCCCTGCGTAGAACCAGGCGTGCACCGCCCGGCAATACCGTCTCCTGATGCAGTGGCACGGGCTTGAACTGCAAGAGCGTGCGTTCGGCATCTCGGACCCGATACAGGGCAAGGGCTGGCTTGTGCTTGGAAAATCCCTTCCGGTTGGCGAACTCGGCATCCTTCTCCTGCAACCAAGCACTGTCGAGCAGGATGAGTTCGGCGACGTCCCGTGTGGCTGGCGTCGAGAAAATCTTCCCGCGGAACCCGTTCAGCACCAATCGGGGGAGATATCCACAATGATCCAGGTGCGCGTGCGTCAGTACAACCGCATCGATGTCCTTGGACTCAACGACAAGATGCTGCCAGTTCAGCTCGCGCAGGTTCTTCAGTCCTTGGAAAAGTCCGCAGTCGATCAGGATGCGGGTACTGCCATATGTGATCAGGTGTTTGGAGCCGGTGACGGTACCGGCACCGCCCAGGCTGGTCAGTGAGAGCATGAAGTTGTCTCCTCGCTTGTTGGTGGGTTGTGAAATCAGGAGCTGGCGCGGTCACTGCGGACCGTGTCAGAACCACTTGAAATTCACGCGTCGGTCGCGGCAGCAGCAGCCTGCGAACTGTTCCAGCCGGTCACTTGCGCAGCGGCATAGATGGCATCCACCCAGGTGCATCGATTGGCGATCAGCATTCCAGCCACATCGAGGGTGCCGCCGTGGTTGATGTAGCCCAAAGCCCGCGTCTTCGAAGGGCCGCTGTCAATGCGGCGAAGCACGCCCAGCATCGGCTCAGGGCGGGTATGGCTTATCAACACGCGCGGCAGGTGAGGCGGGAAGAGCGCTTGCAGGGATTCGTCACCGAGCACGAAGGCGGCCTCAAGTTCGTCTCGCGGAATGCGTAGACGGCCGGGCTCGACCACCACGGTGATGCACGACGCAAGCCCATGGTGCTCCAGGCGGGCATGGGCTTTGAGCGCTTCCTCCAACTGGTAGGCGCCAATCGCTACGAATTGCAGTTGTGCGGTGGACGGATCGCCGGCTACATGGGCTGCTCCATGCTCGATCAGCGATTGAGCCGCGGCGGCACTGAAGTGATTCGGCGTGTCGCGCTTGGAGACCACCACACAAGCCACTTGGCCGCGGCTGGCGTAGACCGCTCGCAACGCGGCGCACGCCGTGTTTTCATCCACCGGGAACAACACGCGTGCGGTGTCCGACAT
>SSTB01000160.1 GCA_009469665.1 Azonexaceae bacterium | reverse complement strand
GACATCCCCCATCTCACCCTTGCCGCTGCCTGAGGAGGCATCATGGAAGACACCCTTACCCTTGCTGAAGCCATGGAAGATCTGGTCTCCGCCGAAGACTTCCTCGATTACTTCGAGGTGCCCTACGTGCCTTCCGTGGTCCATGTGAACCGCCTGCACATTCTGCAGCGCTTCCACGACTACCTGGCCAAGCAGGCCCCCAACCTGCCGCCGGAAGAAGAGCAACAGCGGGGTATCTACCGCCTGTGGCTGGAACGGGCCTACCAGGATTTCGTCGAGTCCGACTCCCTCACCGAGAAAGTCTTCGCCGTCTTCCAGAACCAGGCCAAGCCCGAGGGCGGCTTCAGCTCCTTCGTTTCCCTCGACCGGGTCTTCCAGCAATGATGGACGCCCGCTGGGAATACGGCGAGGCGGTGCGGCTTACCCGCAACGTCCGCAACGACGGCACCTATCCGGGACTGGACCCGGGCGCCTTCCTGGTGCGCCGGGGCAGCGTCGGCTACGTGGTGGACGTCGGCACCTTCCTCCAGGACCAGATCATCTATTCGGTCAATTTCCTGGAAGAAGGCAAGATCGTCGGCTGCCGCGAGGAAGAGCTGATCGGCGCCGACGAGCCGTGGACCCCGAGCCGCTTCGAGTTTCGCGACAAGGTGCGCACGGCGAAAGGGCTTGCCGTCGCCGGCGAGGTGCTGGTGGCCGTGGGTGCCAGCGGCGAAGTCATCAAGGTCATCCGCGACGCGCCCGACGGCGTCGCCTACCACATCCACTTCGATAGCCTGCCCGGCCGCCTGCTGCAGATTCCGGAAGCGCTTCTGGAGGCAGCCCCGGCGAAGGAGTAAACCCATGGCGATGGCACACGGCTACCTCACCCTGAAACTCTCCTGGGAATTGTTTCACAAGGCGCCCGAGGCGCTCAGCGCACCGGAGCGCACCCGCCTTGCCGAAGTCGCCGGCCGCCAGGACCACATCGAACACTGCATCCTGGCCAGCCCGGAAGCCGCCAACATCGTGATTCCGTCAGCCACCCTCGCGGCCCGCCTGGCAGACATCGAGAAGCGCTATGCCGGGCCTGCCGAATTCGCCGCCGACCTGGAACGCAGCGACCTTGACCGCCAGGGTTTCGAGAACGCCGTGGAGCGGGACCTGCGGGTGGAAGCCGTGCTCGACCGTATCGCCGCCGGCGTGCCGGCCGTGACGGCTGTCGATGCGGAAATCTACTACCGCCTACATCCGGAAGCCTTCGACCGGCCGGAAGCCCGTCGCCTTCGCCACATCCTTGTCACCTTCGACAACGCCCGGGAGAAGGCCAAGGCCGCCGCCCTGCTCGACGACCTGCGGGGCAAGCTGCCCAATGCCGAAGCCTTCGGCGAAGCGGCCCTGCGCCATTCCCAATGCCCTACCGCCATGGAA
Source organism: Azonexaceae bacterium (assembly GCA_009469665.1). Next base: position 7,524 of record SSTB01000160.1, on the reverse strand, counting down.
GGCGGCCAGTTGGGCGTGGTCAAGCGCCAGCAGCTCTACGCCGATCTGGAACCTGCCGCCTTTGCCTTAGTCGAGGGCGAAATAAGCCCCCTACTCGAATCGCCTATCGGCCTGCACATCCTGCGCTGTGACGAGATTTTCCCCAGCGGCCTGCTGCCCTTCCCGGAGGTGCGGCAGAAGATCATTGATCGCCTGGCCGACAGGCGCCGCCAGGAGGCCCAGCGCACCTGGATCAAGGACGTGGTTGCCCGGGTACAGGGCAAACGCCCGCCGCCCGGCAGCCACCTCGCCTGAGGCTGCGATGAACAAGGGCTCCCGCGGGAGCCCTTGGTGTTGGCCTGGCCTGGTTCAGGCCTTGGGCGGAACGTATCCCTGGATCTGATCGGCACCTTCGCCGAAGAAATGCTTCTCCACCTGCTCCATGAGGTACTTGCGGTGCTTGGCATCGACCAGGTTGAGGCGGTTTTCGTTGATGATCATGGTCTGCATGCGAATCCACTGGGCCCAGGCTTCCTTGGAAACGCCGTCGAAGATGCGCTTGCCCAGGTCGCCGGGATAGGGCGGATGGTCTAGACCTTCGGCCTCGCGGCCGAGCTTGATGCAATTGACGGTACGTGCCATGAAATGCTCCGGGGAGTTGATTCAGCGGATTATAGCGGCTTGAACAGCACCTTCGACCGGCGCTGATAGTTGTACATGCGGCGCTTCTGTTCCGGCAGTTCGTCCACCTTGGCGACGCGGAAGCCGCGCTCGACGAACCAGTGTTCGGTGCGCGTGGTGAGGACGAAGAGACGGCGGATGCCGGCCTTGCGGGCGCGCATTTCGACCCGTTGCATGAGCAGTTCGCCGTAGCCCCATTCGCGGTGGTCAGGGTGCACGGCGAGGCAGGCGAGTTCGCCTACGTCGTCGCCGTGCAGATAGAGGGCAGCGCAGCCGACGATGATGCCGTCGTGTTCCATGACCGAGAAGCGCTCGATTTCCCGTTCCAGGAGTTCCCGCGGCCGGTGGACCAGGATGCCCTCTTCTTCCATGGGCTCGATGAGGGCGATGAGATTGCCGATGTCGTCCGGGCGCGCTTCACGGATGTTTTCCAGGGGTTCCCGGGTGACCACGGTCCCGACGCCGTCATGGGTGAAAATTTCCTGCAGCAGGGCTCCGTCGCGCTCATAGCCGATGAGGTGCACCCTTCCGACGCCCTGCCGGCTGGCACGTACCGCACAGGGCAGATAGCGCTTCAGGTCAGGGGAGAGCGCATCGTCTTTGAGGAATTCGGCGGCGGCATCGGCGGTCAGGGCATCCTGGAATTCGCCCGCAGTGTTGCAGATCCCGCGGGCGTCGGCGAGAAAGAGCAGCTTGTCGGCTTTGAGAGCCACGGCGACGGCTTCCGCAACTTCTTCCATTTGCAGGTTGAAAATCTCGCCGGTGGGCGAAGCCCCTTGGCAGGAGAGCAGGACGATGTTGCCGATGCCCAGTTGGGCCTTGAGCCCCTCGGCATCGACCTTGCGCACCTTGCCGGCGTACTGGAGATCGATCCCGTCGAGGACGCCGATGGGATGGGCCGTGACGAAATTTCCTCCGATGACGCGAATCTGACTGTTGGCCATGGGCGTGTTCGGCAGCCCCTGGGAAAGGAGGGCTTCCACTTCGAGATAGACGCTGCCCACCGCGTCGAGGACACAGTCCAGAGTGGCCGCATCGGTGATGCGGTAGCCCCGGTGGTAAAGGGAAGGCAGGCCCTTTTCCTCCAGTTCCTCCTCGATCTGGGGCCGGGCGCCGTGGACCAGGACCAGCCGGATGCCCAGGGCGGCAAGCAGATTCACGTCGTAGGCCAGCGTCTTGGTGTGGCCTTCCTCGATGGCCTTGCCCCCGAAGGCGACGACAAAGGTCTTGCCACGAAAGGCATTGATGTAGGGTGTCACCGCCCGAAACCAGGCTACGAAGTTTTCATCGTACAGATCGTCGCTCATTTGGCCTCGTCGTCGCGCAGGGCATTCTCCAATCGCTCGCAGACGGTGCGCAGCACCTTGATGCGGGCGAAATTCTTGTCGTTGGCTTCCACCAGGGTCCAGGGGGCGAGCCCGGTGGAAGTACGGTCCACCATGTCGCACACCGCGGTCGCGTACTGATCCCATTTTTCCCTGTTTCGCCAGTCCTCCTCGGTGATCTTGAAGCGCTTGAACTCCGTGTCCTGACGCTCCTGGAAGCGGCGCAGTTGCTCGTCGGCACTGATCTGGAGCCAGAACTTGACCACCACCGCCCCGGCCGCGACCATCTGATGCTCGAAATCGTTGATCTCGGCGTAGGCCCGCAGCCAGTCCTCTTCGGAGCAGAAGCCCTCGACCCGCTCCACCAGCACGCGACCGTACCAGGAGCGGTCGAAGACCGTGATGCGCCCGGTACGCGGCAGGTGGCGCCAGAAGCGCCACAGGTAGGGCTGGGCGCGCTCCTCCTCGGTGGGCGCGGCAATGGGGACGATCTGGTATTGTCGGGCATCGAGGGCCTCTACCGTGCGGCGGATGCTGCCCCCCTTGCCTGCGGCGTCCGATCCTTCGAACACCATCACCAGGGAGCGGCCACCGGTGAAGCGGGGATCGTGGGCCAACTCGGCGAGTCTCCCCTGCCAGCGGGCCAGTTCCCGTTCGTATTCCTTGCGCGCCAGCTTCTGGCCCAGATCGAGTTCGGTGAGAACACTCATGGCGTCTATGGTGCGCACGATGGGCGGCGCCACCGGCACTCGCGGCCGCTCAGCCTGTTGCAGCCTGCGGGTCATGGAATCCAGGACGATGCGCCCCACGGTGAGCGAGCGGTATTCGTCGTCGGTGCCCTCGACGATGATCCACGGCGCATGGGCCGTATTGGTCACCCGCAGGACATGGCCGGCCACTTTCTGCAATTCGTCGTAAGTCTTCAGGCGATCGTAGCTCGCCTTGGTCACCCGCCAGGCCGTGCGGGGATTCCTGGCCAGGGCCTTGAGGCGCTTTTTCTGGCCCTCCTTGGAAAGGTGGAACCAGAACTTGAGCACCAGGGCTCCTTCGTTCACCAGCATGGCTTCGAAGCGGTTGATGTCGTCCAGTACCTGATCAAGTTCGGAACGCCGCATGCTGCGGGCGATGCGGTCGGCGATGGGCTGCGAATACCAGGAACCGGCAAAGATGCCGACCTTGCCCTTGGGGGGCAGTGCGCGCCAGTAGCGCCACATGAAGGGGCGCTCCCGCTCCTCGTCGCTGGGGGCGGCAAAGGCCAGGGTCGAAATGTGGCGGGGATCCATCCAGGAATAGAGGAGATTGATGGTCTCCCCCTTTCCGCTGCCATCTACGCCGCTGATGAGCACCACGACGGGGAAATCCTTCTTTTGCAGCATGTCGTACTGCACGTCGAGCAGGGCCGCCCGCAGTTTCGGGACTTCCTTGCGGAAGGTGGCCCTATCGATGACATGACCCAGTTCAGCCGATTCGAACATCCTTACACCCCCCGAAAATCGCCCCACAAAGTCTGCATCGCTGCCAGGGCAGCGAGCCCCGCCGTCTCGGTGCGCAACACCCGGGGCCCGAGGCGCACCGCCCGGAATCCCGACTGCTCCGCGGCCAGGATCTCCTGGGGATCCAGCCCCCCTTCGGCCCCGATGAGCAACTGCACCCGGGGCGTCGGGGGCAGGTCCGCCAGGGTCTGCCCGGCCCCCGGCGCCAGCATGAGGCGCAAGGCCTCTCCGGACCGCCGGGCCAACCAGTTTTCCAGGCGTTCCACTGGCGCCACGCTCGGCACCTGGTTGCGCCCGCACTGCTCACAGGCCGCCGCGGCGACCCCCTGCCAGTGGGCGACGCGCCGCCCCGCCCGCTCGCCGGCAAGGCGGGTCACGCTGCGCCGGCTCTCCACGGGGACGATGGCCGTGACCCCCAGTTCAACCGCCTTCTGGATGGTGTAATCCATCTTTTCGCCCGCCTGGAGGGCCTGGATCAGCGTCACCTCGAGGGCGGATTCCCGCTCCACCGCATCCCAGGCGCCGACCCCCGCCACAACCCGCTCGCGCTCGATGCGCTCGATGCGGGCCGGATACTCGCCCCCCCGCCCGTCGAACAAGACCAGCTCCGCTCCTGCGGCCAGACGCAACACGCGCACCGCATGGCGCGCCACGGGCTCGGGAAGCTGGATGTGGGCGCCCGGAGCGAGGGGCTCGCGGCAGTAGAAACGGGGGGAATTCATCGATGCTATTATGGGCGAAATCCCCCTCCCAGGCACCTTCCATGGCCGCTCTCAACCCACCGGTGTGTGATTTCGGCCGTCCGGCCCCCGCCTTCGACCTGACCGGCACCGACGGTCGCCAGCACAGCCTCGCTTCCGTCGCCGGGCCACGGGGACTTCTGGTGGTCTTTATGTGCAACCACTGCCCCTTCGTCAAGGCCATCATCGACCGCCTGATCCGCGATGCGCGGGACTTGCAACCCCAGGGTATCGGCACCGTCGCCATCATGAGCAACGATGCCGTCGCCTATCCCGACGACTCCTTCGCCAACATGGTTCGCTGGGCCGAGGAACTGGCCCTGCCCTTCCCTTACCTGGTCGACGAGAGCCAAGCCGTGGCCAGGGCCTACGGCGCCGTGTGCACCCCGGATTTCTTCGGCTACAACGCCGACCTGCAGCTGCAATACCGCGGACGCCTTGACGCTTCCGGACGCGACCCCGCGCCCCCCGGTGCCCCTCGGGAGCTCTACGAAGCCATGCTCCAGATCGCCCGCAGCGGGGAAGGCCCGCGTCAACAGACGCCTTCCATCGGCTGTTCGATCAAATGGCGGACATGAGTTTCGACACCGCCGCCCTCCTGCCCCAGGTCGAAGCCGCCGTGCGCGCGGTGGCCCGGCAGGAGATCATGCCCCGCTTCCTCCAGGTGGTGCGGGAGCACAAATCCGATGGCTCGGTGCTGACCGAGGCCGACGTGGCCGCCCAGCACTTCCTCGCCGACGCCCTGCGCGGAATCGCCGATCTGCCCGTGATCGGCGAGGAGATGCCAGAACCCGATCAGCGCGCTGCCCTGGCCGCCGGCCACGAGGGCCTGTGGTGCTTCGATCCTGTGGACGGCTCGACCAATTTCCTCGTCGGCCTGCCCTATTTCGCGGTCTCGGTCGCCCTCATGCAGCATGGCCGAGCGGTCCTCGGCGTAACCTACGCCCCCATCGCAGACGAAATGTTCACCGCCACCTTGGGCGGCGGCGCCCGCCTGAACGGCGAACCCCTCCCGCTGCGCAACCCGGAACCCCGGCTGGAAAAATCCGTCGCCCTGGTGGACCTCAAGCGCCTGCCGGCACCGTTGGCCGCGGCCCTAGCCGCCGACTGCCCCTATTACTCCCAGCGCAACTTCGGCGCCAGCGTCCTGGAGTGGTGCTATCTGGCGGCGGGCCGCGCCGACATCCTGCTGCACGGGGGGCAACTGCTGTGGGACTATGCCGCTGGCGCCCTGCTCCTCGCCGAAGCCGGGGGCCGCGTGGCCACCCTGGATTGCGACGATTTCGCGGCGGCCCCGCCCTGGCGCCGCTCCGCCGTCGCGGCCCTGGACCCCGAGGTACACCGGAACTGGCTGACCTGGGTTCGCAGTCACCGATAAATTCGGCAATCCACTGACATTTTCGGCAATTTCAAGGAAATCCCCCACTTCGACGCCCGCTCCCCCCGGGGGCCGGAGTATGATGAGCCCCTTCTGGCCCGCGGCACTACGATCTTGGAGACTCCTCGCCCCCTGCTCGCCCCCCTAGGCGCCGATAGCGGCACCGGCAAGAGTCCGCTTTCGGCCAGTCCCATCGACGAGCGCCATCTGCTGCTTCTGCTCGAAGCCCAGCGCATCGCCCGGATCGGCAATTGGGAAAGGGATCTGCTCAGCAATCAGTTGTGGTGGTCCGACGAATGCTTCCGCCTCTTCGGTATGCAACCGGGGTCGGTCGTCCCCACCCCCGGCCTCTTTCTCCTGCAGGTCCATGAGGACGACCGCGAGCGGGTCGCCGCCGCCATGACTCGGGGTCACGCGCTGGCTCTGCCCTACCAGATCGAATTCCGCGTCCCGGGGCCGGGGGAGGAATGCCGCCACTTCCTGATCCACGGCCGCACCACCCTGGGCGAGGACGGCGCCCCCCTGCGGGCCAGCGGCACCGTGCAGGACATTTCCGAACGCAAGGCCATCGAGCAGGAGATGCATCGGCAGCATGCCTACCTGGCCGCGGTCCTCGCACACATTCCCCAAGGCATCAGCGTCTTCGACGAGAATCTTCGCCTGCGCCTGTGGAACGCCACCTTCGTCAGCCTGCTTGAACTTCCGCCCGAAGCCGTCCACGAGGGGGCCGAATTTGCCGATCTGGCCCGCATCGCGGCCCAGCGGGGCGAATACGGCCCCGGCGACCCTGAGGAACACGTCGCACGACTGGTCGCCACGGCTCTCCGCTTCGAGCCCCACCAGCTGGAGCGCAAGCGCAGTTCCGGGAGAACCCACCTGATCCATGGCCAGCCCCTGTTCCTGGATGGCCGCATCGCCGGCTTCGTCACCACCTATACCGACATCAGCGAGTCGAAGGCCGCCGAGGCAGAACTGCGCCGTCAGCACGACCTGCTCGATTCTGTGGTCGCCAACTTCCCCGGCGGCCTGTCGCTTTTCGACGATCAACTCAGGCTGGTCGTCCACAATGCCCAATTCCGCAGCCTCCTCGATTTTCCCGACCAACTCTTCGCCGAGGCCAAGCCCCCCTTCGAGCGCTTCATCGCCTACAACGCAGCCCGCGGCGAGTATGGCCCCGGAGACCCCAAGGCGCTTACCCGGGAAATCGTCACCCGCGCCCAAGAACGCAAACCCCATCTCTTCGAGCGCGTGCGCCCCAATGGCCTGGCGTTGGAAGTGCGGGGAACGCCATTGCCCGACGGCAGTTTCGTCACCGTCTACACCGACATCAGTGAGCGCAAGCGCGCCGAGGCCCGCCTGCAACTCGCCGATCTGGTGTTCGACAATAGCCCTACGGCCATCGTCATCACCGACGACGCCCAGCGCATCATCTCGACCAACCCGGCTTTTACCGAACTCACCGGCCACGAGGGTTACGAATTGCTGGGACTGGCCGCCGACGGTCTCCTGCTGGCGCAGCACGACACCCAGACCGCAGGCTTTGGCGACGCCCTGAGCAGCGACGGAACCTGGCACGGCGAACTTGAAGTGCAGCGCAAGAATGGCGAAAACTTCATCGCCAGCATCCTCGTCACCCGGGTCAACGACCGCCTGACCGGCCAGGCAACGCACTACATCTGGTTGCTGACCGACGTTACCCAGCGGCGGCGGGCCGAGGACCGGGTGCGTCACATGGCCCAGCACGACCCCCTCACGGGCCTGCCCAATCGCCTTGCGCTGCACATGCGCCTGGCCCAGGCGCTGCCCGACGCCCGCCGGCACGGCTGGAAAGTGGCCCTCATGTTCATCGACCTGGACCGCTTCAAGGTCATCAACGACACCCTGGGCCACCAGGTGGGAGACGAACTCCTGCGCGAGGTGGCGTCCCG
>SSTB01000159.1 GCA_009469665.1 Azonexaceae bacterium | reverse complement strand
TTCGCACTGGCTGAGCATGATGGAATCGGCCAGAGCCCAGAGCACGTCGAGCTTGAACTGGAGGATTTCCAGGGCCCGTTCCTGCAGGGCGCGGGACTGGCTGAAGTAATCCAGGGTGAAGCGCAGGCCGTGCTTCACGTCGCGGCGGGCCTGGGTCAGGCGGTTCTTGAAGTATTGCAGGCCTTCCGGTCTGACCCAGGGGTACTGGTCCGGCCAGGTGTCGATGCGCTGCTGGTGGATGTGGGGGGCGAAGAGTTCGGTGAGGCTGGAGGCGATGGCTTCCTGCCAGGGCTGCTGGCGAGCGAAGTTGATGTAGGCGTCCACCGCGAAGCGCGATGCGGGGGCGACGAAGCGCAGGGAAGTCACGTCCTCCCGGGTCAGGCCGGTGGCGATGCCCAGTTGAATCCAGGCTTCGATGCCGCCGGGATCCTTGACGCCGCCGATTTCGTACCCGTCGTGGTCGAGGATGCGCTGAATCCACTCGCGGCGCACTTCCCGGTCCGGGCAGTTGGCCATGATCGCGGCGTCCTTCACGGGAATGGCGATCTGGTAGTAGAAGCGGTTGGCGACCCAGCCCTGGAGCTGCTTCTGAGTCAGCTTGCCTTCGGCCATCATGACGTGGAAGGGGTGGTAGATGTGGTAGCCGGTGCCCTTGTCCCGGAGCTTGGCTTCGAATTCCTCCGGGGACCAGGGGGCGCGGGTGTCGTTCAGCATGGCGAGGTGGGTCATAGTTCGATTTCCATTCCATCGTAAGAAACTTCGATTCCGTGGCGGGTCAGCTCGGCCCGCTCGGGGCTGTCTTCGTTGAGGATGGGATTGGTATTGTTGATATGGATGAGGATCTTGCGCGTCGTGGCCGGCAGGCGGTCGAGCCATTCGATCATGCCGTCCGGGCCGGACTGGGGCAGATGGCCCATGGCGCGGGAAGTCTTGGTCGAGGCCCCCAGGCGGATCATCTCGTCGTCGGTCCACAGGGTGCCGTCCACCAGGACGCAGTCGGCGGCTTGCATCGCCGCCCAGACGTGGTCTTCCATCTGGCCCAGGCCGGGGGCGTAGAACAGGCGGCGGCCACTCTTGGGGTCGGTGATGCTGACGCCGATGTTGTCGCCGGGCTGGGGATGGTCACGGTGGGGCGAATAGGGGGGGGCATTGCTGATCAGCGGCAGGGCGGTGAATTCCAGGCCCTTGATGCCGTCCATGGCGAAGCTCCCGGTCAAGGGGATGTCGTGCCAGTCGAGGTCGCAGTAATGCTCCAGCACCTTGAAGAGGGGGTTCCCGGTACTGAGGTCTTCCCGTACCAGGGAGGTGCACCACAGCGCATGGGGCTGACGATGTTCGCGCAACATGTAGAGCCCGGTGGTGTGGTCGATCTGGGCGTCGATGAGGACGATGGCCCGGATGGCCGTATCGCGCAGGCTGCGGGCTGGTTGCAGGGCGGGGAAGCGCTGCACCTGTTGCAGGACGTCGGGGGAGGCGTTGAATAGAACCCAGTCTTCCGAATCACCGGAAACGGCGATGGAGGACTGGGTGCGGGCGGTGGCCCGGATGGTGCCCTTGCGCAGGCCGTCGCAGTTGGGACAGTTGCAGTTCCACTGAGGAAAACCGCCGCCGGCGCCGGCGCCGAGGATGTGAATTCGCATCTTAGTTACCCGGACCGAGACAAAAAGCCTCGGCCAAGAAAATCGGGACGTCCGGTCGGTTGCGACCGCGACGTCCCGATGTCATCTGTTCTCCGGGCGGTTTCGCCCGTTGCCGGAGATTCCCTCGTCGCAGCTTGCGGAGGCACTCGCAGGCTGCGCGTCGGGTTGGGCCCGCCGGCCGTCAGGGACGAGCCGGCGGGTGCAAGAACGCTCTTAGCGAGTGGCGATGTACATCGTGATTTCAAAGCCGAAACGCATGTCGCAAGCTGCGGGAGTTTGCCAGACCATGATGAGTCTCCTGTTGGGTTTCACAATTCGGAACCGATGGTTCCGGAGCTGATTGCACCGGAGCGAACGCCCCGACACGGTTCCCATGGTGCCCGGCGGCGGCTTGATGTGCGTCAAAGAATCCTGGGAAGTCGTCTCGTGATTTTCATGAGGCGTACAGGAGGTGGGGCTGCCGTTCGGTCCGCCAGGCGGCTTCGTCCGCCCGTGCCAGGGCATCCAGATCGCCGGGTTGGGCGGTCGGGTCGTCGACCCATTCTCGCAGGAGGGGCGAGCCGTTGATGAGGTCGATGGCCAGCCGGTCCCGCTCGTACTCGTAGGGAAAATCCCGCCACAGGGGGTATTCCGGGCGGAGGCGCCGCAGGGACTTGAAGGCGAGGGCCATCAGGCGCCAGGGGCGGAAGGCGGCGTGTTCGTAGCGGCCGTCCTCGACGTGGATTTGCAGGCCGTGGCACAGTTTGCCGGCGTGCTTGTGGAAGGTGGGTTCGAACCAGCATTCCCGCAGGCGGCAGCCGGCCAGCCACTCCGGAGCGAGACGGGCCATCTCGGCCGCCAGGGCGCGGGCGTCGAGGTCCGGGGCGCCGAAGAGTTCCAGGGGGCGTGTGGTGCCGCGGCCTTCGGAAAGAGTCGTGCCTTCCAGCATCACTGTCCCGGCGTAAGCGCGGGCCATGAAGAGATTGGCCGCGTTGGGGCTGGGGTTGATCCAGGTGCGTTCGCCCAGGGGCCAGCCCCAGCCCGGTGCGGCGTCAGGCTGCCAGCCGCTCATGGGGATCACCCGGTATTCGAGGTCGAGGCGGCCCCTGGCGACGAACCAGGCACCCAGTTCCCCCAGGGTGAGGCCGTGGCGCATGGGGAGCGGGCCGGCACCGACGAAACTCTCCCAGCCCGGGCGCAGGGTGAGGCCTTCCACCGGGCGGCCCGCCGGGTTGGGGCGATCGAGCACCCACACGGCTTTGCCGCGGGCGGCGGCTTCTTCCAGAACGTAGAGCAGGGTGGTGATGAAGGTGTAGATGCGGCAGCCCAGGTCCTGGAGATCCACCAGCAGCACGTCGAAGCTGTCCATCATGGCGGGGGTGGGGCGGCGCACCTCGCCGTAGAGACTGAAGACCGGGATGCCCAGGAGCGGATCCAGGAAATCCGGAGATTCGACCATGTTGTCCTGCTTGTCGCCCCGCAGGCCGTGCTGGGGGCCAAAGGCAGCGCTGAGGTGCAGCTCGGGCAGGGCGGCGAGGGCGTCCAGGGTGTGGGTCAGATCGGCGCTGACCGAGGCGGGATGAGCCAGGAGGGCGACCCGGCGGCCCGCCAGGGGGCGGCGCAGGGCAGGGTCGGCAAGGAGGCTGTCGAGGCCGAAGGTAGTGACGGGAGTCATGGGGCGGGCGGGGCAGGGTCGGGGCAAGTGAGGACGAATCCCCGGCGGTCGTGGAAATCGGGTTGGGGGGCCGGATGGGCGAGGGCCCAGTAGGAGAGGGCGCCGCTCCGGCTTTCCAGCACCGCGCTGAGGCCGAGGCGGAGCGGCCGCCCCCGGGGCAGTAAAACGGCGGGGATGATGGCCCCCAGGCTCAGCCGGCCCTCACCATGGCAGGCCAGGATGGCGGGCGGGGCGGCGGGGGCGAAGTCCGATTGCCGCTCGCGATAGTCCGCGAAGGCGTAGGTGGCCCAGCAGCCGGACGGAGAAAGGTTGAATTCGCGATAGGCCTCGCCGTCCGGCGGCGCGGCAAAGACTTCGAAGCAGGTGTGCTGCCACAGCCCGTCGGAGGGGCGCGCCGGTCCCGGAGGAGGAATGAGCAGGGTGGCCAGCTCGCCCGTGAGCATGAAATCGACGGCGAGATCGCCCGCGTCAAAGCAGGCCGCGCCTTCGACGCGCACCGCGGGCGGGGAGGAGAGGCTGGGGTGGCAGCGTAGCGGATTGAACAGGGCGGACATCGGATCGAACGGCAGGTTCGGCGGGGCAGGCGGTACTTTACCTGTTTGCCCGCCTTTGGGATCATCGCCGGGGAACGAGCGTGGCGGTGGGCAACTCAGCGTGAGCCGATAACAATGAATGCATGCAACATACCCGTGGTGCTGGTGGTCGAGCCTTCCCCTTCCAACCGGGATCTGATCTGCGACTGTCTGGCCCAGTTGCCCGATGCCCGCCCGGTGGCCGTGGGCAGCGCGCAGGAGGCCCTCGCCCGTTACCAGGAGCTGGCGCCGGCCCTGGTGCTGCTCGACACCGCCCTGCCGGACCTGGACGGCCTGGAAGTGGCGCGGCGCATCCGGGCCCGGGAGAAATCCAGCGAAAAGGCCGATCTGCTGGCCTGGACGCCCATCGTCTTCCTGTCTTCGGCGACCGATGACGAAGCCCTGGCGCAGGGCATCATGGCGGGGGGCGACGACTACCTGACCAAACCCATTTCAGAAATCGTCCTGATGGCCAAGGTGCGGGCCATGCTGCGTATCGCCACCATGCGCGAGGCTCTGCGCGATGCCCATCGCCTACTCACGGAGATGAGCTACGTCGATGGGCTCACCCACATTCCCAACCGACGCCGTTTCGACGAAGTCCTGGCCAGCGAGTGGCGGCGCGCCATGCGGCAGCACACGCCGGTAGGCGTCATCGTCTGCGACGTCGATTTCTTCAAGCAGTACAACGACCACTACGGCCATCAGGCGGGGGACCGCTGCCTGGAAGCCGTCGCCGGAGCCCTGCACGACTCCCTGTTTCGCATCGAGGATCTGGTGGCCCGCTATGGCGGCGAAGAGTTTGCTGCCGTTCTGCCGGGGGACGATGCCGGCGGAGCCGCTGCGGTCGCCGAACGCATGCGCCGGTCGGTGGAGTCCCTGCGCATTCCCCATGTGGGGGGAGTAGCAAGCTTCGTGACCTGCAGCTTCGGCATCGCCAATGCCCGCCCCGATGCCGGGAGCAGCGCGGCCGAGCTTGTGCAAGCGGCGGATGCGGCGCTCTATGCGGCCAAGCGGGCCGGGCGCAACCGGGTTGCCCTGGTCGAGCCGTACCGGGCGGCGGGATCTGCCGCCCGGTGAGCGCGCCGGGCGCGCAAGGCCCCTGAACCCCCGCGCTCCTGCCTGGCGGCGAGGGAAAGCGGCCCGGACGGGCTCTCGCCTTTGGAGGGCAGCATAGGCGGTTTCTTGGACGCTGCCGTCATTTCGGTTAAGTTAATGCCTTGCCGCCTGGAGCGCACCGTTCCAGGCCGTCCCGCTGCCTTGCGCCCCCTGATGCGAATTCTCGTCTTCCTCCTCGTCCTCGCCAATCTGCTCTTCTTTGCCTATACAGAGGGCTACTTCGGACATCCGGAAAACCCCGACGCCCTGCGCGCCGAGCAGCAGGTGCGGCCCGAGCAGGTCAAGGTCGTCTCCCACGGCGCGGCCCCGGCCGAAGGTGGGGCCTCTGCCCCCGGGGCGGTGCCGGGAGCGGCGCCAGCTGCACCTGCGGAAGCCCAGACCCTGCCTGCCGGGACAGCCGATCCAGCCACCATATGTCTGCACTGGAGCGGCATGGCTGCTGTCGAGGCGGACCGGCTTTCCGCCCTGCTGGCCGGAAAGTTCGATGCTTTCCGGCAGAACCGACGCCAATTAGTCCCCGATGGAGGAACGTGGTGGGTCTTCATTCCCCCTCAGGCGAGCAAGGCCGACGCCGATCGCAAGGCTGCGGAGTTGCGGCGCCTAGGGGTCGGTGACTACTTCGTCATTCAGGAGCAGGGGCCGAATCACCTGGCCATTTCCCTGGGGGTTTTCTCCGCCGAGGCGGGCGCCCAGGGACGGCTGGCCGAATTGCGGGCGCAGGGCGTCAAGAGCGCGCGGCATGGGCCGCGCTCCGGAAAGGAAGCCCAGCACAGCCTGGACGCCATCGGTCCGGCCGAGAGCCGCGAGGCTCTGCTGGGGGCCGTTGCGGCCGAGCTTCCCGAACTCAAGTCCCAGGCCTGTCCGTGAGTGGCTTTATAGTCGGTCTTACCGGCGGGATCGGCAGTGGCAAAACGGCGGTGGCTGCGTGTTTTGCGGCTGAGGGGGCAGCGGTTGTCGATACGGACGGCATCGCCCATGAACTGACTGCGCCCGGCGGCGAAGCCATGGCGGCTCTCGTGCAGGCCTTCGGTTCGGCCGTCCGCCAGACCGACGGTGGCCTCGATCGCGCCGCCATGCGCGCCCTGGTATTTGCGGACCCTGTGGCGCGGGGGCGTCTGGAGTCCATCCTGCACCCCCTTATCCGCCAGGCAGCCTTCACGCGCTGCCGGGCGGCCTCCTCTCCCTACGTAATCCTCGCAGTACCGCTCCTGGTGGAGACCGGCGTCTACCGGGGCGCCTGTGACCGCGTTCTGGTGGTCGATTGCGACGATGCTCTGCGCATCGCCCGGGTTGGCGCGCGTAGCGGACTGGGGGAGGCCGAAGTGCGGGCGGTCATGGCGGCCCAGGCCACCCGGGAAGCAAGGTTGGCCGCCGCCACCGAGGTGCTGCACAATGATGGTGCGCTGGACCGGTTGGGCGAAAAGGTGCGTCCCCTGCACAGGAAATACCTCGAATTGGCCGCCGCAAAACTTCAAGCAGCCTGTTGAGATTTTGCTGCAAATGGCTCAGAATTCAGGCATTTTCGCGAATTTGTCGGACGGCGCCAGCCCGTGATCACCTACGAGTACCCCTTCAACGAGCGCATTCGCACCCTCCTGCGCCTGGAAGACCTGTTCGACAAGACCCTCTATTTTGCGCAACTGGAGGGGGCCCAGGAGCACCACGTTGCCCTGGTGACCCTCTTTGAAATCCTGGAGGTGGCGGGCCGAGCCGACCTCAAGATGGATCTCATTCAGGAGCTCGAGCGTCAGCGACAAACCCTGCTCGCCTACCGCAACAATCCGGAAATCTCCGAAGAAGCCCTTTCCGGAGCGCTTTACGAAATCGAGCAGTCCTCCGCAGCCCTCCTCGCCATGACTGGCAAGATCGGCCAGTACCTGCGGGAGAACGAGTGGCTCATGGGCATCAAGAGCCGGGCGGCGATTCCCGGGGG